>CBDTUI010000017.1:0-39863 GCA_965363765.1 uncultured Acidimicrobiia bacterium
GAGTTTCCAACCGCGTTGTCAACCAATCCCGCCCGCGTAGCTCAGGGGATAGAGCGACTGCCTCCTAAGCAGTAGGTCGCAGGTTCGATTCCTGCCGCGGGCGCCAGGAGGGTGTCATGAAACAACTTGAACGTTTGTCCTTTCTCGACGCATCGTTTCTGGCGCTCGAATCGCCAGTGACGCACATGCACGTCGGGTCGGTAGCCATCTTCGAAAGCGTCGGCGAACCGATGGACATCGACCGGTTCCGCCAATTCGTGGCCGGTCGCCTGCATCTGGTGAACCGCTATCGCCAAAAACTCGCCTGGATTCCCCTCGAGAAGTATCCGGTGTGGATCGAAGATGCCGATTTCAACCTCGACTACCACGTCCGCCACACCTCGCTACCCCAACCAGGAGATGAGCAGCAGCTGCGGGACCTGGCCGGTCGAGTCATGGCCCAACAGCTCGACCGTGCCAAGCCGCTCTGGGAGTTCTGGCTAGTCGATGGTCTCCCCGGCGACCGATTCGCCCTCATCTCGAAAATCCACCATTCAATGATCGATGGGATCTCCAGTGTCGATCTCATGGCCGTGATGTACGGATTCACCCCCGAGTCAGATCCGGGCGAGGCAATGCCGTGGAACCCGGCCCCAACACCCACCGGCGCCGAACTGGCGGCTGGCGACCTGGGGCGTCGGCTGCGATCAACCCTCGACAAGGTTCGCAATCGATCTGACGTTCGCGAGGACCGGGTCAGTGAATTGGCCCACAAAGTGTCAGCCGTCGGCGCATCGCTGACGTCTGGATGGTTGCGCAAAGGGGCGCCCACCCCGCTCAATCAGCCGATCGGTCCGAACCGGCGATTCAGTTGGACCACGATGCCGCTCAGCGATGTCAAAGCGGTCAAGAACAACCTCGGTGGTTCCCTCAACGATGTCGTGCTGGCGACAGTGGCCGGCGCCGTCAGAACCTTTCTGATCGACCATCGTCAGCAAGATGTTTCCGACATGGAGTATCGGATCATGGTGCCGGTGTCGGTCCGAGCGACCGACGAGCGCGGCAACCTGGGTAATCAGGTCGCTATGTGGCTGGTGGATCTGCCGATCTCCGACCCCGACCCCCGCTCTCGCTACGACAAAGTCGCAAACGCGACCCAGAATCTCAAAAAGACCGATCAGGCGCTTGGCGCGTCGACTTTGGTGCAGATGTCATCGGGAACTCCCGGAACCCTCTTGTCGATGGGGGCACGGTTGGCCGCTGGCCGTCGACCATTCGCGGCCACAGTCACGAACGTTCCAGGCCCCCAGTTTCCCGTGTTCATGCTCGACTCACAACTCGTACACCAGTATCCGCTCGTCCCGCTCTGGCAGAACCAGGCCTATGGGTTGGCCCTGTTCTCGTACAACGGAGAACTCAGCTGGGGCATCAACGGTGAATGGGATCTGCTGTCCGACATTGAGGACTTCGTCGCTTGTATCGAGAGCGCATTTGCTGAGCTAGCTTCCCTCGGGTCCAGCTAGACCCTTTAGGACTGCCGCCTTCGTAACTCCCCAGACAAGGTGCGCCGACCACACGGCCTCACCGATGTCTCGAGATGAGGCTGGAGCCAGGTCAAAGACGTCACCCGGTAACGCATGAACAGCCATCGGGTCCCGGGTCGGCTTTGCTTCCCCGGCGGTCGCGAGCGCCTCGGTCGGGAACGACATGGCCGCCTGAAAGATCTCGAGTGGGCCCCGACGTTGCTCGGGATAGGGAGCAGCTAGCTCCCGCTCAAGCTCTACCTGCAACCATGATTTGCCTGCTCCTATCGCTCCCCCCAGGTCGACGCCATAGCTTTGCGTTCGAGCGATGACGAACTCCTCATAGGCATCAACTAGTTGCCTGCCCAAGGCCTGCGACACCTCATCGGTCATCCGCTAAACACCTGCACGACCATCAGGCCGGTGGGACCATCGATGACGCCGACACCCAACCTTCGGAACTCGGAGCGAAGGATATTTTCACGATGAGAAGGGCTATTCATAAGGCCATCGTGCACCTGAACCGCGTCGGCGGCCAGCGCCAGATTCTCACCAACGATCAGATACGAGATCCCGGCGGCGGTCACCCGATCGCCAACCGTGCCCGTGCGGGGCGACTCGTGCGAGAAATAGCCGGTTGTGTACATCTCGTTGGCGTGCGCTAAGCCGACCGAGCTGAGCGCGTCTGACCACTGCAGCGGAGCCAGGCCGGCCTCGATGCGGGCGTCGTTCACAAGGTCGAAAATCCGTCTGGCTGAGGCGTCGTCAACCTCCAGTTCCTCGGCAGGGACCGGGTCGAGAGGTATTGATTCGCCCACTTCGAGAATGACCTGCTGATCTCCAAAGAGGTCCTCAAGCGCCATCACTTGACTGAACAGCCGGTCGCCTGCAACGGCCCGCACTGTTCGCTGAGTGACGCCTTCGGGGTTGGTGATCGCTCCGACGATGACCGACTCGTCCATCGCCTCCTCAAAGCCGCCCTTCAGCGGCAATATCGTGGCCAGCATGATTACCACCGTGGCGAGAAGCCATCCCCATGAAGTAGCGGCGAATCCACCAAACAGCCGGTTCGATGTTTTGAACCCTGGTCGGTAGGCGATCTTGCCCAGATAGTGAGCGGCGATGGCCGCCAGCGATCCAACGACCAAAAACAGGACGATCCCGGCCACGTAGCGGGCGGCAGTCGGCCCGGTCTGCGACATCGATTCGAACACCTCTCCCAGGGGGCGGCTGTATCGAAGTGCCACGAAAGCACCGACAATCAACCCGATCAGATCCATCGCCTCTTTGACGAATCCGCGCAGCCAACCGCGCACGAAAAGTGCGGTGAAGTACACCCCGAGAACAAAATCGACCATTTAGAGGATCTCGATCCGAATGCGCTTGTTTGCCTTGCCCTTCGACTCGGTCTTGAGAACCTGGATCGACCCAACCTCAAGCGTGGAGCGGACATGGGTGCCACCGTCGGCCTGTTTGTCGAGCCCGACGATGTCAACTACCCGGATGGTCTGTAGCGAATCCGGCAGAAGATTGACCTTGGTTCTGATGAGATCTGGATCGGCAAATGCAGACTCACGGTCCATAAATCGGATGGCGGTGTCGTAGCCGCGGTGCAGTTCGTCGTTCAGCTTGCGAGCAATGTCCTCGGCGAACTCACGAGACATCGACGCCAGCTCAAAATCCATCCTGGCTATCCCCGGTTTCATGTCACCGCCTGTAACTTTCGCACCAAAGTCCCGGTAGATAACTGCGGTGAGGGCATGGAGCGCCGTGTGAGTTCGCATGAGCAGATACCGGCGGTCCCAGTCAATCGTTGCAGTGACTCGTTCGCCGACCCGGGGCGGGGTTCCCTCGAACTTATGGATCGGGTCGCCCTTCATTCGCACGGTGTCGGTGATCGAAAGTTCTCCAAAGTCGCCAGCCAGAATTCCGGTATCACCAGGCTGTCCGCCACCTCTGGCATAGAACACGGTCGAATCAAGGACGATGCCTTCATCAATGACCGCCACAACGGCGGCGTCGACCGTCGTCGCATACGAATCTGTTGAAGCGATTTCCTGTGTAGCCATCAGCGTCAGGGTAGTGGTGACGCCCTCGTAATCGGTCTCACACCCAACCGGGGCGGCGATCATCAGCCCTACACTCATCGGTCATGCCAGAGACCTCATACCGGCGCAATGGAATCGCCCTGGCGGCGGCTGTTGGAGTGGTGGGAGTCACATTCGGGGTCTTCGCTTCCACCAGCGGACTATCACTCCTCCAAGCAATGGCACTGTCGGGGCTCACGTTCACGGGGGCATCTCAATTCGCCTTTGTCACGGTCATCGCTGCCAAAGGCACCGTCGTGGCAGCCACAATCGGGGCGTTGACCCTGGCGATGCGCAACGCCCTTTACGGCCCGGCGCTCACCGATTACCTCCCTGTTCGGGGTTGGAGACGGGCAATCACTGCCCAGTTCATCATTGACGAGACGACCGCGATGGCCCTGGCTCACCCGACCGAAGCCAGGCGGTCGTTCTGGTGGACCGCAATCTGGCTGTATTCGTTGTGGAACGTCGGGACGGTGCTGGGCCATGTCGGAGCGTCGCAGGTGGGCGATCCCGCTGCATTTGGTCTCGATGCGGCGTTCCCCGCGGCGTTCCTCGCCATGCTCATCCCGTTGCTCCGTTCCAAACGGGTGGTTCTGGTGGCAGTCGCCGCCGCCGTACTGGCTGTCGCCTCGGTGCCGTTCGTACCGGCCGGCATCCCGATTCTCCTTGCGGCTCTCGGAGTGCTCGCCGGCCGGGGGATGAGGAAATGATTGCGATTTGGATTGGCATCGGGGCCCTAACTCTGGGCGCCTACCTGGCGAAGCTGATCGGGTTTGCGACGCTCGATCTCGATCGCCTTCCGGAGCCGATCGCCGATCTTGCCCGTCTTCTACCGATTGCCCTCTTCGCTGCGCTGGTAGTGGTCACGACAGTGACCGACGGCCAGAACATCACGATCGATGCCCGGCTGGCCGGAGTGGCGGTCGGCGGCTTCGCCTCCTGGCGAAAGGCACCGTTTCTCGTCGTAGTGCTGGCCGCGATGGTGGTAACCGGAGGTATCAGGGCGCTTCGTTAGCCGCCTCGCTGGTCTCCTCGTCCGTGTCCGCATGATGCATGGCCGGGCGGGTCAGCTCCATCCGGCCGACTCTCCGCAACCGACCAGCCAGGCTTTCCGGGGTGGGTGGTTCATATTCCACGGTGAACGCTTCTGACGCCTGCTCCCACGACTCGCCAAGGATCCTGGTCCGCCAATAGTGCGACACGATCACCCGGATAAATGCGGTGATCGGTACCGCCAGGATGAGACCAAGGATTCCCGCCAGGGAGCCTCCAACCAGCAAGGCGAGAATAATGAGCGATGGGTGAAGCTTGACGGTCGCGCGCAGCACGAGCGGCGAAATAATGTGATTGTCGAGTTGCTGAACACCGAGGAAAAGCACGGCGACAAACAAAGCGAGCCGGAAATCCTCGAGGACCAGTGCGACCATGACTGCCAGGGAGCCCGAGAACAGCGGCCCTATGAACGGGATCAGGTTGAACAGTCCAGCGACGATCCCGAGGATCAACCACAGGTTGATTCCCAGGGCCCACATGCCGAACGAACTGATGGTGGCTACCACCAGCGCAACCATCATCTGGCCACGAATAAACCCGCCCAGCGCCGTGCCAAGACTGGCTCCCAATGCTTGGGCCTCTTCACGCATGCTTTCGGGTATCAGCTCACGGGTGTGTTCGAGTACTCGGGGCAGGTCAACGAGCATGTAGAAGGCGATCACCGGCGTCAGGAAGAGAAGCACAACCACTTCAGCAAACCCGAGAGCAAGCGTAAACGCCTGCCCCAAGAACACGCTGAGTCCCGCCTGGAAAGCGGCATCGGGCGTGGCGACCTGGGCGATGAGCTCGTCATAGGTCATAAGCGACAAGTCGGTTATGCCCAACCGGCTCGCAAACTCGGAGACTGTCGCCAACGTCTCGTCATAGATCACAGGAAGCTCAGCACCAAGGGAGTTGGCCTGCTCGGCGACGAGAGGCACCACAACCGAAAAGACCAGCATAAGAACGGCCAGTCCCAGCAGGTATCCGATCACGGTTCCGAACACTCGATGCAGGCCACGCTTCTTCAAGCCGGTAACCAACGGATTGAGAATGTAGACCATCGCCGTAGCTGCGAGAACCGGACCCCACAAGATCCGAACTTGAGCCAACAGCCAGCCCAGAATCGCTAGGACGAGGAAACCACCGACGAGCGCCCACGCGCCTATGCCGAAACGCCTCAGCCGTTCATGTGGATCGATCATCGGTCAGAGTCTATCTAGCGTTCGGTGATCGTGACTATCGAGCCCTCACTAACGGTGACCGTATACGGGTCTGCCGGCCCCGCTTTCGACATTCCAACTCCGGTGGTCGTCCAGTCGTCCGGGACGCTGGCCGACCCGACCAGATCGATGTGGTCGCCCTCGCGAACAATCAGATTGATGGTGCCATCAAGCGCAATAACTGACCCGGGTCGGACGAAGCCAAGGACGATCGTGCCGTCGCCGACGGCGCTAAGGCCGCCCGAGCTAACGGCCGACAAGTCAATGTCAAGGAGGTCGGCAGTGGCCTCCACCTCCCAGGTCACGAGCAGGGAAAGGTGCGCGGACCACCCGACACTGCGAAACCACCCGGAATCACTCCGCGGACTGACACTGATCGACGCCTCGCCGTCGTTGACAATCTCCAATGCGGACGGCGCTCCCGTACCCCCTCCCCGGTTCAACATGAACACCCGATAGAGCTCAGGCTGATCGGCCGGGCGAACTACCAGTTCGCCAGGTAGATCGAGTTCGATGCGACCGTCCGTAACGCTCTCGACCGGCGGCCCGAAGGTATCGGCGGCGGTCGAGGGCAACTCGTCCCAGCGCGCAACATGGAGCGCCACTGTGACCCCCAGGTACGTCAGCAGCAAAAGGGGCAGCACTGCCGACAGCCGTGGAGCACCTTTTCGCAGCCTCGGGATTAAGGCCGCAAAGATGAGGACAATCAAGACGAATCCCGGCCAGAAAGAGATGACGTCGAGCAGGAGTGTTTTGGCGAGAACGCCCGCACCGATTCCAAGGCCGACCACAACCACGACAACGCCGACCATCGTCCATGCCCAAACCGGCCAGATCGATATCACCGCACCCGAGCCCGTCGATGGTGGGTCAACGACTTCTGCATTGGGTACGCTTTCGGTCGTTTCAGGCTCCCCAGCCATGCCGTCCTCGATCACGTCTGTGCTCGCCAACGATTCTGTGTTCTCTAACGAATCCGTACTCTCTGATCCCTCACTGTCTGTTCCACCACTATCTAATCCATCAGAGCCTTGGAACGGGTCTGCGACATCGATCGCCCCGTCTTCGGTCGGCGCCGAGTCGCCTTCGGGCGTATCGACCGGCTCAGTCCCAGCGATGACTTGTCCAAGGTCAGGGTCGTCGATCAGCTCTGCAGAACCATGGTCCTCCGTGCTGCTGGCCTCCTCAGAGGACGCATCAAATGGGTCACGGCCATGCGAATCGCCGGGGCCGGGCGTCTCGCTCACCCCGAATAGCTCGTGCCGAGAATGACCAGCAGGTCAGCTGATGGAGCCGCTGCCGGGTTTTCGGCCACTTTGGTACCCGATATCAGTCCTTGAAGTGTCAGCGCCTCTGACTGGTACCCGGGTGCGTAATAGATGAAGTTGTCTACTTGCGTAGGCGAATAGTTGTCCTGCTCTTCCATCTGGTATCCAGCAGCCGCCAGATCAGCTGTTAAGCCGGCCGCCAGGCCGCTGCTCCGCGTCGAGTTCAGCACCTTGACAGTGATCTCCGCCGGGCTACGTTCCGTGGTGGAAACCGTGGTTGAGGTAGTCGACGTTGACGAGGCTGCCACCGACGTTGTCGTCGATGACCCGACGGTGGTGGGCACCGGAGTTCCGGTGATCGTGGAAGTGGTTCGGGTCGGCTGGGCAATCACGTCAACCGTGGTGGAGGTGGTGCTACTCGTCGAAATCACTATCGGTGTCGAAGGCTGGGCAGCTTCGGAAGGAAACCAATCCGGCAATACCTTTACCACTGCGAATACCAAGGCCAGGACCACACCGACGACCAGAACGATCATTGTGGCGTGCCGAACGAGCCCCGCCCAGAATTCGCCGGTCCCCGGCGCTTCGTGCTTGCCGGCCATTACGCGTCTCCGGAAGCCTGTAAACGCCTCAGCTTCTCGCGGCGGGATCCAGCCTGAAGCCTTCGCACCGTCATAGGGTCATAGGCCGCGGCCAGCGGATCGTCGGCCAGCTGGCGCAGTATTTGGTAGTACTTGGTCGCGCTCATGCAGAGCTGCTCCTGGATGGCATCGGACTTCGGACCTGGGATGAGCCAAGCAGACCGCTCGAAATCGAGCACGGCCCTGTGGGTAGCGGACAGCATGATGGGGCAAGGTTATCGCCACTCCGCTCACTCTCGGCGGATTTCATTTCACTTGATCGTCCCACACCGCTCCCACTCAACGAACCCAAAAACTTGCCTGTGTACTGAACGAACGCGTCCCGGCACCTTGCCGGACGGTTCTACCTCGGCGAATTGACTCGGCAAGAGTGTCTTTGGAGCTGGCGGAGGGATTCGAACCCACGACCTGCCGCTTACAAGGCGGCTGCTCTACCCCTGAGCTACGCCAGCAGGCTCGGAAGTGTACCGGATCGTCTCGCCGATTCAGTCGGCGCGTGCCCGTCGGATTTCAAAAGCGGCGAGTGCGGCAGCCACAGACGCGTTCAAGCTCTCCGACTCGTCACTCATCGGAATCGAAACGAGAACATCACAACGTTCGGCGACGAGCTGAGCCAGACCGGCCCCTTCCGCCCCGATGACGATGGCAATGGACTCGGAGGCCAGGCCGAGGCCGAACAGCGACTCACTCCCGCTGGCGTCGAGGCCGACCGTCCACACGCCTAGCTGTCGCAGCCGGGACAAGGCACTTGCCACCGAGCTGACCACTGCCACCGGGAGCTTCTCGAGGGCGCCTACCGAAGCCTTGAAAGCCGTCGCTCCGATCGGAGCCGAGCGAACGGACGACACCACCATGCCGGACATTCCCGCTGCCAGGGCCGACCGAGCAATCGCCCCAACATTGTGGGGGTCCTCGAGGTGGTCAAGAACCAGGATGGCTGGCCGTTCGACGGCCGCAAGCTCGTCCAGGGGGACGGTCATGATCGGCTTGCAGACCGCCACTACTCCCTGCGGGGCCGTCGTTTCGGCTTCGGGCCGGACATCAGCCACGTAGCGGACCTTGATATCGGAACCCGCGGCCTTCAACAAGTCGCCAAGTCGCTTCTTGCGCGACGTTTCGATAAGCAACTCGGTGACCCGACCCGCTTCGAGCGCAGCCATAACCGAATGAATTCCTTCGACCCTACTTCCGATGCCAGGCAACGCCGTCTGCCCCGTCTTCTATGACGATGCCAATCGCCGCCAGGCCGTCCCGGATCCTGTCAGAGGTGGCCCAGTCTTTCTCAAGGCGAGCCGTGGTCCGCTTGTCGATGACGGCGAGCAATGTCGCCTCAACATCGCCCTCCGGCGCCACGCCGATCTCGGTCCCCAACGCTTCGATACCCTCGGCCAGGTCGGCGAGACCACCGTTACCTTCGGGTACCAAGCCGAGGACTCCCATGATGAGTTCCACGGCAGCCGCCAGGGCTCCCAGATCCTTTCCCTCGTCGGCGAGACGGTTCCCATCACGAACCGCATCAAAAAGCACACCCAGCGCCACTGGCGTGTTGAAGTCGTCGTCCATCGCAGCGGTAAATGCGTCGACGACAGTGGCGTCCGGGTCGACCGCTTCGACGCCCGCAGCTCGTCTCCGAAACCCCAACAGCCGTTCGTAGGACGCCACCGCATCAGCGATGAGGTCGGATGAGAACTCGACATTGGACCGGTAGTGAGCCCGCAGATAGAACAATCTGACGGAAAGGGGTGGGTTGTCAGCAAGCAGGCCAACCAGGTCGATGAAGTGCCCGGTCGATTTCGACATTTTTTCACCTGAGAGATTCACCATCCCGTTGTGGAGCCAGTATTTTGCGAACGGCTGGCCAGTCACCGCTTCGGACTGCGCGAGCTCGTTCTCATGGTGCGGGAAGATGAGATCGGTTCCGCCCCCGTGGATGTCGAGGGTATCGCCAAGGTACCTACGAGCCATCGCCGAGCACTCAATGTGCCACCCGGGCCGTCCGTCGCCCCACGGAGACGGCCAGGCCGGTTCACCTGGCTTGGCGGCTTTCCACAGAGCGAAGTCGAGCGAATCCCGTTTGATGTCGCCAGTGGCGATCCGGGCACCCGAAAGCATCTCATCGATATTGCGGTTGGAGAGTTGGGCGTACCCGGGAAACGACCGCACCGAAAAGTACACGTCACCACCAGCCTCATACGCAAAGCCTTTTTCGATGAGGTCTCGGATCATCTCGAGGATCTCGGCGATGTGGTCGGTTGCCTTCGGTTCCACGTCGGGACGCAGGACACCCAGGGCGTCCTGCGTGGCTTCAAAGCGTTCGGCAGCTCGCTCAGCCACTACGTCGATCGTCAAACCTTGCTCATTGGCAGCGTTGATGATCTTGTCATCAATGTCGGTGATATTGCGTACGTACGTCACGTCGAACCCGCGGTAGACCAGGTACCGGCGAATCACGTCAAATGCAACCGCAGACCGCCCATGACCGACGTGCGGATTGGCTTGGACAGTGGGACCACAGACGTACATTCCGATCGCCCCATCGACCAGTGGAACGAAGGGAGCTCGAGTTCGGCCGAGCGTATTGACAACTTCCATGGCCGATATCGTAGCCCCGGGTACCACCGTCGAATCCGAACCGACCGTCGCTAGCGGGGACTAATCACGGCCACGGCAGCGGCGGCCAGGCCCTCATCCCGGCCGATCGAGCCCATAAAGTCAGTGGTGGTTGCCTTGACCGACACGGCGGAAACCTCGATGCCCAGCGCGCCGGCCAGACCACTTTTGATTTCCTGCCGGTACGGGCTCACCCGGACCGACTGCGCTACGACAGTGACATCGACCTGAGTGGGAATCCACCCGGCGTCCGCCAACTTGACCACTGCGTCTTCAACCAAGCTGAGACTTGAAACACCAGCCCACCGTTCGTCTGTCGACGGATAGTGGGTCCCTAGGTCGCCGAGTCCGGCCGCCCCCAGCAACGCATCGACCACCGCGTGGCAGGCGACATCCCCGTCCGAGGTTGCCTCGACGAGCCGGGATTCATCAACCACCACCCCGCCGAGCCGGACCGGCCATTGACCCCCGAACCGGTGGGCGTCAAACCCGAAGCCAACTCTCATGCTGGCCGACCGAACAACATCCTGCCGATCGCCGTCCTGGTTGTCGCCGTCACCTCAACCTCGATTTCTTCTCCGATGCGCTCAGAGGCGCCATCGATGACCACCATCGTTCCGTCATCAAGGTATCCGACGCCTTGCCCCTCGCCGCTGCCGGCTTTCGACACCGGCACTGAGACGATCTCCCCGACTGCGATTGCCGTCTTGAGTTTTTCGCCAAGACCGGCCGGGTTGAGCACCCGCACGCCGCGCAGTTCGGCGGCCTTCGCCAGGTGGGTGTCAGTCGTGAGAAGTTGGGCGCCGCTGCGTTCTGCGACGACGATCAGCTTGGCGTCGACGTCCTCGACCTCGGGAATCTCGTCTTCTAATACGACCACCTCGACGTGCGCTGTGGACCGTAACGCGTCGAGGATTTCCAAACCGCGTCGTCCTCTTCTGCGGCGGCTCTTCTCACTTGAATCGGCCAAACCTTGCATTTCATCGATGACGAATCCCGGCAGCCACATCCGACCTTCGATCAGGCCGATGCGAGCCAACTCGAGGATCCGGCCATCTATCGCCGCCGACGAGTCGATGAGATACGACGGTTCTTCGTCGCCGAGGCGCCTCGCGACGAGCGGTGCCCTGGGCCGCAGCCCGGCCACAGTCAACAAGTCATGCGACCGCATGGCGAAGAGGCGCGCACCGACGAGTGCCAACGATAAAACAATGAGCGCGGCCAGCGGCCAGGCAATGACCCCTGGCACTAACGCGATGATGGGAGCGCTGACAGCTCCTCCGAGAACCACCCCGACGATGAGACCAAACGCGCCCGCAAAAAGCTCCTGGCCATCAGCCTGGGGAAGGAAACGTTGCGGCAGTACATCGAGCCGCTGGCGGAATCCTCGACCGAACAGGCCGCCGCCGACATACCCCACTCCGGCTCCGATGAGGGCCGAGACCAGTCGGACCGTCCCCGGGTCCGCTTCGATCACGGTCGGATTAATCCGGCCTCCGATCGAGTACCCAAGCGCGGTTAGCAATAGCGTGACAAGAAGTCGCAGGGCTTCAACGATCATCGACGAACCCTCCTATTCGGCTGGTTCCTCAGGCTTCGGGAGAGCACGATCAAGCTTCTTGGTCGCTTCTTCCTCATCGACATCAAGCGCGAACTGCATTTCGCTCACGAGAGTCGTGCGGGCCCGAGAGAGCATCCGCTTGAGCGCAGGCGAAATACCTTTGGCTTGCTGGGCAACGGTCAAGTCTCGAACGACTTCGGCGACCTGGAAAATGTCGCCCGAGGTCATCTTCTCGTTGAGAATCTTGTACCAGCGACTCCAGTTGGAGCCCGCCTCCTGGGGTTCATCTTTGAGAGTGGCAAAGACTTTCCGGGCCTGCGTTTTGGAAATGACCGGTCGGATGGTCTCCTCGATGCTGTCTACAGGAACGTAGACCGTCAGCTGGTCAGTAGCGATCTCGAGTTGGAAATACTCTCGATTCTCGCCAGCGACCTTCTGCTTCACCTTTTTGATGATGATCGCGGCACCGTGGTGGGGGTGGACAACTTTGTCCTGAACGGCAAAAGACGACTTACGACGCGGCTTGGGAGCTTCGGTTACTTCAGGTTTTTTGGCCATAAAGGGTGAGTTCTATCGGTCGAGGGCGGCCAAGTGTAGCTGCCTGACGGGATCAGCCGACCTGACCGCCAGTTGGGCCCCAAAAACCGGCACTATCGATGGCGCGATCGAGCCAGGCCCTGATCTGGAGGGCTCTGGCATGGCCAACTCCGGGCACATCGTCCAATTCTTCCACTGAGGCATGGAGCAGTTTACGGAAGTCCCCGAAGTGTTTGGCGGTGGCCTCTTGAACGGATTCGGGAAGATGAGGTACCTGACTGAGCAACCTCAGTCCACGTGGCGATGCTTCAATGTCCTCGGCTTCGAAACCCATCGCCGCGGCGATTGCCCGGCGATCCGAAAGTTCCGACGTTGGTATCTCTGCCAGCTCGGTCAAGGCGGCTTTGGTCGATCGGGCGCTCAGCCGGCCGATGTAGTCGCGCACCACCAGGCGCCGGAGGTCCTTAATGCCGTGCGTGAGGTCGGCCAATTGCAGCTGAACTAGCTGGCGTTCACCACCAAGCGCAAGGCTGAGACCCTCGACGGACTCCCCGAGACGGAGAACGAGCTCAGCGCGCTGGAGCACCGTCACCGCCCAGTGATTGGTCATGAAGTCGGCCACTTCGAGACGGGTCATGCGTTCCTCGGCATGATCGAGGCGAGTCCGGAACCTATCAAGTGACGACAAGGACTGATTGATCTTGTCCGTTATCACGGCCGGGCTTTCGAGCTCCTGTTTCGTCTCACCGAAGAACAACGTGGCCACGGCCCGGTCCTCGGAAATCGAAACCACCGGCTTGCCGGTCTGTTTGGCGGTTCGCTCGGCAGTTCGATGGCGGGAGCCGGTCTCGTCGGTCGGCATCGAGGGGTCCGGTATGAGGTGGACGTTGGCTCGGAGAATGGCATCGCTGTTATCGGACAGGACGATGGCGCCGTCCATTTTTGCCACTTCGGCGAGTCGGGCGATGGTGAATGGCGCTTCGCTGAGATCGAATCCGCCCGAACAAACGTCATCGACGGCCGGTCCTGAGCCTAAGACGATCAACGCCCCCATTTTTTGTTGCATGATGCGTTCGAACGCGTCGCGCAGCCGGGTCCCGGGGGCAACTCGTTTGAGAACGTCAACTCGATTGTCGGCCTTGTTCACCACTCGGGCGAGGCTACTACACGCTCAGCCTGTACGAATGCCTCTCAGAGCCAATCGGAGATTGGGCCTAGTCAAAGATTGGGCTTAATCATCGAACAAGCCAGCGGCCGCCAACGCTGATTCAATACGGCGAGAGACCAGATCGGCGTGGATGCTGGTCTTGATTCCAAGCCGGGCAGCCTCCTCGGAGCGTCGCCCATCATGGGGAACGTTCCTCAACTCTCCAGTCAACCCAACCTCACCCCACGCTGCGGTACGTCCAAGGGGGCGGTTGGTCAACGAGGAGGCCAACGCCAGAGCGATGGCCAGATCTGCCGCGGGTTCGGTGATACGCATGCCACCAACCACGGATACATAAACCTCGCGATCGGAGAATCGGAGCATGGCGTGGCGCTCGAGCACCGCCAACAGTTGATGAACCCGAGCTGCTTCGACACCACGCACCGAACGGCGCAGTTGCTGTGGGGTTACCACCGGTTTGCCAACCAATGCCTGAACCTCAACGAGCAGCGAGCGTTTACCGCTGATCGCAGGGAACACAACGGTTCCCGCAACCGTCCCCTGCCAATCGGCCACAAAAGCAGCGGACGGGTCGGCTACCTCAGCCATACCGTCCTCGTCCATCTCGAAGAGACCAACGAGGTGGGTAGCCCCGAACCGGTTCTTCAGACTATGCAATGTTCGGTAGCCCCGATCGGTTTCTCCTTCGAGATAAAGGACCACATCAACCATGTGCTCAAGCAGCTTCGGGCCGGCGATTGAGCCATCTTTGGTTATGTGACCAACGACGATGGTGGCGGTGCCGGTGTCCTTGGCAAACCGGATCAGGCGAGCCGAACACTCTCGCACCTGCCCAACCGACCCCGAGGCAGCCGCTACTTCAGCCGCGGCCAAGGCCTGGATCGAGTCGACGATCAGCAGATCGGGTCGAATCTGGTCTGCCGCCGCAATGATCACATCGACGTCCCCGTCGGCCAGCAACAAAATATCATCGGACTTGATCCCCAGACGTTCCGCCCGCATTCCGACTTGATCGGCGGACTCTTCAGCAGTGGCAATCAGCACCTTGGCGCCTTGACTGGCCAAATTTCCGGCCACCTGCGACAGCAACGTGGACTTGCCGACGCCTGGCTCGCCACCCACCAGGATGACCCCACCCGCTACCAGGCCCCCGCCCAGCACCCGATCGAACTCCGAAATCCCGATCCGCAGCCGCTCTGGTGGCGAATCGCCGACCTTCGAGAGGGGGACCGGCGTGGCACTCGGCGTTCGTCGAGTCGGGCCGGCGACTTCTTCGAGTGCCTCGGCGATTTTGCACTGCGGACAAAAGCCCATCCATTTGCGGGATTGGTAACCACAGGATGCGCACCGGTATGACATACAATGATCCTATCGTGAGCGTCAGACAGAAAATTCGCCGATCCTCGAGACCAGTTTTCTCCCACGGTCCCTACGCCGCAACGCGTAACGTGGCAGAATGCGGCGGCTAACGAAAGGTACCCGGCGTGTCCGTCGTTGAATGCACAAACTGCGGAGCCCAATCCGAAGGCGAGGAATTTTGTCCTGCCTGTGGTGAATGGCTTCAGACCGAGGGATTCGAAGAATTCGATCTCAATGCTCCGGCAGCAGTTACCCAGGTTCCCTACAACTCGATTTCCTGTCCGTCTTGTGGGGCAGCCAATCCGACGACCAATCGGCATTGTGAGGAGTGCGGAGCCCGCCTCATGCAGGGGGCGCTCCCGGTAGCCCCCCAGCCCATTCTGGCGACAACTCCGGGCGTCCGGGCAGCCGTAGCCATTGGCGGGCTGCTCATCGTGGTGGTGCTGGCGGCCCTGCTGTTCAACTGGATCGGCGGCGATAACGCAACACCCACTACGACAACAACGTCCCCTTCCTCAAGTTCCACCAGCATCCCGCTTGCCGCCATCGAACTGATCCCGATCGCCTCGTCCGAATGCTCATCCTCTCTCCCGAACTGGCCGTGCGAGGATATGTTCGACGGCGACGTCCAAACCGTGTGGAACGACGAGTCGTTGTCGGGTGTTGGCGCTTCGATTACGGTTCGTTTCCCGGCTACGTACCAGGTGCAGTCGATCGTCATCACGAACGTTCAGGACGATCCGGTTCGCTTCACAAGGAACTTCCGGGTGGCCTCGGTGAAGGTGACCTCCGACGACAACCCTCGGGGTACGGTAAGCCTGTTACCCGACACCCCTGGCCCGCACACGATTACTTTCTCAACGATCGGGACAACCGAGGTCACGATTGAGGTCCAAACCACCCATCAGGCCGAGGCGGTCATCGACGAAGAGACAGGCGACGAGCTAGCCCGGTTCAGCGAACTCGTCATCGCCGAACTCGAGTTCTACGGGCGTCGAGCTGCCAACTGAGCAGCGCCCAACAAAAGAAGTATCCAACAAAAGAAACGGACCGCTCGGCGGTCCGTTTCTTTGTATCTCGATCGATCCTTGGCGAGCTAGCCCCAGCAGTGACTGCTGGCGTCCCAGTGGCGCCAGCCACCACCGTCGTATACCAGCCAGGCTGCCACGGCCACGTTGGCGAGCGGATCAAAAATATCTGAACCTGCGTAGCCGGAGACTTCCGACCGCTCCCCCCAGAAAGACCCGAGATGCTGGAAAAGCCCTGACGCCGACGAGTGACGATTCTTGGCATTCGGGTCGCCACCCGATTCACAGCCGATTACTTCCATCGCCCGTGCTACATCGGATGGCGCAAAGAACGCTTCAACTAGTGGTCGCCAGTCTTCGGTGTCCCCGGACCAGTCCGGAAGTAGATCCGAGACTGTTTTCGCAGCCTCACGATCCTGCACGCAAAGCCCTCCAAACGGGGGCCGGCAGCCGAACCAGCGGCCAGTCGGGATGATTGCCTCGGAGTCCTCGGCTGCCTGATCTTCGCTCGCAAGCGTGGCATGGCCGGTCGCTGGTGTGGCGTCCGTGCTACTCGCAGCCGACAGGCGGGCCGGAGGACGGACACGTTCATTGGATGCTTCGGTGGCCTGGGCTGGCTCAGCGGGAGCAGCCTCAGATTCCGAAGCAAACGCCGCAGATGGCACCAGCATGCCAATTACAACGAATACAGATAACGCGCGAACACGCATAACAAATGTTCCTTGTTAGGGGATTTTGTGCGGGTCAGCGGAGAAGCCTCCAATGCATCTGCTGACTGCAGCTCCGATAAGGCTAACGAATTGGAAACCTTATCCAAATCGAGTTGACATAAATTCCCAGGCAAAGTGGGGGCCATCCCAGTCGGGTCCGAGCTCGTCAATGAACAGCCCACAATGCTGAGACAGTCGCGAGTGAGCAGTCACCTACACCAACACTCGGAGTGGACACTCGTTAACAAGCAAAGGGGCGAGAGTCGCCTCTCGCCCCTTTGTTACCACTGTGACTGCTGGTTAGCTATCAGCCATCTCGACCGGCGGAACGTCAGGCGAAGAGAAGGACTCAAATGTGAGATCCTGATTCTCTTCGTCAAGATCCACAACAATCGTCGATCCGGCTTCGAATTCACTCATCAGTACCTTCTCAGACAACGGGTCTTCCAGGCGTTGCTGGATGGCTCGCCGCAATGGGCGGGCGCCCAACTCCGGGTCATAGCCGGTGGTCGCCAAGAAACTCTTAGCTGCGTCTGACAGAACCAGATCCAGACTCTGCGCTCCCAGCTGGTTAATCACCCGGGCAAGCATGAGATCGACGATCTCTTTGACTTCCTCAAGCGTCAACTCGTGATAGACGATGACCTCGTCGATCCGGTTGAGAAACTCCGGCCGGAAATGCTTCTTCAGATCTTCGGTGACCTTTGACTTCATCTTCTCATAGGTCACTTCGTCTGAATCGGCGCTGAACCCGATCGAACGTTTCCGCAGATCACGGGTCCCCAGGTTCGAGGTCATGATGATGACGGTGTTCTTGAAGTCGACCGTACGTCCCTGAGCGTCGGTCAAACGACCATCCTCAAGAATCTGCAGCAGCGTGTTGAAAACGTCTGGATGAGCTTTTTCGACCTCGTCGAACAGCACCACCGAGAAAGGCTTACGCCGGACCGCTTCAGTCAACTGACCACCCTCGTCATACCCGACGTAACCGGGGGGTGAACCCACCAGACGGCTGACAGTGTGCTTGTCCATGTACTCGGACATGTCGAGCTGGATGAGAGAGTTCTCGTCGCCAAACAAGAACTCAGCAAGGGCTTTGGCGGTCTCGGTCTTACCGACGCCGGATGGGCCGAGGAAGATAAACGAGCCAGCCGGTCGTTTCGGGTCCTTCAGACCTGCTCTCGTGCGTCGGATCGCCCTACTCACCGCCGAAATGGCGTCTTTCTGGCCGATGATGCGCTTATGAAGCTCAGCTTCCATGTTGACGAGTCGAGCAGTTTCCTCTTCGGTCAGGCGATGGACCGGAATACCGGTCCACTGCGCGAGGACTTCGGCGATCTCTTCTTCGTCGATGACCCAACTGATGGGCTCACCGGCGTCGCGTAGCTCGTCCTCCTTGGCGGCCCGATCGGCCACCAACCCACGCTCCTGGTCCCGCAATTGAGCGGCACGTTCGAACTGTTGAGAACGAACTGCTTCTTCTTTGTCTGAACGGATCTCAAGAATTTGCACATCGACTTCGGCAATTCCCGGATCGGGTGCCTTGCGGCGGATACGCATCCGCGAGCCTGCCTCATCGATGAGGTCGATTGCCTTGTCCGGCAGGAAACGGTCGGCCAGATAACGGTCAGCCAGGTTGGCGGCGTTGACGAGCGCTTGCTCGGTGTACCGCACCTGATGGTGTGCTTCGTACTTGTCTTTGAGACCGTTGAGAATGAGGATCGTGTCCGAAACGGACGGCTCATCGACCTGGACCGGCTGGAATCGCCGTTCGAGCGCAGAGTCTTTTTCAAGATACTTGCGATATTCCTCAAGCGTGGTCGCCCCAACGGTCTGTAGTTCACCGCGGGCCAACATCGGCTTGAGGATCGAGGCCGCGTCGATAGCGCCTTCGGCGGCACCGGCCCCGACGAGGGTGTGAATCTCGTCGATGAACAGGATGATGTCGCCCCTGGTACGAATCTCTTTGAGCACCTTCTTCAAGCGCTCCTCAAAGTCACCGCGATATCGCGATCCGGCAACCAGAGAACCAAGGTCAAGCGTATAGAGCTGCTTGCCGGTCAGGGTCTCGGGGACATCGCCCGAGACGATGTTCTGGGCCAAACCTTCAACGATGGCAGTCTTGCCGACTCCTGGTTCGCCGACAAGCACCGGGTTGTTCTTGGTGCGCCGCGAAAGAACTTGCATCACTCGCTCGATCTCACGGTGGCGACCGATAACCGGGTCGAGCTTGTGATCACGGGCTGCCTGCGTGAGATTTCGTCCAAATTGGTCGAGCACCGTCGATCCGGAAGCGGCCGATTCGGCAGAACCTCGACTAGACGACCCGCTGGGGCCTCCTGACGAGGACGGCTCGTCGCGCTGCGGGCCATTGACAAGTTGTATGACCGTTTGTCGGACCTTGGGAAGGTCGGCACCCAGCTTCTGAAGGACCTGAGCGGCGACACCTTCGCCTTCTCGGATCAGTCCCAACAGAATGTGTTCGGTACCGATGTAGTTATGTCCCAACTGCAGTGCTTCACGCAGCGACAACTCCAGCACCTTTTTGGCGCGAGGTGTGAAAGGAATATGGCCACTCGGAGCCTGCTGCCCCTGGCCGATAATCTCGACAACTTGCTGGCGAACCGACTCAAGGTTGATCGAAAGAGATTCGAGTGCTTTCGCAGCAACACCCTCGCCCTCGTGGATCAATCCGAGCAAGATGTGCTCAGTGCCGATGTAGTTATGGTTCAACAGACGCGCTTCTTCTTGCGCGAGTACGACCACCCGACGGGCTCGGTCTGTAAATCGTTCGAACACGGCTACCGCCTCTCTATCTAGGACCCCTGATACGAGACCGTGCCTACGGATTATAGCCCCGGCACCTCCATAGTCCTGCGGTCTTGAACAGACCCCGTCGAATGGTCGACAACGCCGCCATTCAAACCACGGATTTCTGACAGCCAAATCCCCCGGTAGCATGGCACCTTATGACGAGGAGCCGCGGGGCGATGGACGTACCAAGTATTCAAGATATGGTCCCTCTACCGCACGTATGGGAACAGATTGAACGAACCGAGGCGAGGCTCATGG
Organism: uncultured Acidimicrobiia bacterium; assembly: GCA_965363765.1. Lineage (GTDB taxonomy): Bacteria > Actinomycetota > Acidimicrobiia > Spongiisociales > JAENVV01 > JAENVV01. Next base: position 19,802 of record CBDTUI010000017.1, read on the forward strand.
AGGCCTCCGAATCTCGCGACCCGTTTCTTACGAAAGTCGCCCAGCACCTACTTGCGGCAGGCGGCAAACGCTTCCGCCCTCTCCTTGCTCAAATCGCCGCCGATTTCGGACCAGCGCGTGATCATCGACCGGTTGAGGCGGGAGTGGCGGTCGAGCTGATCCATCTCGGCAGCTTGTATCACGATGACGTCATCGATGAGGCAAAGATGCGCCGGGGAGCCGATTCGGCGAACGCCAACTGGGACAACACTGTTGCGATCCTGGCCGGCGACTTCCTTATGGCTCGCGCTTCAGAGGTCGCCGCCACCCACCTTGGGCAGGAATCAGTGCGATTGCTGGCCAGCACTTACGCAGAACTTGTCGAAGGTCAAACGCTTGAACTGCAGCTCGACTTCGACCTGGACCATGATCCTGATGCCTACTTCCGGGTCATTGGCGGTAAGACGGCGGCACTCATACGTACCTCAGCCCGGCTCGGAGCCATGGCTGCCGACGCCGACCAACCCACCGTCGACGCGTTGTCTGCCTGGGCATGGGAACTTGGACTCGTCTTTCAGATCGCCGACGACGCACTCGACCTCGTCGCCACCGAATCATTCCTCGGCAAGCCGGCCGGCTCGGACATCCGCGAGGGGAAGATGACCTTGCCGGTTCTCATGGCTGCCAATGACACCGGCGGGGACCGCATCCGCATACTCCTCGATAGCCCGCCCTACGACGACGAAGCGGTCAATGAGGTCATCTCGATCGTCCGGGCAGGTGGCTACGTGGACCAGTCACTGCAAGAAGCCGAGCGGCGGATAGCTACCGCCGATGCTGCCGTTGCGACGCTGCCGGACATACCGAGTCGAGCGGTACTCTCAAGCCTGGCGCAATTTCTCCTCGACCAGGTCACGGCCGCCCGCACCGCTTGAAGTTCGTTTGGCTATTCCGGACGCAAGTGAGGGAACAGGACTACTTCTCGAATGCTGGCGTTGTCGGTGAGGATCATCACGAGTCGATCTACGCCGAGCCCTAGGCCACCTGTCGGCGGCAGGCCGTATTCGAGTGCCCGCACGTAGTCCTCGTCGATCGGATGCGCCTCTTCGTCGCCAGCAGCCTTTGCAGAAGCTTGTTCTTCGAATCTTCGTCGTTGCTCGGCCGGATCGTTCAACTCGGTAAACGCGTTCGCCAGTTCCCTACCGGCGACGATGAGTTCGAATCGTTCGGTCACATGCGGGTTGTCCCGATGTCGCTTGGAAAGCGGTGAAACCTCGACCGGATGGTCGATGACGAACGTCGGCTCCCAGAGTCGATCTTCCACCGTGGCTTCAAACAGCTCAGCGATGATCTTGCCAGGACCCCACGATTCTTCAACCTTGACCTGTAGATCCCTGGCAATGTCTCGCAACTTCTCAAGAGGCATGTCGTAAGCAAGCTCGACCCCTAGCTGCTCGTTCACAGCCTCCAGCATGGGCAGACGACGGAAGGGAGGGGTCAGGTCGAGCGGACGCCCGCCGTAGCTAAGAACGCTCCCTCCGGTCACGTCAACGGCCGCCGCTGACACAACTAGCTCAGTCAGTTCCATAACGTCCTCGTAATCGGCAAATGCCTCATACGACTCCAACATCGTGAACTCCGGGTTGTGTGATGTGTCGATGCCTTCGTTACGAAAGTTCCGGTTGATCTCGAATACTTTGTCCATTCCCCCAACGATGAGGCGTTTGAGGTACAGCTCGGGCGCGATCCGCAGGTACATACTCAGATCGAGCGCCTGGTGATGCGTAACGAACGGTCGGGCCAGCGCGCCACCGGGCTTTACCTGCAGCATCGGAGTTTCGACCTCCAGAAAACCGCGATCCTCAAATGATCGTCTGAGCGAACGCACCGTGGCGATCCGAGCGAGAGCGGTTTTTCTAGCTTCTTCGTTGACCGTCAGATCGAGGTAACGCTGTCGGTATCGTCGTTCCTGATCTTGAAGACCATGCCACTTGTCAGGCAAAGGCCGTAGGGACTTGGCGAGGATCTCAAACCGGTCAACCCGGACGCTCAGCTCGCCCTTCTTCGTGGCGATCACCTCACCGTGGGCGCCTACCCAATCGCCGTTATCGACGAGATCGAATAAAGCGAATGCCTCGTCCCCGAGGACCGCTTTCGAGATAAACAGCTGGACCTGACCGGAATGGTCTTGCAGCACTCCGAAGTGGAGTTTCCCAAATGAGCGAACGTTCAAAAGCCGACCGGCGACGGTAACCATCGTGCCCGTCTCAGCGCCTGGCTCGAGGTCGGGGTGGTCACGCTGGATATCGGCGGCGGTCGCGTCCCGCCGAAACGTATGCGGATACGGGTCGATGTTGCGCTCGCGCAGTTGCTCCAACTTGGCAAGGCGGACGGCGGTGAGCGGATGGTCGGCTAGGCCGGTTCGGTCGTCTAGTTCTTCGGTCGGCTCTTCGGTTGGCTCATCGGACATAGGGCGACACCTTACCGGTAACGGCCGACGGCCCGGTCATCAATTCCGCTCGCTGAGCAATCCCAAACCACGCAGCACGAGCACGTCATCGACGATGTAGTCGCCGGCCAACAGCGGAACCAGCGTCCGGGCTCCTCCCCCCGTGGCGACGAGGACTGGCGCGGAGCCGAGTTCGGCGACGGCCCGTCCGACCAACCCATCGACGAGTCCCGCATAGCCGTAGACCATGCCTGATTGGATTGCCTCGACGGTGTTACGACCGATTACTCGCCCCGGGGGCGTCAACGCCACTCGACGCAGCGCCGCCGTCGAGTCCACGAGTGCACCGAGCGAAATCTCGACACCGCTGGCTATGGCACCGCCAACGAAGGCGCCATCCTCGTCTATGACATCGACCGTGATCGCCGTCCCAAAACCGACAACGATGACGGGATGTCCGTAGAAGTGTTTGGCGCCGACGGCGGTGGCGACCCGGTCGGCGCCAACTTCGCGGGGGTTATCGACCGACATCGGCATGCCGGTCTTTACGCCTGGACCGACAGTCAAGACCGAATCAACCAGTTCGCTCAGTGCTCCAGCCAACGCCTGGGCGACTGCTGGGACAACCGAGGCGAGCGCCGCGGTGGAGATGTCGACGGTCGTCGGCGCAAGCAAGCCGCGCAACAGCAACAGATACTCGTCGGGGGTGCGGTCGACCACCGTCGAGACTCGCCAATGTTCGACGAGTCGACCTTCGTCGAGGACGCCGATGTCGGTCTGCGTGTTCCCCACATTGAGCGCCAGAAGCATCAGTCGTCTCCCTCATAGAGAATGCTCGTCCGATCGAGAAACGAACCACGATCGGACGTTCCATCCGGATCAAGCCAGACGTTGTCGATAAGGCGCACCCCGCCGACTTCGATGGCCCCGGCGAGAAAAGCCGGACGGTCCAAGTCGATCAAAGGTTCGGCGGTGACGCGATCGGCGAGGGTCACGTACTCAACAGGCATTCCACCCAAACCTTCAGTGACCGTCTGCTCCAAGACGGCTGATGACCGTTCGCCTGCCGCGACAAGATCGGCTGCGGCGAACAAACCCTTTGACAGCAGGACCGCGTCATCTCGGCAACCTGTCGGCAGCCGCACGTTGCGACTCGACAGTGCAAGACCGTCCGCTTCCCTCACGGTTGAACAGGGCACGATTTCAGTCGGCAACGAAAGGTCCATGGTCAACCGGGTCACCATCGCCAGTTGTTGGGCGTCCTTCTTACCGAAGTAGGCCCGGTCGGGTTGGATGCCAGCCAACAGTTTTGTTACGACCGTTGCTACCCCTTCGAAGTGGCCGGGCCGATGAGCCCCTTCCATGGCATCGGTAATGCCCCCTACCACGACCCTTGTCACCGGCTCAAGGGGGTACATTTCGTCAAGGGATGGGGCGAACAGAACGTCGACGCCGGCCGCTTCGATGAGACGAGCATCTCGTTCGAATTTACGAGGGTACGCATCAAAGTCGGCCGCTTCGTTGAATTGAAGTGGGTTCACGAACAGACTCGATATCACCAGGTCGTTTTCCCGACGACACCGCGCCATAAGATCCAGATGGCCCTCGTGGACGAATCCGAGCGTCGGCACCAGGCCGACCGACCCGTGCGCCGCCGCCCGACACTCAGCGAAACTCTTGACAACCATCACGAGAGGGCATCTCCCACAATATCCCACGTGCCGGCTAGCAAAGCGGTCGCCCGCCCCATCGCCACGAAACCGTCCTCAACACCGGCTTCCTGAGCAGCAGCTCGCTGGGCGCGCACGGTGCCGACGTCGCCTCTGGCGATAGGGCCCGTTAGCGCATGAATCCCGCCCAACTCGAAGACATTGCTGACAGATGCGGCCACCAGGGGCTCCGCAACGCCGAAAGGAACTCCGGCACTTTCCAAGAGGCGCTCTGCGACAGCTAGTGCTGCCACCACATAGTTCGAAGCAGCAGTGGCCCCGGCGTGATAGCTCGCCTTGGCAGAGTCTGGCAAGGTAAACGGACGCATACCGATCGATGTCGCAAACACCGACAACGCTCCAATAACAGCCTCGGAGTGGCTCGTGATGGCGGCTCCTGACCCGACCAACGCCTTCGCACCTAGCTGTGGGGAAGGCAGCGTCATGAGCGGATGCAGCGAGCCGACCTTGTTGCCGAGCGGAGCGAGCACGTCGACGGTCGTCCGACCCGACAGGTGGGCGGTAATAGCGCCCGCCGGCGGGTGAAGCAGCCCGGCCACGGTGCCAATGACGTCGTCGGGAACAGCGATAAAGACGAACTCCGCGTCGGGAAGCTTGCTGGTCAGCGGAACGGACAAAGCCAGGTCGGCCGGGGCTGGGGTCCGCGAAGCGACCGCCACCAACTCGTGCCCAGCGGAGCGAGCGGCAAGGCCGAGAGACATTCCGGCCCGTCCCGGGCCAACAATGACGATTCGAGCCATGCCGTATTTCCTTTCGGTTCCGATCCACGGTGCGGTACCAGACCTGCGCTGAGCCTAGCCAGCCGCTACAAGACGAAGGGAAGCAGTCGCTTGCGTACAGTCTGCTGGTATCGGCGATACATCGGGTGGGCGATCAACAGCCGGCGTTCCTCGAACGACGATTTAAGCCAGAACAGTGCTCCCATTTCGATGGCCCCGAGCAGCGTGGTGAACGAGCCTTGGTAGAGGGCCAAGCCGCCCAGTCCGATGATGATCCCCCCGTAGATAGGGTGTCTCACCATCGCGTAGGGTCCGACAGCAACCAGTTCGGCCCCGGCTACCGGCTCCGGATACGGCGTCAGGTTCTTACCGAGCGACCGGATTGCGGCAATGGCCAGAACCAAGCCAGCTAGGCAGACGAGCCCACCCAACCAGCGGCCAACCTGGCTCGCTGACGGTTCGAATGGCCATGCTCCGCCCACTACCCAGGTCAACAGGGCTACTTGAGCAAGGACCCAGCCACCCCCTTTGGAAAGCTCCGCCACCCAACTGGGATCGGCCAGGGCCTCGACGTTCTGATCCTTTACCGCTTGGGCCGCTACTCGCGCCGGTCCGTTCCCGGTCGCAGCATCCGCCCAGACCTCGGCGAGCGGGTCGAGAGCGAACCTACGTTCACTGAGACGCTCGTGCGGAACAGTAAGTGCCTGGCTAGATATCGGCTCTGACGAAGCAGACAGAATATCGAGATCGAGCGTGCGAGGTCCCCACCGTTCTGTCCGAACGCGATCGGCCCCTTCCTCGATCAACAAACAACCGGCCAAGACCTCCGAGAGGCTGAGTTCGGTCTCGACCACCACGGCCGCATTGAGAAAGTCAGGTTGATCGGGTCCGCCAACCGGATCGGACCGATACAGACTCGAAACGGCAACCACCTCGCCGAGTTGCCTGAGTTCGACGACGGCCGACCTGAGCAAGGCCAGGCGGTCACCCAGATTCGATCCGAGGCCGATCGCTACTCGCATCGGCCGGGCCTACCGGGGATACCGGACGGTGACCGAGACATCGTCAAAGACATGCTGAATCGGCGCAGACGGTTTATGAACGGTGACCGCACAACCAGATACAGCGTCGCGCGCCATGCAGACCCCAGCTATCTCGTGGGCCAGCGTTTCGATGAGGTCGTGTCGTTCGGCGCTGGCCACCGCAACAACATCATCCGCCAACTCGCCGTAGTCAACGGTGCGAGACAACTCGTCGAGGGATCCGGCGGGAAGCGTATCGATGAAAAGATCTATGTCGATGAGGAAAATCTGACCTTTGATGGCCTCCTGTGGCAGGACACCGTGATACGCGAAAACCTCAAGCCCCCGAAGGGAAATCTGATCGGTCACCGGGCGGCGGCGTTCATCATCGTCCGAGCTTCCGGGCCTAACGGGCGACCAAGAATCTCCTGGATGACGGCAGCGGCCTTGATCGGATCCCCGACCATGCCACTGAAAATTAGGTAGGCGGCGAGCAACCCGGCCAGCGGTTCATCAACGAGGTCTCGATGAACGAGGACGACGGCGTTGCGTGGCGAAAGCGCCGACTCGATCGCTTTGAGAACCCTGGGGACATCGGACGTGACCGCCAGCTCGGCCGGCAGCGGCTCGTGCGTGACGGAGAAACCAGCTTCCTCATATGCAGAAATGTTCTGGTTACCGGTCAACAAGGACACGAGGGTGTTGATCTTGGCGTTTTCACGCAGCCAGATGATCTCTTCTTCGCGTCGGACCCGCCGGTGCTGAAATCCATACCCGCCGATTCGCTGGCTTACTGCCAAGCGCCCGGCAATTACCCAAACGAAATCTCGTGGTTTTAGACCTGTCATGTGTGCGCAACGATAGCCGAGCTGAGCAGGGCGGCCTGCCGAGACAGCCGAACATTATGCACCCGGATCACATTCGTTCCCATCTGAGTGACCAAACCGGACAGGATGGCGGTAACGATATCTCGATCTTCGGCTGATTCGGCCTCGAGAAGGTCACCGATGAATCGTTTTCGTGATGCCCCGATCATCAACGGATACCCGAGGTCGCACAGCCGGCGGGTCCCGCCGAGGAGCGCCAGGTTGTGTTGGGTCGTTTTGCCGAAGCCGATCCCGGGATCGATACAAATCCTATTCGAACTCAGTCCTTCGCCTTCCAACAGCTGAGCTTGCGTCGTCAGATACGTGCCCACCTCTGCCACGACGTCATCGTATTGGGGATCGTGCTGCATCGTGCGAGGTGATCCGGCCATATGCATGACAACTACGCCTGGCTGGCGATCTACAGCCACCGAACGCATGACAGGATCACGAAACCCGGTTACATCGTTTATGACTTCAGCTCCTGCGTCCAACGCCGCAGCGGCCACTTCAGGCTTGGACGTATCGATCGACACCACCAACCCGTCGGCGGACAGGATTTCGACCACCGGCAAGATGCGTGTGAGTTCTTCGTCGACGGAAACCTCGGCGGCACCTGGGCGGGTCGACTCGCCGCCAACGTCGAGGAGATCTGCACCTTCGTCGGCGAGTCGGCGACCGTGAGCGACTGCCTCACCGGCAGATGCGAACTGGCCGCCATCCGAGAAGGAATCGGGTGTCACGTTTACGATGCCCATGAGTAGCGGTCTGTCGAGGGGCAATGCCCTCGTTCGCAGCTGCCAGGTCATCGGTTCAGCAGCGCGAAAGCCTCGGCTCGGGTCGTAGCCCTGGACGCGAAAATCCCCCGCACGGCCGACGTGGTCGTAGACGAACCGGGTTTCTGCACGCCGCGCATGCTCATGCACAGGTGTTCAGCTTCGATCACGACGAGCACCCCGAGCGGATTCACGGCTTCCATGAGCGTATCGGCGATCTGAGATGTGAGCCGTTCCTGCATCTGGGGTCGCTTCGCAAAGGAATCCACGAGGCGGGCTAGCTTTGACAGACCGGTGAGGACTCCGTCGGGAAGGTAGGCGACGTGGGCTTTGCCAAAGAACGGAACCAGATGGTGCTCGCACATCGAATAAAAGGGAATGTCACGTACCATCACGATCTCGCGATGTTGGTCCTCGGTAAATACCGATTGGACGATCTCGGTGGGATTCTGGTGCATGCCCTCGAAGAGCTCTTCGTACATGCGGGCCACGCGATCAGGAGTCTCCGCCAACCCTTCACGGTCAGGGTCTTCGCCGATGGCCACGAGAATATTGCGCACCGCGGCGGCAATCGCATCCTTGTCAACTGTCATGGGCGACAGCGTAGGGGCTAAGCGCCAGCCTGGGAAGCTGCCACTCCATCCTTGGGCGGGGTGGGCGCGCCGCCGTTGGGGATCTGAATTCTCATGGAGCCGCCCGAGGCATGTTGCCACTTAGGGACATCGGCGAAAAGCTCAGCGATGCGCTTCGCGTCGAGGGTTTCCTCGTCTAGCAACGCCGTTGTCATTCGCTCCATATCGGCCCGATGAGTGGTGAGGATGGCTCGGGCCTCATCGTGGGCCTGGCCGATTAACTTGCGTACTTCGTTGTCGATGGTGGCAGCCATATCGTCCGAGTAGTCGGCCTGACGCGAATAATCACGACCGAGGAACACTTCGCCGCCGGCATGGCCGTACTTCATTGGTCCGAGCTTGTCACTCATCCCGTATTCCATGACCATCTGCCGGGCGATTTTGGTGGCCTGCTCGATGTCGTTCGAGGCACCCGTCGTTGGATCTCCGAACACCAATTCTTCGGCGACCCGCCCGCCGAGTGCCATTGCCAGCTGATCAATCAACTCGCTACGACGCCGGTACAGCCGGTCTTCCGATGGCATCGACTGCGTGTGCCCGGCGGCACTGCCGCGCGGAATGATGGTGACCTTGTGAACCGGGTCGGCATTGGGGAGCACCCAACCGACCAGCGCATGACCTGTCTCGTGAAAGGCAGTGATCTTTTTCTCATCGTCACTGATGACGAGGCTCTTACGCTCTGGTCCGGCGATGATTCGTATGGTTGCTTCCTCAATCTCTTCAGTTGAGATGAGTTTCTTGTCGTGCCGGGCAGCGAGCAGCGCTGCCTCGTTGATGAGATTGGCAAGATCGGCTCCGGTGAAGCCGGGCGTCTGACGGGCGATGGTTTCCATGTCAACGTCGGGAGCAAACGGCTTTCCTTTGGCATGAACCCTGAGGATGGCTGCCCGTCCCTTAAAGGCCGGACGGCCGACGGTGATCTGGCGATCGAAACGGCCCGGACGCAAGAGGGCCGGGTCGAGAATGTCGGGCCGGTTAGTGGCCGCAATGACGATGACGCCGGTTTGGGGCTCGAAACCGTCGAGTTCGACGAGCAACTGGTTGAGCGTTTGTTCACGCTCATCGTGTCCACCGCCAAGCCCGGCGCCACGATGGCGCCCAACCGCGTCGATTTCATCGATGAAAACGATGGCGGGACCCTGGGCCTTGGCCTGTTCAAAAAGGTCTCGGACACGTGAAGCACCGACCCCAACAAACATTTCGACGAAATCAGATCCTGAGATCGAGAAGAACGGAACGCCCGCCTCTCCGGCAACCGCCCTGGCCAGCAACGTCTTACCTGTTCCAGGAGGGCCGAACAACAGAACCCCGCGAGGTATCTTGGCGCCCATAGCCCGGAACTTGGCCGGATTCTGCAAGAAGTCTTTGATCTCCTCGAGCTCTTCGATGGCCTCTTCGAGCCCGGCGACGTCGCTGAACGTGACCTTGGGCTGATCCTTGGTCATCTGTTTGGCCTTTGACTTGCCAAACTGCATGACCCGATTTCCACCACCTTGCATCTGCGTGAAGATGATGAACATGAAGCCGAGAATGAACAGCCAGGGCAGGAGCGTGAGTAGCACGGTGGTGATCGAAGTCGGTTCAGGATCAACCGACACTTCAACGCCCTGTGCTTGCAGTTCGATGAGCAATTCGTCTTCGAACTGATCCGGGTACGAGATGGTGTACTCGGCTGGCTCTTCAAGCGGGGTGCCAGGCGAGCGGATCTCGACCTCATTGGCATCCGGGAAGAATCGAACGGTGCCGACCTCTCCGTCAGCTACGAGCTCATCCAGCCTCGTGAAGTCGATTTCTTCGGGAGCATTGGTTGCATCAAACCACGCGGAGAATGCGAGCCAAAGAACCGTAACCACGGCAAAATAAATAAGAATCGTACGAACGGTGCGGTTCACCGAGGTCCTCCGGAAATTGTGTCGTTATTCATCAAACGATCGGGATCGCAAGACCATGCTATTGCCATTCGTAAGATATGCCCACCCTAGTTCTGCAGGAGAGCACTTAAGTTGGCTCTTCCATCACGCCGACGTAAGGAAGATTGCGATATTTGCCTGCGTAATCGAGGCCATAGCCGACCACGAATTCCGGGCCGATTTCAAAGCCGGTGTACCGCACATCGACGGGAACAGCCTGGATCCCCTTTTTCACGAGCAATGAGGCAAGTTCAAGGGAAGCAGGCTTGCGGACCCGCAGAGACTTGAGCAGGTAACTAAGCGTCAGGCCCGAATCGATAATATCTTCGACGATGAGTACATCGCGCCCGGCAATCTCTTGATCGAGGTCTTTCAGAATACGTACGACACCCGAAGTCTGTGTGGCAGCGCCGTACGACGAGACAGCCATGAAGTCGAACTCGACTGGAACATCGATCTGGCGGGCAAGGTCAGCCATGACGATGAAGGCACCTTTCAGCACACCAACCATAAGCAGGTCCTTGCCGGCGTAGTCGGCGCTGATCTGCTTTCCCATCTCTGCCAATTTGGTTTGGATCTCTTCCGCCGAGATCAAAACTTTCGAGATGTTCACTGACCCTCCAAGAGAATGTTCGCTACAAGGTAGCGGTCTGACCGCCCATCTCCCCAACCGAGCCACCCCTGCCGGACGGCCGGCACCCACCACACGAGATTATCGCTGGCAACGATTGGCCAGGATCGTCGCCGTTCGCGGGCGATGCCCGCCTCGGCGAAAACGTCGGCGAGTTCCTTGTGTCCACCATTTCGAAGGGGCACTCGGTCTCCCGGGCTGGCAGATCTGACTACGAGCTCCGGCGGATCGGAGAAGGCCGCGTATCCGGGACCGATAGGGAGGGCCGGGGGCGGACCGTCGAGTTCGGCGACCGACAGAATCCATTCCCCGAACACTGACTGAGGAGCTGCCAGCACGACCGGATCGGGCACGTTGGGGACATCGCGCTGCAGTACAACACTCCCCTCCGATCGATAGACCGAAACGCCTTCTCCGAGTTCGGTTCTCCCGGAATCTCCGGAGAGCAGCAACCAGACCGCTTCGATCATGCGTGACGATCCGGCATAGGGCGGATTGACAAGCCGTAACCCGCGCCGGATGACCCGATTGGCGATCGGCCGCGGCAATGTCACCAACGCAGCGGCGGGAATCGACACTTGATCCGGCCTCACCCGAATCGGCACAGATCCGGCGAGATCTTCGAGTACCTCAGTATCGGCCGATACGAGGCGGGCTGCGCGAGCAATAACGAGCGGGTCGCCGAGCACCGGCAAAACCTCGTGACGAATACGATTGCGAGACCGGCTGACGTCCTCGTTGGTTGGGTCAGAAACTGCACTCAGTTTCTGCGATCTCACGAGGTCGCCAACGATTTGGCGGGAAACTTCCAGTAGAGGACGCATCACCACGCCCCGCTCGATTGGAATCCCACCCAGGCCAGTCATCCCCGCCCCACGAATCACATTGAGCAGGAAGGTTTCGGCATTGTCGTGGGCGGTATGACCCGTGAGGAGGACCTCGCCTGGTTCCAACGCTTCATACAACGCCCCGTACCGGGCTTGGCGGGCTTGTGCCTCAAACGATCCGTTGGCTGGCACTTCTACAGCCACCTTCGAGAACTCAATTCCGACTTCGCTGGCCACCTTTTCGGCGGCCGCCGCCAACATCGGTGAATGCTTCTGGCCGTGATCAACATGAATAGCCCGGGCGGTGCGGGCGAAACGTTTAGCTAGCCAGGCCAAGCCGGCCGAGTCTGGCCCACCTGATAGGGCGACGACACACGACCTCCCGACCAACGTTGCACCCGCCCCTGCCAGTGACGGGTCTAACTCACCCGGCGAAGCCACGTTTCCGGCGATTCAATTTCGGCGAGGGTCGGCAGCGCATCTGGCTCTGTCCAGGCGATGTCGAGGGCCGACCAGGCGCTAAGGCGCTCCACTCCGAGGACAAACTGCTCACCCAGTTCGTACTGGCGCATCTTCATCTCCATGCCGGTGAGTCGCATGAACGTCGCCATCCGTGGATCGGCGCGGCGCGCCTTGAGCAGACCTGACATCCGTTTTTGCGTCCGGAGGATGCGGCCACCCACCCGATCCATCACGACATGACCGTGACCTTCAAGCAGCGACATGAGCGCTTGGATCTTGTCGAGCAAAAGGCGTTGGTCTTCATTGGCGAATAGCCCGAGCAGGCCAGACTCGTCGATCAACGGGCGTCCTTCATCGGACGCTTTGCGAATCTCTGCTCCCAGGCGGGTCAGTCGCCGCTCGTCTGCCTGGGTAGCCGACGCCAGCGCTGTAACCATCTCAAAGAAGTAGTCCCGCATCCACGGCACGGCCACAAACTGCAGACGGTGGGTGCATTCGTGGAGGGCAATCCACATTCGAAACTCGGAGGGTCGAAGCTGGTGGGCGCGCTCCATCGCCAGCATGTTCGGGCCAACCAGGTAGATCGTGTCGCCGGCATCTTCGGACGGGAGCACCAGTTCATATTGTCCTAGAACTCGCCGTGACAGAACACCGAGCAGAGCGCCCGTCTCGGCGGCAACGAGCGGGCCTCCGATTCTTCGGGCGATGCCAGCAGGTTCGGTAATGGTCGCGTCGACGATCATCGAAAAGAAGGCAACGTTCCGCTCGACCCACCGTTCTCGATCAACGACTTCGACGGTGGGAGCGCCGATTGACCCGAGGCCCGTCTCCGCCTCAACCAGTTCCTGGGCTCGGGCGACGAGCGGACCGGCTTCGGCCATTAGAGCATCGCGGTGATACGAATCAAAGAGCGGGTAGGTGCCAGCAATTCGCGCGGCGATCTTGACTGCCCCTTCCCAGGGGACCGCACTGTTATTAGACGATTGGTTACTCAACGACTTGTTAGTCAACGACTTGTTAGTCAACGACTGTGTAGCGGCCGCGGACTACCTTCACGAAATACATGATGACCGTGCCGATGATCAAGACGACTGTGAGAGCCACCACGGCGGGGATCAAGTACCGGTAAGTCCACTGCGGTTGGTCTGGTTCGTCGACTGCCGGATCGACCTCTACGTATGGCTGGGCGTACGACTGGGCAGCCACCGTTTCACTCTGAGCCATCACGATTTCGTGTCCGGCCGGACGAACGGTCGTGGCCATGACGGCCGGAGCGGCCACGCTCAATGATGCGGCAGCAAGCACGAACAAAACAATAATGCGGCGTAAAGAGTGAGTCATGTGTCCCCCAATATACCGACTTTGAACCAACCGACCGAAACTTCCTGACCTACCCGCTCAAAACCGATTCACTGGTGGGGTCATGGGCACGCCAAGAGGTGGCTACGAATTCTGTTCCTCGGAGACGATGGCTCGGAGCTTGGCGAGGACGTCGGCGGGAACCTCTTCCTGGCAGCGTTCTCTGACTACCACTTTTAGTCGACGCTCAAACGAGAAGGCATCTTCGCATCCGGAGCAACGCCTCAGATGAAGTCGGACCAACACCCGTTTAACCGGCGAGATCTCACCGTCGAGGTAGCCGTAGATTTTGGTGATGGCATCGTCACACGATTTCTTCGTCATCCGTCTTTCCGATCAACCAGTCCACGTTCTTCCGCGAACTTCCACAACGCTTTCTGAAGCTGTTTTCTTCCCCGATGCAGCCGCGACATCACAGTTCCGATCGGCACATCCATGATCTCGGCGATTTCCTTGTAAGAAAATCCTTCTACATCGGCCAACAACACCGGCATCCGAAAACGTTCGGGAAGTGCTTCCACGGCTGCCTTCACGTCCTCGTCGACCAATCCCTCCAGAACCGCTTCCTCAGCCGACTTCAGGGCATCCGGCACATTCGCGGCGCTGATCTTGCGGTACAGGTAGAGGTCTTCCACTTCACCCAGGTCGACTTCGTCAGGACGACGCGACTGTTTCCGATACCGATTGATGTAGGTATTCGTGAGGATTCGATAGAGCCAGGCCTTTAGATTGGTACCGGCCTCAAACGAGGCATAAGCGCGATAGGCCTTGAGAAAAGTCTCCTGAACGACATCCTCAGCATCGGCCGGATTGCGCGTCATACGAAGCGCCGCAGAGTAAAGCTGCGGCGCGAATTGCATGGCGTCATCTTGGAAGGTGGCTTGATCAGCCATTGGTGAGTTCCGTTCGTCCGAGCCAGGACATTACCAGTCAACTGGTTCAGTCCGACCGCCCGGCGGATCGAATGGGCTATCCTGTCGCCGATATGGCCGACCAGCTTGGCCACCTGCCGAAGTAGCTCAGGGGTAGAGCAGCTCACTCGTAATGAGCAGGTCAGGGGTTCAAATCCCCTCTTCGGCTCCAGATACCGCATCGCGAACTCGCTCGCCGGGTTCGCCACCTAAGTCACTCTGAGACAACAGTCCGTCCATCGCCCTGCCCCACGCTTCGGTCAAGGCGTACGAGTCCCGTTCGCCAACAAGCGGCACACCGATCCGTACTTCAACTTTGCCCCGCCGGACCTTACGTTCTTCGAGTCCCATAACTCGATCAGTCCCTGACAGCGCGACGGGCACCAGCGGGACGCCCGCCCGGATTGCCAACCAGGCGGCCCCTCGTTTGAGTTCAGAAGCGCGCCAGCCCTCCGAGCGCCGGCCCTCCGGGAAAACGCCGAGACGACCACCATTGCCTAGATGATCCAGCCCCTCGCGCATCGCCCCGAGCGGAACCGACGAGCGCGGAAGCAGGATCGCCCCGTAAAAGGGAAGGATGAAGTCGAGTCCTCGGTTGATGCCGATGAGGTCGGCGGCGGCCATGAACCGGACTGGTTTACGAAGGGCCATTGAGGCGAAGGCCGCATCAACATGCGAGGCGTGGTTGATCCCGGCCACATAGGGACCGTCCGGCAGGTGTTCGGATCCGATGATGTCGAGCTGGAACAACGGTCGGGCCAACATACGTCCGAGCGGCATTGATGCCCTGATGCGACGCTCCCAGGGTTCACTCACGAGCTAGCTCATTGAATAGGTTGGCCAGCACGAGCGGGACACGCTGGTTTTGTCGGATCGCCGTCACCGCGTCCAACGCCCGCTCGGCGTTCTGCGTAGCTTCGGCCGGAGTGATCATGGCGAGACGAGTCACATCGACGTCCGGATTTCGCACGGCAACACCGAACTGGGCCGCAGCTGCGTCGGTGTACCAAGAGGCGAGAATTTCGAGGCCAGTAATCATCAGGGCCTGAGCTGATCGCTTGGTGGCCCGCTCGCGGCGTTCCTTCTGGATCTTGGTCTCGTCGGCATCGGCCACAGCAAGCGTCTTAATCAGGGGTGCAGCCGCTCGTTCGGCTGCGTCGGCGAGCAGGAACGAGTTCCCGGTGTGTGGGCTGACCCGTTCCGGGACCGTTAGCCAAAACTGGCGGAACTCGACCACTTCTTCCTCGGTTGCAAGTTGAATGGCGAGGCCGGGTCGCCCACCCGAAATGACGGCCACCCGCTTGGCCTGATCCGCGTCGACACCCTGGGCCTCGAGACCAGCGATAAGGTCCTCGAGTCGGACCCTCCCAAAGTGCACCGTACGACACCGCGATCCGATCGTCGGCGGTAGGTCATCTTCGGCCTCGGCGACCAGAATGAAAACCGTAGAAGGACTTGGCTCCTCGATCGTTTTGAGCAAAGCATTAGCGGCTGACTCGGTAAGAATGGACGCCTCATCGATGAGGATGATCTTCTTCTCGCCCTCAACGGGCCTCATCGAGGCAGCATGAACGGCGGCCCGGGCCTGTTCGACGCCAATCGACGCCCGCCCATCAGGAAGGACCACCGTGACGTCGGGGTGATTCCCCGAAGCCACCCGGTCACAGATCGAGCACGGTCCGTCGTGCTCGCCGGATCGATCACATAAAACTACTGCGGCAAATCGCAAGGCGATCATCGCCTTGCCGACCCCTTCGGGTCCGACGAACAGGTAGGCGTGGGAGGCCGAACCGGCCTCATCCTCCAGCAGGTCGAGAACCCTGGAATGGCCGATAACACCGTGGCGGTTCATTGGACCAACTTCCAGACGGCATCGACGACGGCCTCGAGGCTGGTCGAAGCATCAATACGGACAACCCGACCCGGATCTGCCTCGGCGAGTGCCGCGAACGTATCTGCAACGGCGGTATGAAATGTGAGCCCTTCTGATCCGATTCGGTCGCCAGTCTCCTGGCGGTCGAGACCGACCTCGGCAGCGACGTCAAGCCAAACTACCAACTCGGGCCAGGTTCCATCGAGTGCGAGCGCATTCAGCGTGCGGACTTGTTCCAGTCCCAACTGCCGACCGCCACCCTGATAGGCCAACGAGGAATAGACGGTCCGATCCGACAGAACCCAAGATCCCCGATCCAAAGCAGGACGGACCACCTCTACGGCAAGTTGGGCGCGGGCTGCGGCGAAAAGGGCAGCTTCGGCCCAGGGCGCCATCGGACGATCGCCATCGAGCAGCAAGGCACGGATCGTGTCGCCAAGCCTCGTACCACCTGGTTCTCGAACCTCGACGACTTCCTGGCCGTCAGCCCTGAGACGCTCGGCGAGCGCACGAACGACAGAGCTCTTGCCGGCCCCTTCGACTCCTTCAAAGGCAATGTATCTCAAGCGCCGTCTCGATCAAGTTGGGGGAAAAGGACTTCTCGCACAACCCACAAGGTAGCTATCCCAGCGATCATTGTGATCGCCCCGCCCAACACAAAAATCAGCCGGACCCCATCGTCAAGAGGGTCAGCGAATCGACCGTCGAGGAACGAGGCGGCGAAGGCCGCCACCGTCATCGACACGAGCAGCGCAGATCTGCCGACCATGAACAGAGCAGCAAACGTTCGACCCCTGACCTCTTCGGTCGAGCCCACTTGCAGATAGGTGATTCCCACCACGTATCCGATGCCGGCAGAAAACCCGAATAGGAAAGAAAACGTAGCGCCGACGATCACCGTGGTAGCGAACGCCAAGCCAACCATGGCGGTCCCTGTCATGGTGATGGCCGCAGCAAAGACGACCATACGATGTATAGCCGTTTGATCGATGCGGTTCACCAAAATTACGCCGATCGCTCCACCACCACCCATCGCAGTCGCCAGCAGGGCGAACCCGGAGTCATCTCCGAATATGAAGGAACGAGCGAAGGTTTGACCGAGCGTAATTATTGCCCCGCTGCCAAACAGCGTGAAGGCCATTCCGATAATCACGACTCGCACCCCCCGATGACCGACAACGAAGCGGATCCCTTCGACGAGGTCCACGAACGGCGCCTTCCAATTCCACTCCTCTTTGCCTTCCGCCGGAGTGCGAATCGGTATCGCGGTCACGGCCACAATCGCAGCCGACGCCATGAACGTAAGGAAGTCAATCGTAAATCCGGCGGTGAACGGAGACGCGAGGTCCCATCCGACCCACTGAGGAAACTTTGAGAAAGCCGACCACACGAGCGCACCAAGCGGGAATACTCCATAAGAGCTGACCACCGACAAGCTGTTCGCTGCAATCAATTCGTTCTCATTCACCAATTCCGGGACGACCGACTCCCGCACCGGCTGGCGCAGCAAAGAAAGTATTTCAATAGCGAACGACACGGCAAATAGCTGCGGCAGGGTCTTTACGAAGATCAAGGACAGGACGAGCAAGCCTCGTCCAACGTCGGCAACCAGCATGATCGTCTTACGGTTGACCCGGTCCGTCAGGACTCCACCGATTGGACCAAAGAGGATGGCCGGGACAAACCGACCGACGAGCGGAACAAGGGTCCCGAGCCCGCCGCCAATCAGATCGCCAAGGGCCAGGGTCGCAAACAACGACACCCAATCTCCGAAGCTTGAGATAGTGCCGGACCACCACAATTTGGCGAACTCACCGCGCCGAAGAAGCTGCGTCCGTGTTCGTGGTGCTGGTCCATCTTCCATGAGCGGTGAACGTTAGTGGTCCGGGGGTTCTCAACGGACCGAAGACGTCTCGACGAAGTTCTCGTCTTGACAACCCACCACCGCGCCGGTTATCACTTGTCTCGTGTCCAAACCCCTGATCATCGTTGAGTCACCCGCGAAAGCCCGAACCATTGCCGGATATCTCGGCTCCGACTACACCGTCGCTTCGTCGGTCGGTCACATCCGTGACCTCCCTTCGAAAGCAGCCGACATACCCGCCAAGTACAAGGGCGAAAGCTGGGCCAGGCTTGCGGTAGACGTCGATAACGGGTTCGAACCGCTGTACATCGTTTCGAAAGAAAAGCGCGAAACCGTCAAGGAACTCAAGCGCCTGCTCGACGATGCATCCGCCCTCTACCTCGCGACGGATGAGGACCGCGAAGGAGAAGCCATCGCCTGGCATCTCAGCGAGGTTCTCAAACCGAAAGTGCCCATCCAGCGGATGGTCTTTCACGAAATCACCCCGTCAGCGATCCAAGAAGCACTGAACAATCCCCGCCAGATCGACAGCAAACTCGTCGACGCTCAAGAGGCCCGTCGGGTACTCGACCGCCTCTACGGCTACGAGGTTTCTCCCGTTCTGTGGCGCAAGGTAAAGCCCAAGCTTTCGGCCGGTCGGGTGCAATCTGTTGCTACCCGGATCGTTGTCGAGCGCGAACGGGAGCGCATCGCATTCCGGGCCGCCTCGTACTGGGACCTCGAAGGTGAATTCACGAAGGATGAAAATTTCGGTGCGAAGCTGGTCTCGGTTGATCAGACTCGAGTGGCGTCCGGCAAGGACTTCTCCTCAGTTGGCGAGATCAGCCGCAAGGACGTCGTAGTTCTGAGCGAAGAAGACGCCAATGGCCTCGTGGCTGCCCTCGATGGAACAACCATGACGGTCCGCTCGGTGGAGGCCAAGCCGTATACCCGCAAACCGTACGCTCCTTTCCGCACGTCGACCCTCCAGCAGGAAGCTGGACACAAGCTCCGTTTCTCTTCGGCCCGAACCATGTCAGCCGCTCAACGCCTGTACGAAAACGGTTTCATCACCTACATGCGAACCGACTCGACCTCGCTGTCGGAAACGGCGCTAGCGGCTGCCCGCAGTCAGATCACCGACATGTACGGAGCCGATTACCTTCCGGACAAACCTCGTCAGTACGCCAAGAAAGTTAAGGGAGCCCAGGAAGCCCACGAGGCGATCCGGCCGGCCGGTGACGCGTTCAAGACTCCGGACGTCGTGACCGCCCAGGTCAACGATGACGAAGCTCGGCTGTACGACCTGATCTGGAAACGAACTGTCGCCTCACAAATGAAAGACGCCAAGGGAGAGAGCGTCCAGGTTCGGCTCGGGACAACCGCCACTGACGGACGCGACGCCGAGTTCGCCACATCCGGCAAGGTCATCCACTTCCCTGGTTTCCTCCGGGCCTACGTGGAGGGCTCTGACGACCCAGATGCCGAACTCGACGACCAGGAACGACCACTTCCGAACCTCGCCGAAGGCGATACGGTTGAAGTCGTTTCGCTCGAGGCCAAGGGCCACGAAACCAAGCCACCTGCCCGGTACACCGAAGCCTCACTCGTTCGTCGTTTGGAAGAACTCGGAGTCGGGCGACCGTCGACCTACGCCTCAATCATGTCCACCATCGTGAACCGCGGATACGTCTGGAAGAAGGGCTCGGCCCTAGTTCCGTCCTTCACCGCGTTCGCAACAGTTGGACTGCTTGAGGATCACTTTCCGACGCTCGTCGACTACGCGTTTACCGCCAAAATGGAATCTGATCTCGACGACATTTCGACGGGAAATGAAGACCCGAAACCATGGCTACACAAGTTCTACTTCGGTGACGACGGGCTCAAAGCATCAGTGGCCGACGACCGACTCGAAGGAATCGATCCCCGTCTCGTCAACTCGTTCCCGGTGGGTACCGACGAACTCGGTCGTGAGATCGTGGCCAGGGTTGGTCAATACGGGCCATATCTGCAGCGTGACGAAGATCGAGCCTCCATCCCGGAGGACTTGCCTCCTGACGAGCTAACCATCGA
>CBDTUI010000018.1:0-39610 GCA_965363765.1 uncultured Acidimicrobiia bacterium
CTATGAGTCTGGCTGCGAGGTTTGCTTCGGCGCCGCGATTTCGCTCTTCATCCGAGCCGGGAGTGAGGCGACGACCACGTCATAGGAGTGTTCGATCCAGTCCATCAGCTCGACGTCAGGTAACCCTTCGACGAGGACCGTGTTCCAGTGCTTCTTGTTGAGGTGGTAGCCAGGGCTCACGTGATCGGGGAACTCATCACGCAAGTCCATGGCGAGCTCTGGATCGCATTTAACTGATACCTGTTGCGGTCCTGGACCCTCGCCAACGATGGCAAAGATCTTGCCGGCGACCTTCCATACCTGCGCTTCCGGACCAAATGGATAGACGGGGTCGGCAGCCCTGAACGTGGCTAACAGGGCCTGAAGCTCGGTACGGTTCACGTTGGAGATCCAGCGGATCGCACCTGGACCGCACGTATCGCCGACCGTACAGGGAAACGGTGGTTCAAGACCATCGAACCTGTACCGCATTCCAGTCCTCGATGATGCTCTGGTCCCCAACGAGCTCCGCTTGATCCTGGGGAAGTCGATGCCAAAGCCACAGGTACAGATCTGGCGCAGGTCCCCGTACGATCGCATCAGCGTCCGGGTCACCAGAGCGCTCAGTTACCGCCTTCTCGTGGTCGTAGTAGACGGTCCACGCTTCTCCCGAGTCGGTGCACTGCACCGCGAAGCTGGTTGGCTTGTCGGCACGTGGTCCTCGGCCGGGACGTGTGATGAATGCTGTCAGCAGCTCATCGATCCCATCGACCGCAAAAGCCCTTTCGAACGGCTCGGGAGCGACGCCAGCGGCCAACTCGGCGTCAACCCGGTGAATCGCCGTTTCGTGGGCTTGTCGCCGGGTCCAGTGAACAAGCGGGGTCGAAGCACGCAAGAAGGTCCAACACTCAAGTGACTCTGGGGCGTTTGCCAGCACATCTGCCAGCGCCTGATAACCCGACCTGAACCACGTGAGCAGCTCTCGGTCGGCTGGCCATCCGCCCACCATTTGTGCTTGATTCTTTTCAGGGCTGACCTTCAACCGTTCATTGACGATAATTCGTGCCCAGGCATGCACCCCGGCTTGATGCCGCACCAGATCACGAACGGCCCACTCCGGGCAGCTCGGCACCGGTGTATCAAGATCGACACCTTCGAGAGCAGCAACCATCCGATCGCCGGACTGGCGGATGGAGGCGATGTAGCTGGCAGGGTCCATGTTGGGCATTCTCGCAGCCTCAACGGTTATGACGCCAAACGGCCTTCGATCTCTGCCGAACCCAGGGTTGAACCCAGGGTTCCAGCACCCGATTACGGGCGTACGAACCCCTGGTTCGAAAAAACAGCGGGGAAAAGAGCTTGACCCTCACGTAACGTGAGGCTTTAGGCTGCTCCTATGACCAACGAAAAACTCACCGTTGGCGCGGTCGCCCGGTTGGCGAAAGTGACCATCCGGACTCTGCATCACTATGACGAGATCGGGTTGGTCGTACCAGAGCGAACCAGCAGCGGGTACCGGCTGTACGGGCCTGCGCAGGTTGATCGACTACAAGAGGTGCTCTTCTTTCGAGAACTTGGTTTTGGTCTGGACGAGATAATTCGCATCGTCGAAGAACCAAGCTACGCCCGACAGTCGGCCCTCCATCGACATAAGAAGTTGCTCGAAGCGAAAACCGGTCGTCTCAAGTCGATGCTCGACGCAATCGACCGAGCAATAGAAAGCGACACCACAGGAGAACCCATGAACTATGAAGAGAAACTTGAAATCTTCGGAGACTTCGATCCTGCCGACTACGAAGATGAAGCCAAGGATCGTTGGGGTGAATCCACTGCGTATCGACAATCCGTCAAGCGAACCGGCCAATACACCAAGGACGACTGGCTACGCAACAAATCCGAAGTCAACGAAATCTATGCAGCCTTCGTCTCCCTATTGACCAAGGGAGTACTTCCGGAGAGCGCAGAAGCTGGTGCCGTTGTCGAACGCCACCGAGCACACATCTCCGAGTGGTACTACGACTGCTCCAAGGAGATCCATGCTGGAGTCGGCCAGATGTACGTGGCAGATGACCGATTCACGAAGAACATCGATAAGAACGGGGAGGGATTGGCCCGTTACATGTCCGACGCGATCGCTGCTGCGGCCGCCAGCTAACCCGACTCGATCGAACCCGGATCTGCTGGAACGTCCACCGCGTGCTCCGTCAGCACGGCCAGCGGAATGATCTCGAGCGCCCGCTCATGGGTGGACGCAAGCACTACGGGTGCTGCCGCCCCATCGATATGAGCCCTGAGCCAATTACCAGCCGTGACGCACCATCTGTCGCCGGGAACAAGGCCCGGGAAACGATATTGCGGCATTGGGGTACTGAGATCATTTCCAAGCGCCTGTTGGTGGAGCAAAAAATCGTGAGTCATGACCGCACATACCGTGTGGCTTCCGTGATCTTGGGGGCCGGTGGTGCAACAACCATCTCGGTGCCACCCTGTCATGGGGTCCGTTCCGCATTCTTCAAGGGTGCCACCGAGCACGTTTCGGTCTGTCATAGACGCCAGTATGCCTGATCGGCACCGTTGCGCAGGGGCAAATGCCCCTTTACCGGATGTGCCTGCGACGATACGCTGCCGAGGTGACTCACGCGCCCAACCTGAGAACGCCTCCGCATGGGATCGGTCGATGGATAGCCCGCACCCCCCGCTATCTGTATCGCATCGGTCTCGGGCGACTGCTAGGTCGCCGTTTTGTACTCCTCGAACATCAGGGCCGGCGAACCGGAACGAATAGGCAAACTGTGCTCGAAGTGATCGAAGCGGACGCCATGTCGCTGTACGTCGCAGCCGGCTGGGGACCGAGGAGCGATTGGTTTAGGAATATCACTGCTGAGCCGTCGGTGGCAGTGTCGTCAGGCCCAATGAGAAAGGTCCCCGCTAGGGCGACCGTCATGGCGAAAACCGACGCCGTCATGGTGTTCGAGCGCTATGACGTGGCACACCCCAAATCTGCCCGGGCGCTCGCCAAGGCGTTCCACCTGCCATTCGGTGACGCTAACGCTATGGCGGAACTGGTTCCCGTTGTCCGTCTCGATATCGGAGCCAACGAATAATCCACGACAAGCCAGCCGGGGTAGACGGTACGCTCGCATGCGTGATCGACTATCTGGAGGCCATCCGACGAGAATCCCTTGCGTTTGCGACCGCCGCTCGGGCGGCTTCCCTCGACGATTCGGTACCGAGCTGCCCCGAGTGGGACGTGGCCGATCTCATCTGGCACCTCACCGACGTTCAGTACTTTTGGGCGAGCGTTGTCGATCGTCTCCTTCAGGACCCGGATGAGGTCCCTCCCTTCGAACGGCCAGAGAACGAAGCCCTTCTCGCTGAGTTCGATACGCAGGCGGGTCGGCTTCTTGTAGCCCTCACCGTCAGTCCCGCTGACGAAGTCTGCTGGAGCTGGCATGACGAGGGTCATAACGTGAGATGGGTCCGGAGACGCCAGGCTCACGAAGCGCTCATTCACCGGGTCGACGCCGAGCTGGCGGCCGGTGCACCATCTGGTATCGACCTCGAACTCGCCGCTGATGGCATAGACGAGATCCTGCGGGTCTCCATCGACATCGACAGCCCGCCCGACTGGGCAGTGTTCGAAGCGGATGGCACGAGCGCCACAATTGAAACGCTCAGCGGAGAGTCGTGGTCGATGATTTTCGGCCAGTTCCTCGGTGACAGCCCTGATTCAGGCAAGAGCTACAACTTTCCAGCTCTGAAACTCACCCCTCGCCCGATGAGTACCGATGCGACGATCCGCGGTCGGGCGGATGATCTCGACCTATGGCTGTGGGGGCGGGGTCCGCTGAACGCTTTGACTATCGAAGGCGACGCCGAGATTCCTGTGAAACTTCGCAGTGCCGCCGCCGAAGCGACCCAGTAGCCCAACAGCTGATCGACAGTAATTCTGCCGGCAATCAGTCCGCCACTATGCTTCTCGCCGCAGCTTCCCGCCGCATCCGGTCCTGATGGGTGTCTGGGTCCGATCCGTAAACGAAGGGGTTAATCGATGTCCGACAACGCCAACGGCCATTCGAAAGGCCTGGCTGTCACGTCGCTGGCGGCCCTGGGAGTGGTATTCGGAGATATCGGCACCAGCCCGCTCTATGCCTTCCGAGAAGCATTCCACGTCGCAAAGCTCGAACCGACCGAACAGAGCGTCCTCGGCGTCCTGTCGCTGATCTTCTGGGCGCTTGTGCTCATCGTTTCGATCAAATACCTCATCTTTGTGATGCGAGCCGACAACGACGGTGAGGGTGGCATCCTGGCGCTTACCTCCCTCATCATGGGCGACGCAGCCAAGACGAAGCGGCGGGCAATTCTCATCGGGATCGGCCTTTTCGGAACCGCTCTCCTGTACGGCGACGGCATGATCACGCCGGCCATTTCAGTCCTTTCGGCAGTCGAAGGCCTCGAGGTCACCTTCCCCGGATTAGGCCCGTGGGTCTTGGTGATCGCCTCAGTCATTCTTGTCATCCTGTTCGCCAATCAGCATCGCGGCACCGCCGTGCTTGGAGCTCTTTTTGGCCCAATCATGATTCTCTGGTTCTCTGTGCTGGCCATTCTTGGTCTTCTACAGATCTTCAAAGAACCAGGGGTACTGACGGCCATCAATCCGCTGGTCGGACTGCGTTTCGTGGTGCAGGAACCACGGTTCGCTTTTCTGGCGCTTGGTGGCGTGTTCCTGGTAGCAACCGGGAGTGAAGCGCTGTACGCGGATATGGGACACTTCGGAGCGAAACCGATCCGCCTGGCCTGGTTCGCACTGGTATTTCCCGCCCTCGTCTTGAACTACTTCGGCCAGGGAGCGCTGCTTCTGAACAATCCCGAGGCGATCGAAAACCCGTTCTACTCCCTGGCGCCGGGTTGGGCGGTCCTTCCGTTGGTCGTCCTCGCCACCGTTGCCACCGTCATCGCCTCTCAAGCTTTGATCTCCGGGGTCTATTCACTTACGTCCCAAGCGATCCAGCTCGGATACCTACCGCGCCAGCGGATCGATCACACCTCCCCCCACCATCAGGGCCAGATTTACGTCCCTGCGATCAACTGGCTTCTGATGATCGCGGCGGTCGCTCTCGTGGTCACTTTCCAGACATCGAGTGCCCTGGCAGCCGCCTACGGCGTCGGCGTAGCGACCGACATGGTCATTACTGCCATCCTCATCGCCGTGGTAATGAAAGAGCGCTGGAAGTGGACTACACCGGTCGTGGCAATCGTGATCGCATCCTTCCTGGTTGTTGACCTGACCTTTTTCGGCGCGAACATCACAAAGATTCCGGCTGGTGGCTGGTTCCCACTTGTGATTGGTGTCATCGGGTTCGTGATCATGGCGACCTGGAAGCGCGGTCGGGAACTCATGGCTGCTCGACTAACGAGCGCCGACTTCCCCGTTGAGCGATTCATACAGTCGATCGTCGAGACCGAGCAACGGCGCGCGTCCGGCACCGGCGTGTACTTGTATTCGCGTAGTGGCGCCACTCCCCCGACCTTGATCACCAACCTGCGGCACCATGAAGTGCTCCACGAGAAGATCATTCTGGTGAGCATTGCCATCGGCGGGCATCCTCGGGTAGCGCCGGCCCGCCGTTCGACCGTCCATGATCTCGGCGACGGGTTTTACCAGGTCGAACTGCTCTACGGATTTATGCAGCAGCCGGACGTCCCGTTCGATCTGAAAAACATCGTCTCGACAGGGTTCGGGTTCGACGACACCAACGCCCGTTACTTCCTTGGCAAGGAAACCGTATTGGCCACCGATCTACCTGGAATGGCGATCTGGCGGGAGCGGCTCTTCGCTGTTATGCATCGGAACTCTGCGAGTGCGGCCACGTTCTTCAATCTTCCCCCCGACCAGGTGGTCGAAGTGGGAATCCAAGTCGCGATCTAACCAGGTAGGTTGATCGGCACTCGCATGCCGCGCAATCCGGATGCCGCTCCGAATAACACGGCCGCCAGAACTATCGCCCCACCCACAATCGTCGTCCCAGCCGGCGTTTCGGCAAGAAACAGCCAGGCCCACACCGTGGCCCCGAGCGTTTCGATAGGTCCCAAGAGGCTCACCTGGGCGATCGGCAGATAGCGAGTAGAGGAAGCAACGGAGATCCGACCTGCCGGACCCATCACGCCACCCAGCAACAAGAGGATAAGGACCGCCTTCAGGTCAACGCTCGACGGGTTCGCCAGGAACACCGATACCCCCGCCATGATGAGCCCGCCGAGTCCGATGGCGACCGTCCTTCGCAGATCCGTGTTCTTCCGCCAGATCGTCAGATTGGCTGTATAAGCACTAATCGCCCCTACAGCAAACATGTCACCCGCGATACCTCCATCGCCAAACGAGCCAGACATCACGATCGAGATGCCAACGATCGAAGCACCCACAGCGATCCACGTTCGACTGCTGGTCCGTTCCTTCAGCACCACGTGGGCGACTACAGCAGCGAGCACCGGGGTGGCAGCGAAAATCACCACTGCATTTGAAACCGTTGTGAACTCGATCGCCAAAATGAAGAAGATCGTGCTGGTCGCCTGGAGGCCGCCGCTGACCACCATGATCCATCCACCGTCTCTCACCGCAGAAGGGAGGGATCGACCTGTCCGCATCGGAACCACGACTGACATTGCGATCGCAGTGAAGAGCCCGAACCAGAAGGCGGTGTCCCATTGCCCGAGCCCGGCCGCCCGAATCCCAAACGACTCGAAACTGATAATGGTGTATCCGGCTACACCCATCAAGAGTCCCAGCTGATGGGGTTGGATTCGAGATTCCATTAGGAGGAGTATTGCCGTTCGTCCCTGGACATGCTCATCGAAACGGTCACGGTGCAGTGACGCCTAGCCTCAGATCGTGCCGACTGTGACTCCCCGTATCCGCGCCTCCAATGGGCGGAAAACCATCCCCGCTGCAGCATGGGAAGTCAAGATAATCAGGCGTACCCCCAACTCGGGGTGCTGAACCCCCGGCCTCCTGAATATCGGATCACGGTCAACCGGTGACCCGGTCCGTGAATGTCGACACGATCTGCGCTATCCCCCCCGTTCATCGGCCGGTCTGGCTTGTACCGGCCCATAAGCCAAACGTATCTGATCGTCGAGCGATCGCCTATGACAATCCATGTCAGATCCCTGCCATTGTCTGGCGGATCCCTGCCACACGGCGACGGGTCGCCCGCCGGTGGTGTAGATTCGAAACCGAGGCGGACCCTGGGAGGGTGAACGAATGGGGACGCCACTTGTCAGGGACGCAAGTCGCAATCGTACGGACGATGCCAATCGTCCGACAGGGAATCGAAGCGACGTTTGTCGGGACCGAGTTCCGATCGGCTGAGATCAACGAGTCAGAACTCCGAGAATGGGCACGTCAGGGCGGCAGCGTCCTGATAGAAGTCCACGGGGCATCTGATCTGGAGTTGATCGCTGACCTCCGATCCGTGTCAGTCGATACGGTCGTCATAACGCTGGTTGCCCCTGGCTCGGAGCGACTCGTAGAAGCCTGTCTCGGTGCTGGTGCCAATTCAGCCGTTCACCTCGAATCCGACACGGCCGGTATCTTGCTTGCTTTGCGAGCTGCCGCCGGCCAGCTGACGGTTCTCCCCCAGTCGGTGGGCTGGCGGTTGACCGATGGGTTCCTCGACCGAACCCACTCGCTTTCAGAAATGGAAGTCGAGTGGTTGCAGTGGCTAGCGGCGGGCCGAACGGTTCGTCAGGTCGCTGACGCTGCCGGATACTCCTCACGAGAGATGTTCCGGCTTCTCAACCGCTGCTATCGAAAGCTCGGCGAGCAAAGCCGGATCAAAGCGCTCCTCAAAGCGGCCAGGCTCGGCGTTATCTAGCGAACTCGGTTGGACAGCATCTCGACAAAAACGGAGCGTTCGACGCTAGTCACCACCCCTACGTTGGGAGTTCGGCCCGTCACCCCGAGCCAGTCGACTATGTCATGACCGCGGGCCGCCCCGTTACCAATTTCGATGTCGACAAAACACATCCTGACCTCAGCAATCGACGGATCGAGCGCCACGGCCATCGCGATTGGGTCCGGGAGGTCGAATCCGGGCAGGTGGGTCTCCGCCAGAGCGAATTCATTGAGTACGGCCTGGATATCGACGGCGAACTCGGCAAAAGGCGTGCCAATTGATCGCAGTTGCGCCGCCTGCCCGGCATCGAAAGTGGCAGAAGTAACGGAGATATCCCATCCGACCATGGTGATGGGCATCCCCGATCGGAAAACGACTTTGGCTGCTTCCGGGTCGCACCAGAAGTTGAACTCGCCAAGTGGCGTCACGTTCCCGGGACCAGCCCCGGTACCACCCATGATGTAACAGTGTTTCACAGCTCCGGCCATCTCGGGAGCTCGCAACAACGCTGCCGCGACGTTCGTGAGAGGCCCGATGGTGACGAGGTCAATGACGCCTGGTTCGGTCAGAAACCTCTCGACCATCTCGTCAACGGCCCGACCGGGCGATGGGGCACGACCGTAGAGTTCCAGGCCGACGTCGCCCATCCCGTCTGATCCGTGTACGTTCTCCGCCGATTCGAGGTCACGCATTATGGGAGCGGCGAGTCCGGCATACACCGGGACCTGAGATTCGCACAGATCGACCGTGTACAAGGCATTCTGAAGAGCCTGTCCTAGGGGAACATTGCCTGCAACGACAGTGATAGCTTCCACCGATACCACTGGGTCACGCAGAGCCATCACCAGGGCCACCGCATCATCGGATGCCGTGTCTGTATCGATCAACATTCGCTGTGTCATTGCGCTCATCCTCTGGCGGTCCCAGCGATGCTAACGATTCGCGCAGCGTCCCCTATTTTCGAGGCGGTGAACGAACTTGAGGCCCGACCAGTCCCGGTCGATCGCGCACACCTTCACGTCCACGACGCCAACGCCCAATCCGAACTCGCGGACCAGGGTCTCATTCAGGCTCGTGGAAAGGGACGATGTCTGCTTTGGCCACGCAACCCAGAAAGCCGCATCCGGGAAGACGGCCCTGACCAAGGCTTCCAGCCGACGTTGCAAAGCCGTCTCATCGTCGAAGAAGGCGATCACCAGATCCAGGTTCCCCCTCAACGACGCTCGAAACGTCACGCCGGCGGGGAGTGGGTCGAGGAGCGACCGGAAAACCTCAGGCTCATCCAAGATCCCCACGGTCATGCCCGCTTTCATACCCAACTTCTTCGTCAGCGGCGTGCCTGAGTAACCGACCGTCATCGCTGTCCCACCAAAACCTTCCTCCGAACTCGAGGGACATTGTTCAACATGACAGAGAACCTACCCAGCATCGCCGGCCGACGCTTCGCCGTTGTGGTTTGCTGGCACACCTTGGCGTGTGGTTGGCTGGTGGAACCGCATCGCTATCGGCCGTAGAGGGCGTCGCGCCATTGTCCTGGTAGCAGTTGTGGCTTTGGTTGGAGCGCGACGCTGGTTGCTGGGAACACTGCGGTCGCCCACCGACGCGGTTTCGGTTGCGTCAATTCCAGCTTCTAACCCGACTGCTTGGACGGCTCTCGAACTGCCCGGATCTCTGACTACCACTCCGAAGGTGTGGACCGGTGCCGAACTGATCAATTGGGTACGGTCACGCTGCTATGAGGGGCCTCATCCCGGCTGGGGAGTCGACGCGTGACGGTTATCAACCGAGCCCTGGTGGACAACCGACCGGGCTATTCCTCTTTCACGGACTGTTCGATGGCGGTCACGAGGTCATTGATCTCGAAAGGCCTGGCTAGGACGAAGCTACAACCGGCGTGGATAGCCGCCACATGGGCTTCGGTGTCAAATGAGATTGTCGAGGCGACAATCGGTAGTTCGTACTCGGCAGCCGCCTTGAGCTGTCTGATCAGCTCGACACCTTCGACACCAGGAAGCTCAAGGTCCACCACCGCCGCGTCGAACTTCCGAGCACTCGCGGCTGCCAAGGCTTCAGATCCCGACCCGGATGTCACGACAACGTGTCCGCGGCGCTCCAACATTCGGTTGGCTGACATACGGATGGTCGGGCTCGCGTCGACGACGAGCAAGTTGAGTCGTCGGCGCCGTTCTCTCAGCCAGTGTTTGGTCACTAACAATGTCAGGTCGAGCGGGGCAGGTCCGGCCAGAACCTCTTGGGCTGCCCTGGATACGTCTTCGGGGGCGTAGGGACTCGTCAGGTACCCGGCGATCTGAAGCTCACGGCACATCGCTGCATCGCCGCGAGTACCCGTGGTCGTGAGTATGAGCATGTGGGTTGAGCGAGACTCAGGTCTCTCCCGCATGGCTTCGGCCACGGACAACGGGTCGTCGAGTGACGACACAACCACCAGGGCATACGGAGAGCCTTTTTCGAACGCTGCAACCAGCTTCTCAACTGGCCGATCTTCGCCAACGCAATCAAGTTTCAGGCCCAGCCGGAGCAGCCCGTCGAGCTTTGGTTCCGAAAGGTCTCCGACGACCATGACCGGTAAACCAAACAGCTCAGATCGAGCCACCTCGTGGCGCTCGACCGGCGCCGCAAGATCACGAGTCATCTGGATGGTGGCAGTGAAAGTACTGCCGACCCCTACCTCACTCGACAGGGTAAGGCTCCCACCCATCATCTCAGTGAGGCGCTTTGAGATGGTGAGTCCCAGGCCGGATCCACCATGCGTCCGAGCGGTGGATTCGTCTGCCTGCGTGAAGGATTCGAATATGGCCGACTGACGCTCGACGGGGATGCCTAACCCCGTGTCGGTCACATCGATGGACATCAGGTCGTCGTTGTCTGCCGAAACCCTGACAGTCACGCCACCCTTCTCGGTGAATTTGGCAGCGTTGCTGATCAGGTTGACGATGACCTGACGGAGTCGGCCCGGGTCGCCGATCACCCGATTGGGCATCTCGTCGTCAAAATCGAGGTTTAGCCAGAGTCCCCGGTCATTCAGCTGGCTCGAGAACCCGGCCACAATGTCTGAAAGAGTGTCCCGCACGGAATACGGAATCTGTTCAATGGAAAGCCGGCCAGCTTCAAGCTTCGACATATCGAGCAGGTCGTTCACGAGCGTCAAGAGACCGTCACCCGCCTCGCTGATGATTTCCACATATTCGGCTTGCTCAGGCGTCAGGCGGGTCTCTCGCACGAGTTGGGTCATGCCGATCACGGCGGCGAGTTGGGTTCGGATCTCATGCGACGTGTGCGCGAGAATCTCGGACTTCCGCAAGTTTTCTCGTTCGGCCTCAGCGAGTCGAAGCCGCAGGTCGCTGCCTGCCGTCATATCTCCCCCGTCACAGTCGAAAACACCTTACAACCGACAACCACGGTATTCGGGTAACGGGACCGGCTGCATCTCTGACATTGCAAGGCTTGTACAAGGATTATCGGCCGCCTAGCGGCCTGTCTTGAGGTGCTCGTGGCACTCCTAGCTAGCGGAGAACAGCAAGCTTCTATGCATTCGCCGACGCTCGAAGGCTGGCTGTGGCTTCTTCGTCGACCATCCCGTCAATGATCACGACGCCGTAAAGATGGCGGGCAGCCTCAACTGAGATGTAATCGCCTGCTAGATCGTCGGCGACCTCCGCCGGGTCACGCTCGTACGGGTCGCCGTGGCCTCCTCCGCCGGGGAGACCAAGATAGAACGAGTCTCCCGGTGGTATCGACTGCTGACCTTTGCCGCGTAGCCGGGCTCCTGAGCCGAGTTCGACCCTGGTCGGAAGGCCCGCTCCCCCGCCGTTGCGGCCATAGGCCGGGTTGTCTACCTTTTCGTATTGAGCCAACACGTCGAATGGCATGCCGTCGGTTCCCCGCAACTCGATGTCCTGGCCGAGTCCGCCCCGATACTTCCCGGCACCGCCCGAGTCGCGACGAAGTTCTTTACGCACAAACACGACCGGGGCGATGGCTTCAGTCGCCTCGACGGGCACACCTCGTACGCCGTTCGGGAATCCGGTTGCGCTGAGCCCGTCTTTCGATGGACGAGCGCCCATTCCCCCGTTATTGAAATGCATCATTTCGAATTCGATGACTTCGCCTTCATAGTCGCCCGCAACCGAAGCTCCACCGCGCAGCTGCAAGTTCGCAAGGGCGCTCGAACTCTCGGCGAGAGTCCCCCCTGGCAGAATTGGATGTAGGGCACCCAAGACCGTGTCAGGGAGTAAATGCCCGATGATGTGACGTAACGCCACCGGAGCGGGGCGCTGGACGTTGAGGATGCAGTCTTCAGGGGCAGTGACCTGGAGGGGTTCCATCGACCCGGCATTGTTGGGTATGTCGGGAGCTACCGCACACTTGAGGCCATAGGTTGTGTAAGCCTTCGTGTAGTTGAGGACCACGTTGATGCCGTACGTACTCGGCTTCGACGTTCCGGCGTAATCGACGAGGATCGTGTCGTCGGAAACGGTGACGGCTGCCTGCAGCGTGATCGGATGTTCGTATCCATCCATCGTCAGGCTGTTGTGATAGGTCCCGTTCGGAAGGTCGGCGATCCGCTTGACCGTCGCCGCTCGGGAACTGTCGATGATGAAATCGGCTAGCTCCCCGAGGTCATCGATACCGAATTCGGCCATCATGTCGACCATTCGCTGAGCACCAACCTCGTTGCCGCCCGCGAAAGCAAAAATGTCGCCTACTACCTGGTTGGCTTCCCTCACGTTCATGCGGATGATCTCTACCAGCGTCTCGTTGAGTTCCCCCGCCCGATAGAGGTGAAGAATTGGAATGTCGAGGCCTTCCTCATAGATCTGACGGCTATCTGGCGTGAATCCTCTCCCACCGATGTCCACCACATGACAGGTATTGGCGACCAAACCGACCGCTCGGCCCTTGAAAAAGAATGGGGTCACGAGCGTGATGTCGTTGTGATGTCCTGAAGCCAACCACGGGTCATTGGTGAGCAAAACATCGCCTGGGACCATCGTGTCGATCGGATACTTCGCCAGGAAGTGCTTGACACATTCGGCAACCGAGTTGATATGACCGGGGGTGCCGGTGATCGCCTGAGCAAGCATCCGGCCCTTGCGGTCGAAGACGGCCGCCGCCAGGTCACCTGCCTCGCGCACTGAGGTAGAG
This sequence comes from uncultured Acidimicrobiia bacterium, assembly GCA_965363765.1. Classification (GTDB taxonomy): domain Bacteria; phylum Actinomycetota; class Acidimicrobiia; order Spongiisociales; family JAENVV01; genus JAENVV01. The sequence continues at coordinate 13,041 of CBDTUI010000018.1, forward strand.
AAGGCAGTTCGAATAAGAGCCTGGGCTTCTTCTTCTACAACTGCTATCAGGCGGTTCCACATGATGTGGTTGTGGATCTGGGTGAGGGCATCACTCATCGTGCTTCTCCAAGATGATGTGACCGTTAGCCGATATCGTCGCCGTGAACGAGCTTGTAACGAGTGTGGCCGTGTTCGGTTCCACGATGATGGCAGGACCAACGACCGAATCGCCAGCGGTCAGATCTGCCCTGGCGAAGAGGCCGGCCTCTACTAGGGAGCCACTTTCAGCGTCCATGATCGCCCTACGTCGATCGGCCACGACAGTGCGACGCGCTGGGGACTCCCCAGACGACGCATGTGCGTCGGGGGCGCCAGTCGCAACTGTGAGCACCCAGCTGAGGATCTCAACATCCACGCCCGGTATGGCTCGACCATACAAGCGCTCGTATTCCTTCTCGTAGGCTGCCAGGAACACCGCCGGCGAAGATTCGTCAACCACGGCCGCTTCGATGGCGACCGGCAGTTCTACGCCGACCTCGTGGCCTTGCCCGATGTAGCGCATGTAGGCGAGCCGTGACTCTCCAAGAACTTGACCGGGCGCTCCGGCCTCAACGATCGGAATCGCTTCGGCTCGCATCGAATCCAAGAGCGCGTTGACCCCGGTCGGGTCGAGCTCGCTCAGTCGCTGATGGTATGTCCGCGTGACTTCGTACGCGACCGGTGCTCTCAAGAATCCGATGGCCGAGCCAACTCCAGCTCCGGGCGGAATCACCACCCGCCTGATAGATAATTTTTCAGCAAGCCTGGCGGCGTGAAGCGGAGCGGCTCCGCCGAACGCGATCATCGTCTTCGTTTCGACTCGCTGACCGCTTTCGACCGTATGAACCCGTGCTGCGTTCGACATGTTCTCATCGACGATCTCGGCAACGCCAAGAGCGGCCTCGAAGGCATCGAGTTCCAAAGGAGCACCGACAACCCGCAACATCGCCTCGGCCGCACCGTCTGCATCGAGGACCATACGTCCATCTGCGAAGTTGTTGGGATCGATCTTGCCGAGCACGACGTCGGCGTCGGTAACCGTCGGTTCAGACCCGCCTGAGCCGTAGGCCACCGGGCCGGGGTCGGAACCGGCACTTTCGGGGCCGACTGTGATGCGCCCCATGGCGTCAAGATGGGCGATGGAGCCTCCGCCCGCACCGATCTCAACCATTTCGATCACCGGGATCCGCAACGGCAGACCACTCCCCCGCATAAAGCGATACATCCGGGCCACTTCAAAGGTGCGGGAGGTTTGTGGGTGCCCGTTCTGGATCAGGCAGATCTTGGCTGTTGTCCCACCCATGTCATACGAAAGAACATCGTCGTAACCGAGGTGGCGAGCGATCGACCCGGCGAAGATGGCCCCACCCGCCGGACCCGATTCGACCAATCGGACAGGAAACCTGCGGGCAGTAGCCAGCGTCGTAATCCCACCTCCGGACAACATGAGGTGGAGCGGGCAGCGCAGGCCGATTCGCTTGAGTTCCACCCCTAGCCCGTCGAGATGGCGGCTCATGAGCGGTTGGACGTAGGCGTTGGCACACGCCGTCGAGAGTCGCTCATATTCGCGCATCTCTGGCGACACTTCACTCGACAAGCTGATTTCAACGTCGGGGAGGAGGCCGGCCAAGATCTCGCCAGCTTGCCGCTCGTGATCATCGTTGACGTAACTGTGCAGAAAGCCCACCGCGATGGCCTGTACTTCGGCGGCTCGGAGCCGGTTGGCTGCGTCGATGACATCTTCTTTGTCAAGTGCCTGAAGTATCCGGCCCCGGGCGTCGATGCGTTCGGTGACCGGTCGGCGGAGCGAACGGGGCACAAGCGGAGCGGGCAGATCGATGTTGATGTCATACTGCTCGTACCGGTTTTCGTTGCGCATCTCAACCGAATCGCGAAAACCCCGAGTTGTCAACAACCCGGTCGGCGAACCCTTCCGCTCGATAAGCAGATTGGTAGCCAGGGTGGTCCCATAGATGACCTGCGTCACTTCAGCCGGCTCTATGTGGGCGGTGGCGAGTACTTCGCTTATGGCGGTGACGGCACCCCGCTCTGGGGCGTCATGGGTCGTGAGCGTCTTGGCCGAAAACAGGTCGAGACCGCGCTCTAGAGCAACGTCAGTAAACGTCCCTCCGATGTCGACGGCGATCCTCGTGTTCACGCCGCCAAGTTAGTCGCTCGTCAGCGACCCTTGACTGCCCGAGCTAGCTGGGAGCTCCTAGTCCCGCTTCGGTCGGTAGCCGGTCGAACCGTCGATCATCTCTCGCAGGATGTCGGCATGGCCGGCATGCCGGGCGGTCTCTTCGATCATGTGCAGGATCACCCACCGCATTGAGACCGTGTCGCCGAACCAGGCGGTCCCTTCTCCGTCGAGTCCGAGTTCGCTCATGGCCCGATCGGCTGCGTCGCAGGCTCGACGATAGAAGGCAAGGATGTCTTCGGTCGTTTCATCGTCGCTGACCCGCAGGTCGGCGTCTTCGTCGTCATCGTCAAAGGGCAGCGGTTCAGTCTCACGCCCAAAAGTCGTGCAGAACCATCCGTATTCAACCGCCGCCAGGTGTTTGACGATGCCAAGGAGGTTCGTGCCACTCGGCATCATCGGACGGCGCAGCTCCTCATCGTTGAGGCCCTCCAACTTCCAGACGATGACCTCCCTCTGCTTGTTGAGGATCGACACAATCATCGGCCCTTCATCACCAGTGATTGGATAGGCGTCGTTCACGACGCACCTACCGAGACCGCTACTGCAACCGCGAAATTCTCGACATCCGCTTTCGATACGTCGAGGTGGGTAACCAATCGGCTGGATGACCTTTCCGTTAGGGCGACGAAGCCATGATCCTTCAGCCGGGCCGCCAGGGTATTGCGATTGGTAACACCAAAATCGACGAAGACCATATTTGTGTCTTGGCCACGTACGGTGACGCCGTCGATGTTGGCGAGAAGCTTTGCCAACAACTCGGCGTTGGCATGATCATCCGCGAGCCGCTCGATGTGGTGGTCGAGTGCGTGTATGCCGGCCGCGGCAATTATCCCGGCCTGCCGCATTCCCCCTCCCAGCATCTTTCTCCATCGGCGGGCCTTACGAATGATGACCTCACTACCGACGAGGACCGACCCGACAGGAGCGCCGAGTCCCTTGGACAGGCAGACAGAAACCGAGTCGAAGGGTTCAGCCAGTACTTCCGGTGCCACGCCCAGCGCCACGCTTGCGTTCCACATTCGCGCCCCATCGAGGTGCAAGGCGAGACCACGTTTGTCGACGAACTCACGAGCAGACCTCAAATAGTCAACGCCGATGACTTTCCCATTGTGGGTATTCTCGAGGCACAGCAACCGGGTATTGGCGAAATGGTCGTCGTCGGGCTTGATCACAGAGGCCACCCGGTCGAGGTCAAGTGAACCGTCTGGTTCCATCTCAATCGGTTGCGGCTGAATAGATCCAAGCACGGCGGCGCCTCCGGCTTCGTACTTGTAGGTGTGGGCGAGTTGACCAACAATGTATTCATCCCCGCGTTGGCAATGGGCCATGAGAGCGACGAGGTTTGACTGTGTCCCGCTGGGAACAAATACCGCACTCTCCTTGCCGAGAAGTCGGGCGGTCTTGGCTTCCAACGCGTTCACGGTCGGGTCATCACCGAAGACGTCGTCACCCACTTCGGCGGCGGCCATCGCCGCCCGCATTGCATCGGTGGGTCTCGTTACGGTGTCGCTGCGAAAGTCAATCATCGCCCATGAATCTATCAGGCGCCCGGCTGCGGAAAAGCGCTGACAACCACTCTGGCATGCTCAGTGCAGTCGGGTCCGCCTCCGGCCCCACCAAGCAAAGTCCAATAGCCTCTGGACATCCGGTGCTCTATCTACTCAAATAGGGTTACCAGCTACGGCGCACAACCCAAAGGAACTCATGGAAGATCTTCCTGTGAACTCGGGACCTTTTGGCTATCTATCGCTCGGACTCGCCCTGATGACCGTCGGTCTGTTCCAGGCGAGTTTTTTTGAGCCTGGCAACCTCGCTCCGATCGCAGCCACAGCGGCGGGCCTATCGCTGATCCTGGCGGCCGCGTTCGCATCGAGGGCAAGCAACACCGTGGACATGACCGCCTTCGGGCTGCTCGGCATGTTCTGGCTCGCGACGGCCACAATTTGGGCAGCTGACGTCTTGGGAGTCGGCGCCGCGCTCGACCATGCCTACTTCGGCTGGTATCTCGCCCTGTCGTCGATCGTCTGCATCGCACTCTTCATGGCACATCGTCGACGGGCATTCGTCGTTCAGGTGGTCTTTGCCCTAATGGCCGTGTGGTTGATCCTCTACTCTGTTGCCGAATTCACCGGAGGTCCCATCGTTGCGCAGATGGCCGGATTCGAAGGCCTCATCTCGGGGCTGGCATCGCTCTACCTGGGAGCGGCGCTGCTCGTAAACGAAGCTACGCATCGCCGGGTTCTCCCGATCGGAGAGCCCCACATTTCCCGGATCATCGTCCCCGATGACATCAGCCAGCTATTTGAATGAGCCGCGCACTCAGAGCAGGACTTTTACGGCGACTCGGTTCTGACTTAGGGTCGTTGTCCAGTCTTCATCTCGACCTACCTAGACAGCCACCACCTGGTCACCGCACCGGACCGGTGTGATCCGCCGTCCGCACGTGTTCGAGGGCATGATCGATTGCCTCCCCAGTGGTGTCGAACACATGATGACGGTCTCGGCTGATTCGGTCGAGTACACCGGTCCGGGTCAGAAGCTCAAGCGGTTGTGGCTGCACGGCCGAGACGAAAACCAGAATCTTCCGGCGCGCCAGTCTGTCAACTAGCGACTCGAGCGCGCTCACGCCGGTGGCATCCATAACAGGCACCGTACGCATCCTCAGAATGATGATCTTCGCGCTTGGACCAACTTTCAGCAGCTGGTCGATGAATCGGTCTGCAGCACCAAAGAAGAGCGGACCGTCGATTCGGTAGGCAATCACGCTCTCGCGCAAGAGGCGTTCCTCTTCATCGACCTCACTCTCGGTGTCGTGCGACTCCCCCCATTCATGGGTGATCGGATCTACGTCGACACTGAGCAACTTGCTCATGCGAATGATGAAGAGGACTCCTGCCGCGACCATTCCGACTTCGATCGCAAGGATCAGATCGAACATGATCGTTACGAGCATGGTCAGTGCCAGGACGAAGGCATCCGACTTGGTGGATCGGAAAATGGTTCGGATGGCTTCTGATTCAGCCATCCGCCATGCGACAACCATGAGAATCCCGGAAAGGACGGCGAGCGGGATAGACGACGCGAGCGGAGCAAGGAAACGAACAATGGCCATGAGGACCACCGCATGTGTTACCGCTGCTAACCGAGTACGTGCCCCTGATCGCAGGTTCACAGCCGTTCGTGCCAAAGCACCTGTGGCAGGCATGCCTCCAAAGATGCTCGACGCCACATTGGCCAATCCCTGCCCAAATAGCTCGCGGTCGGGGTTGTGCCGCTCTTCGATTGTCATGCCGTCCGCTACGACCGCAGACAATAAGCTCTCTAGAGCAGCAAGCACGGCCACGGCGAGAGCGGCCTGGGCGAGAGGCGCCATCTGGTCGAGCGACAGGGACGGCACACTCGGTAGTGGAAGACCCCGAGGAATGCCGGACAGGCGTTCAATCCCGTCAAATACTCCGAAAAGCGACACGCCAGTCCCAACAACCAAAGCGACCAGGCTCGCTGGAACCATCTGAAGTCTTCGAATTCGTAACCATCCCACCATCGTGAGGATCGTGAGACCGGTGACGACGGTCGAGGTCCATGAGGGTGCAGCCACGAATGCGGTGGCTGTCTGCCATGTGACCGTAACGATCGACTCCCCTTCTCCCTTTGCCACACCGAGCGCTCCCGGTAATTGCTGGAGGAAAATGATGACCGCGATTCCGTTAGTGAAACCGGTGATAACCGGCCACGGTATGTACTGGACGTACCGACCGACCCGACCGACAGCCATTGCCAGAAGAATGAGTCCGGCCATTATGCCGACTGGAGCTAGAGCGCCGACCCCGTAGCGAGCCACCACAGGAAGCAGGACAACGGTCATCGCGCCAGTCGGCCCACTGACCTGATAGTTCGAACCACCGAAAACGGCGGCCACAAAACCCGCTACAACCGCCGTGATTAGCCCGGAGGCCGCTCCAGCCCCAGACGTGACGCCGAACCCGAGGGCCAACGGCAACGCGACGACAGCAACGGTCAGGCCAGCGAGCAGATCTGCACGGAAGTGCCGTATGGAGTAGTCGGTTCGCCTCGGTAGGAAGTCCGTCACAGCCATCGGTTGATTGAGATTAGCAGGAAGAGCTAAACGGTCCTGTGGCGCACTTTCGCATGCGGGCGAAACCCTGCCCTCACAGGGAGCATCATCTCCGACGGCAAGCTACTTCAAAGAGAGCAGCTCAGCGAGCCCCTGATTTAGCTGAGTTGCACGCTCTTGCGACAGTGCCGTGAGGGGTGGGCGGACCCGATTCCATCCGTCGTGACCAGATGTCTCAGCCAGCCAGGCTTTCATCGTCGGGATCGATCCTCCGTCTTCAATGATCGTCCGCACCGCCAGCATCGCCGCGTCATCGGGCCGGGGCTCACCACGATCTGACCAGACGGAAGCGATGATCGGGGCGGCGATGTTGGCGGTGGCGGTGATCACACCGGTGGCGCCGTGTCGGGCACCTTCAAGCATCAGTCGCTCGGTGCCTGGGAGAACAGCCATGCCTTCAATACCAGTGAAGGCATGCAAACTGGTGATCTGACCGCTGGAGTCCTTCAGTCCGATCAGGTTCGCCGCAAAGTCCCTGTGTATCGCCGTGATGATGGCGTTCGTGATCGGGACCATTGACAATCCAGGAAAGTGATAGAGGTAGAGGCGCAGGTCAGCCCCAATTGCCTCGCAGAGGGCGGTGTATCCCCTGGCGACACCAGCGTCTGGTACGCCCTTGAAGAAGTACGGCGGAATCACCAACACTCCTCGCACGCCAGCTTCTGTCGCGTGGGCGGTCAGTTCGGCCGTGTCGGGAAACGCAGGGCATCCGGTCCCGGCCACAATCATATCGGGCGCGATTCCTCCGTCCAGGAGTGCCTCCAGGGCGGCCGCTCGTTCCGAGACCGAAAAGGACGGTGCCTCGCCAGTCGAACCAAACAGGACGATACCGTCGCAACCGTCTGATAGTAACTTCTGACAATGTTCGACAAGCAGAGTGTGATCGATGTTGAGTTGGTCGGTTAGAGGGGTGAGTACAGGCGCCCAGACTCCCTCGATTGGTGATGCCATCTGGTCACCCTAGTGACACGTGATACCCACTACATACGGCCAGATGGTTGAATGAGTGGCAATGGACATCTCGGCGGACCTCGGACTCGTCATCGGTTTCGGAATCGCGTTTTTTTCGTCCAGTTTCCTATCGGCAGCCGAGACCGCGCTGCTTCGGGTCTCTCCCGTGCGAGCCCGATCCCTCGAAGCAACCCACGGTGCGAGTGGTCGACGCCTTGCTCACCTCGTCGAGCGGCTTCCAAGCGTGCTCAACGCCGTACTTCTTTGGGCTTTACTTGCGCAGATCACCGCCGCAACCTTGGTTGGACTCATCGCCGACCGGTGGTTCGGGTCGCTGGGTGTCACACTGGCATCAGTGGGACTGACGATCCTCCTGTTTATTTACGGTGAGGCGATCCCTAAGACCTACGCAGTCCGCCATCCGGATCGGGTTGGTCTAGCCCTCGCCCTGCCGATTCAATGGCTCGAACTTGCCCTCCGACCTGTGGTCCGCGCCCTCGTCTGGATCGCCGATATTCAAATGCCAGGTAAGGGAGTCACGACCTCGCCCACCGTGACCGAAGACGAGCTCCGACGTCTGGCAATGCGGGCCGCCCACGAAGGCGAAATCACCGCTGACGACGTCGACCTGATTGAACGGGCATTCCGACTCGGAGACCGAAGGGTCGATGACATCATGGTCCCCAGGACGGACATCGTCTCGGTATCCGCAGATACGCCGGCCGACGAGGCGCTGAAGATCCTGCTCGACTCGGGTCATCGACGACTGCCCGTATTTAACGTTTCGGACGACGATCTCGCAACCTACGTGGACCTGCGTGATCTCGTAAGCATTCCCGAGGACCGTCGGCCAGACGTCGCAGTGGGCTCAATCGCCGGCCCGTGCCTCGTCGTCCCCGCCTCAAATCTAGTGACGCAACTGCTCTCGGACATGCAGTCATCCGGAGTTCGCCTAGCCATCATCGTCGACGAATTCGGCGGCACTGATGGATTGGTGACCATTGCAGATATCACCGAAGAACTTGTCGGTTCACTAACAGGAGAAGAACCAATCGTCGCGATTGGGCCACGCGCCTGGTCGTTGGACGCAACCGTTCCCATTGAAGATGTCGCCGACCTAATCGGCGACGAGGTACTCGGGGAGGACGTCAATACGATCGCCGGATTTGTAATGAAGCTCGCCGGGCAGATCCCCGCAATCGGGGACGAGGTCGCCTTCGGGGATTACGTCATACGGGTAACGGGTCGACGCGAGCGGCGCATTACCCGCGTCGAACTCAGACGTCTGGTCGGACGAGTCCAGAGTGAGTGAACCTACACACCGACCGTTGATTCATGAGCCGATGCGCGGCGTTCTCGGTTCCACGGCGGGGTCCCGACCGGACCAGGGATTCCACGGGACGGAGGCGGCACATTTGGCATTCGAACCGTAGACCAGCGAGCCTGATGAATTCAATGTCCGACAACCCAATCCTGACGTCCCTGAGGATGTTAAGGAACGCAAACTTTCCGATGATCGCCAACGCAAGATCAGGGCGGACCCGTTTTTCCGGAAAAGACCAGAACGACCAATGCTCCCCCGGCGGCAAGGCGAAGGGCTAGCAGCGCCTGACGCAGTTCTTATGCTGACGGCCGGCGAGCACCCCAGTCATCTCTGCCGAGCGGCATCATTACGAGAAACAGCGCGATGCCGAGCAGGTCGATGCGCTCAACTATCGGCAATACGCCGAAGAACAAAGTCCGATCGGACCCAAGAGTACGGCCATGACACAGGGAAGACATCGACCAAAGATCGGGGCGGGTCAGCCGGCTCCCGATTCGGTCCTCGATCACGGAGACCGGGATACTCATGCCCTCGGGCCAGGTGCCGCCCTGAAACGAGCTCTGACCAAATACCCGCTCAGCCTTACCGGCCGATGGCCTCATCCTGAGCGAAGGGTGCAGTCACCGGGTCGTGATCGGTCGCCACCAGGAATCGAATCAGGTCACCCGGTGTGATCGCTGTCGTCTGGTCGTTGACCAGGGGGTGGAAGTTCAGCAATGATTCCGAGAGCAATTGCCCATCGATGACTACCTGCACGGCTCCACCTTCGTCGTTGATGGCCGCAAACGGGGTGACTGCGCCCGGCAAGACCCCGAGATGTGACTTCAAGCGGTCGGGATTGGCAAACGACACCCGACCTGAGCCGAGTCGCTCGCCGAGTTTTTTGAGGTCGATCTCCTGATCTTCATGGCATACAACGAGCCACATTTGGCCCCTCTTGTTGCGAAGGAACAGGTTCTTGCAGTGACCGCCTGGCAGTTTGCCTCGCATGGCCTTCGAATCAGCAACAGTGAATAGCGGTGGGTGGGTGACGGTAGAGGTCGAAATACCCAGGTCGTCAAGATACTGGAAGAGTTCGGCGGGGGTTTTGTCGGATCCGCTCATGACAGATCGATGACCGTGGTGCCCACCTGGGAAAAGGAACCCATGGCTGTCAGTTCGGCCGGTGCCTCCCCGAGGCTGATCGTTTTGCCAACCAGTCGTTCGGGGGCGACGCTACCCGCCTCGACGAGCGCGAAGATCTCGTCGTACCGAGCGGCTGGCATGCCATGAGTCCCGTAAATCGCCAGTTCCATAGAGATCACCCGCGTCATCGGAATCGGGAGGTTCATCCCGTCCTCGAGCACGAGTCCGATCTGAATATGACGGCCCCGCTTGGCGAGACACCGAATTGAGTTCTGCGCAGTAACCGCCGAGCCGAGGGCATCAACCGAGATCTGCGCTCCCCCTCCGGTCGCTTCCCGAATGGCGTTCACCGGTTTGTCACGTTTGGCGTTGACGACGACGTCGGCACCGAGGCCGCTAGCCAGTTCGAGCTTGGCGTCGTCGAGGTCCACCGCCACAACATGAGCGCCAAGCGCTTTGGCCAACTGGACGACGGACAGGCCGACTCCCCCGGTGCCGTGGACGGCCACCCACTCGCCGGGTTGAACCTTGGCACGATCCGTGAGACCGTGATAGGCGGTCATGAACCGGCATCCGAGCGCAGCTGCGGCAACAAAATCAAGGCTGGCAGGCAGCGTCACCACATTCACGTCGGCCCAGGGCACCGCCACATACTCTGCCATCGAACCCCAGTCCGAAAATCCCGGTTGGTACTCGTTGTCGCAGATGTTGCCATGCCCGGCGATGCATGGTGGACAGGTACCACAGCCGCACGAAAATGGGACCACTACCCGATCGCCAACGGACCAGCGGGTGACCTCAGGACCAACCTCAGCGATTACGCCAGCCATCTCGTGACCGGGCACGTGCGGAAGCCGGATGCTCGGATCGTGCCCCATCCACGCATGCCAGTCACTACGGCAGACCCCATTCGCTCGAACATGGACCACAACACCATGGGAAAGCGGGGTTGGGCGCGGGACAGTCTCGACCCGGATCGGTCCCTGAAACTGGTGGTACATCAATGCTTGCATCATTCCTGGAGAACCATACTGGCCGGAGGGGCCGACCGTTCAGGTAGATTCGGATCGATGCATCTCGATCTCGATTTCGTTCGTTCCCAATTTCCGGCCTTTTCTTCCGACGCCAACACTGACGCATTTTTCGAAAATGCCGGCGGATCGTACGCCTGCCGGCACACCGTCGACGCTTTAACCAATTACTACACCCGCACCAAGGTCCAGCCTTACGCCGGATTCGAAGCCTCTGACATGGCCGGTGCGGCCATGGACCGGTCTCGACGTCGGTGGGCCGAAGCCCTCGGCGTCGACACCCAAGAAGTGCAATTCGGTCCGTCCACTTCGATCAACACTTACGTCCTCGGAAACGCCTTTCGAGCATCACTAAAACCGGGTGATGAAGTGATCGTGACCAATCAAGATCACGAGGCAAATACCGGGGTGATCCGGCGCGCGGCCACCGAAACCGGGGCGACAATTCGTGAGTGGCGGATTGATCAAGAGACCGGGCTGCTCGATCCGTCTGGATTAGCCGATCTCCTTAGTGATCAAACTCGAGTAGTCACGTTTCCTCACTGCTCAAACATCATCGGCCAGGAAAACGATGTAAAAGCGCTGACCGCCATGGCACATGCGGTCGGTGCCAAGGTGATCGTCGATGGAGTCTCATTTGCACCCCATGGCCTCCCCGACGTTGGCGACCTCAACCCTGACGTATACCTGTTCAGCCTGTACAAGACGTACTCGGTGCATCAGGGCCTCATGGTGGTAAGGAGTGCCCTGCTCGACGAACTTCCCAATCAGGGGCATTTTTTCAACGAGCACCTCGCCACCAAACGGCTCACCCCGGCGGGCCCCGATCATGCCCAGGAGGCGGCAGCCGGGGCAGTGCTCGACTATGTCGAAGACCTAGCCCGTCATCATGGCATCGCAGGCGACACGCTACGGGGCTCGGCTGCGGCGGTGGCGCAGTTGTGGCAGGAAGCGGAAGACCGCCTATCCGATCCAGTCCTGGCGTGGCTCGCCGACCGGGCCGACGTCCGATTGATCGGACCTGCGACTCAGCAGGGTTCACTGCATCGCGCCCCGACGATCGCCTTCTTGCCAACCGAGAAGACTCCTGCCGAGGTCGCCTCCAGCTTGGTGGGCGAGGGAATACAAATCAGTTCCGGGAACTTCTACGCCTACCGGGTCCTCGAAGGTCTCGGACTTGATCCCAACCGGGGCGTGGTTCGGGCTTCGATGGTCCATTACACATCAGCGGCTGACACCGAGAACCTCATCGACGCCCTCGAGCGTGCATTGTCGTGAGCCCCGCTAGCGAATCCACCCAGACCAGACTCGTTTGGACGTTCTTCTGGGTGGTGGCGGTCGGCCAGACCGCCTACATCATGGCGGCGACCGTATCCTCGCTCGCCGGAGGGGAGCTGGCATCGGTTCAGTGGAGTGGTCTCCCGTCGGCGTTCGGGACGGCTGGATTGGCGGCTGGTGCCCTGGTGTTCACCTGGGTTGCTACCCGATTCGGACGCACCGTCTCATTCACCGCTGGCTACATAACCGCTGCTATTGGAGCGGGACTAGCCGGCTATTCGATCGTCCAGCGATCCTTTCCGCTTCTCTTGCTTGGGATGGTGATTCTTGGGCTCGGCCAGAGCACATCGCACCTGGCCCGCTATGCCGCCGCCGACCTGCGAACCAGCGGACGTCGGGCAACAACCATCGGCATGCTCGTGTGGGCCGGAACGATTGGAGCGGTGCTCGGTCCCCGGGCCTTGAATCCGGCTGGGAACCTCGCAATCTCGCTGGGTTTTGAAGACCTGGTCGGCCCCTATCTGAGTGGGGCGGTCCTATTCGGCTTGGGTGCCATCATCTTCGGCGTCCTCCTGCGACCAGATCCCGCCACGCTCGCTTTCGATGACGAAGAAACCACCCTGGTCAACTCAAGCCGACCCGACCACAGCCGATCCGAGCTGCTGGCAAACGGGCAAACCCGCCTGGCGCTGACCTCGATGGCTCTCGGCCAGGGTGTCATGGTGTTCGTGATGGTCCAGACTCCCCTCCATCTGCGCAGGATCGGTGAAGGCCTCGACGTGATCGGCAACGTGATGACCGCCCACACCCTTGGCATGTTCGCCATTGCCCCACTGACCGGTTACTTCGTGAAACGACTCGGAGCGCGTTCGATGATCGGCATCGGCGCTTTGGTTCTGATTGGAGCGTGCGGCCTATCGTTCATCGGTGCCAGCCCGGAGCAAACCGGCCTCCTGCTGCCCGGCTTGCTTCTGCTTGGCGTCGGCTGGAACTTTACGTTCGTCGCAGGAAGCACCCACCTGATGACTGATCTTACGTTCCAGGAGCGGACCAGCATTCAGGGCATCGGCGACACCCTCACTTGGGTAGTCGGAGGCACAGCCAGCATCGCTTCGGGATTTGTGGTGAGCGCAACGTCCTACTCATCCCTCAGCCTGATCGGCGCAGGATTGTCGCTGATTCCAATCGCCGCGCTGGTGGTCTGGCGCAGTCGTGATCTGGTGCTGTCCTGACCATGGAAACCGCCTCGCTCCCGTATATCGGCCGGAACCAACTCCGGGAACTGGTCCCGATGATCGACGCCATCGACGCCCTCGACAAGGCATTTGCAACCGGCATTCCGGACCTTCCCGTCCGAACGGTCTACCCGGTCGACGACGGCCAACTCCTACTCATGCCCGCCTGGTCCGAATTGGGAGTAGGGGTCAAGCTCATCACGTACAGTCCTGGTAATGCCAGCCGGAGTCTGCCTACCGTCCAGGGCGTGTACGTTCTGTTTGAGCCGAAGTCGGGCAGTCCACTCGCCGTTATCGACGGTTCGGCAATCACCGAACTCCGAACGGCCGCCGTCTCCGGGGTCGCCACTCGCTATCTCAGCCCCCCGGAAGCCTCCCGACTCCGAGTGTACGGAACCGGCGTCCAGGGCCGCAGCCATGTCGACGCGATGCGGGCAGTACGACCGATCGAACTGATCGAGGTCGTGAGTCGCAATCCGGCCTCCGCAACGGCATTCGCATCTGCCCTGCGAGCGGACGGACACAACGCGCTGGCCGTTGATCCTCACGGACTCATCGACGTCGACATCGTCTGCCTGACCACCACGAGCGCAGAACCGGTGATCAGGGTCAGCCAGCTGCCGTCGGTCATCCACATCAACGCCATCGGGGCATTTCAGCCCCATACCCGCGAAACCGACACGCTCACGGTTGTCTCGTCAGCCGTCTACGTGGAAGATCGGCACGCTGCCATGGACGAAGCCGGCGACCTGATTCTGCCGGAAAAAGAGGGAACCTGGTCGCGAGACGCAATCGCCGCCGACCTGCATGAACTGGCAGCTGGATTACACCAGCCCGAATCGGCTCGTTCGCTGTATAAGGGCGTTGGCTTGCCTTACGAAGACCTTATTGTTGCGGCAGCCGCGTTCCGGGCGCTCTCGTAGTCCCATGAAGCCGACGCCTTTGCGCCGCGCGCGTGTTGGTAGCCTGACAACGTGAACATCTCCGACCTGATTGACCAGATTGACGCCGCACCTAACGGCCCAGACGTGGTGGCGTTCTTGGATATGGATGGGACCGTGCTGGCTGGGTTTACCGCCTTCGTGTTCGCCCAGGAACGCATGAAGCGACCCGACCGAGCCAACTTGGGCGTGGCAGCGGTCGCGATGCGCTATCAGGCGGGAAACGCTACGTTCGAGGAACTCCTGCGCACCTCCACCCAGGCACTCTCCGGCATGGCCGAGTCCGAAATCGATGAGTTGTCTGACCGCCTGTTCACAGAAACAATCGCCGCCATGATCTATCCAGAGATCCGTCGGCTGATTCGGGCGCACCACCGTCGCGGCCACACCGTCGTGCTCTTATCAGCTGCAACGACGATGCAGGTACGCCCGGTGGCTGAGACCCTCGACGTGGATGACGTCATCTGTAATACCCTCATCGTCGAAGACGGGCACCTATCCGGCCAAGTGGCCGAGCCGATCATTTTCGGTGCTGAGAAGGCTGCTGCAGCCGAGGCGTACGCCAAGAACCTCAGCGCATCCCTCGGTGATGCGTTTTTCTACACCGATGGATTCGAGGATCTTCCTCTCCTCGACATGGTTGGCCATCCGCAACCACTCAACCCCGACCGTAAGTTACGCAAAGCGGCCGACGAACGCGGGTGGATGCCGACCGACTTCGAGAGCCGTGGGACACCAACCAAGACCCAAATCGTGCGTACCGTCCTGGCCCAAGGAAGTTTGCTGACCGCTGCGTCAGCAGGTTTCGCCGCCGGATTACTCAACCGCGATCGCCGCCAGGCCATCAACCTGATGATCTCGACCTGGGGAGATCTCGCCGTAGCATTGGCCGGCGTAAACGTCGACATCACCGGCGAGGAACACCTGTGGTCGCACCGTCCGTCTGTGTTCATGTTCAACCACCAGAGCAACTTCGACGGACTCCTGCTTATGAAGTTGCTGCGCCGTGACGTGACTGCAGTGGCGAAGGAACAACTCAAGGCGATGCCGTTCGTCGGGCAATTGTTCGAGTTCGCGGATGTGATCTTTATCAATCGCTCAGACCATGCCGCGGCAGTCGATGCGCTTCACAATGCCGCCGACCGAATCCGGGAAGGGCTCAGCGTGGCGATTTCACCCGAAGGCACCCGGCAAGTCACACCGCACCTGGGACCCTTCAAGAAGGGCGGCTTTCATCTCGCCATGGAAGCTGGAGTCCCCATCGTTCCGGTCGTAATTCACAACAGCCTCGACGTGCTCCCGCGGGGCGGACGGATCATGCGTCCGGCTACGGTACGCGTCGACGTACTCGAACCGATCCCGACCGCCGACTGGAATCCCGACGAACTCACCGACCACGTGGAGACGGTTCGTCGGCAGTTTGAGATGACCCTCGAGCAGTAGCTATGTCGCTTTACGAAGCTTCCAGACGATTTCTGACGGATACTGCTGCGCCCATTCGGCAGGTACCGCAAAAGGGGTTCCTTCGGAATGTTCCGGAGCCTGCAACTCCCGAAAATCCACCACATCCAGGCCATTGCTACGGAACAGCGCAAACCAGTCGGAAATGGTCAGATTGAACTCGACCCCGCCAGGGTCCACTTCGACGTCCGTCCAATCAAATGTATGCTGACCAAAGTAACTGCGGACCAGGCTGAATCCTGCTGGAGATCCGTCCAGCGGGTAGCAAATCGTCACCATCGGCGAATTGGTAAGAAAACCTAGGTGCCCGCCCGGCCTGAGGAGTCGTGCCGCTTCCGGGACCCACACGTACGGGTCGCACCATAGGGCCGCTCCATACTCACTGACGGCGAAGTCGAACGATGCATCCGGGTACGGCACTCTTTCGGCGTTTGCCTGTTCCCACTTGATCGCCGACGAATAGTCATTGGCCAGGCGTCGAGCCGTGGCTAGCTGGTTCTCAGATACGTCGATAGCAACCACGCTTGCTCCGCGGCGCTCCATCCACCGCGACACATAGCCGGTACCGCACCCCAGCTCAATAGCTTCAATGCCAGACATATCTGGAGGTAGCAGACCAACGTCATCGTCTACGAGGCCCCACTGACCCCATTCCGGCACGTCGCTGGCCCAGGATCGCTCGCCTGCGGCCACCCAGTTCGGTGCGTCTTCGTTCCAGGTCTGGCGATTCAGTTCAACATGGTTCAAGTCCGAGTCGGCCATTGCGCTCCTCCCGTCCGGGCATATAGCCTGGAATCTCCGGTAGTTTATGGCGCTCATGGCCGACGATCTCGATAATTTTCTCACGACCTACGAATTCGCAGAGGCAGAACAGTTGATTGCCGAGCTCCCAGCCACCGAGCAGGAGGCGGCTGCCAAGCGCCTGGAGTTGGCCCGCTTGGCCTGTGTCCCCGCCGCGCGGCGCCGCAGCAACGCCATCCAGTCGGCCGCCCGGAGTCACAAATTCGAAACACTCGTTGAGTTCATCGACGATCCTCTGACCGCCCCACTACTGACCGTGCTACCGATCGAGCTTCAAGATGCCGCCGAGATTCAACTCGCTGCCGCCCAATCGTGGCGAATCCGCAGAATCGAAAACCATGCACGTCGCCTGGACGAAGCCGACGAAGCACTCGACGCCTACGACCTGCGGCTCGCCCGCTCCCTCATCGGCAGCGTCGAGGACCGCTATCTCTCCGAAGAAGGACGCGAAACAAGAGATCGACTACTCATCGACCTTGAGGCACGCACCATGGAGGCGGAAGCGCTCGATGAAACGGCCCGCCAGCTCGAGGACGAACTGCGCCCCAAGCGGAACAAGCGGTGGTGGCAGCGCTAGCGGTTGAGCAACGCAACCGGGATGTCGACGAGCTTGGCCCGCAGATACTCTCCGAGACCCTTTGCCTGGGGGTCGAGCCGTAACGACGAGCTGACCCCGTCCCCCATCAGGCCGTGAATCACGAAGTTGATTGCCCACAGGTTGGCCAGCTCGTATCGGTCGACCTCAAGCTGGTCCGTCTCTGGGAGCAGCAGCCGCAACTGATGAATCGTCAGGAATTCGGACAGCCATGCAAACCCATCCGCAGTACGGGCGAACACTCCCAGATTGGCCGATCCGCCTTTGTCTCCCGACCGAGCACCGACGATGGTCCCGAGCGGAAATCGCTCGGCTGGCTGGCCGATGGGCGATTCGAAGATCTCGGTTGCTACTTCGACAATCGGACCGGCGATCGGATCCGTCTCCGAAACGAGCAACTGCTTATCGCCAATCGACACAGCCTGCTGAATATGTTCTCGGCCGATGGTTGTCGGCCAGTAGCGGGCAAAGGGCGATGCACCAGAGGGAGGGGTCAGTCCGAACATCCCTGGGATGTTCCCGAGAACGGTTTGGGTGGCTGCGTTGGAGAATGCCCGCCCGACCTTTTCTTCGTCAGACGACGACACCGACAACTGCCAGAAGCTAACCGCCTGCGCGTTCGTAACTGGGTCGTCACCACCAGCCCCGATGACCGTTTCGGTGACGCCATCGAACTCTGAGACATCAAACGGAATCAATCTCCAGATTTGATCACGCAGCAGGGCCACCTTGAGATCTTGATTCAGGCCGGACATGCCGATAGTGACACTGTTTCGAAAACCACCGGCGATGGCGGCCGCTACTTTCAGTTTGCTGGGAGGTGATTCGCCGCGAGCTCCTGATACTCGAACTCGATCTTGGCCAACTTCTTCGACTGTCACCGTATCGAACCGGGCCGTCACATCGGGCCCAAGATACGCCGGACCACCGATCTCATAGAGAAGCTGACTTACCACCGTCTCGCGGGTCACCGCTCCGCCGGTTCCGTCGTGTTTGCCGATAACGGCTGAACCGTCGTCAGCGATTTCGGCCCACGGGAAGCCCGGGTAGGTCAGATCATCGATCTCCGGAAAGAACGAGTAGTTGCCTCCGGTTGCCTGCATCCCGCACTCGATGATGTGACCAGCGACCACCGAACCAGCCAATCGGTCGTAGTCGTGACGGTCCCAGCTATGCCACCAGGCCGCTGTGCCAGAAGCGAGCGCTGCGTCAGTCACTCGACCCGTGATCACAATATCGGCGCCATTGGTGAGGGCTTGCGTGATACCCCAGCCCCCCAGATAGGCGTTTGCCGTAACGAACGGCGCTTTGATCGGTTCATCGGTCTGAGAGTTCACGAACTGCTCGCCTGACTCCTGCAAGGCCCCCATTCGTGCGATCAGATCGTCACCCGTGATCGCGGCGATAACCGGAGACAGACCCTGCTGTTCGGCGACGGCCTGCACAGCTGCCGCGCAGCCGAGTGGATCGAGACCACCGGCGTTGACCACCACTTTGACGCCGCGAGCCAGAACTTCTTTAAGCACCCCACTCAGTTCCCCAACGAACGATCGGGCGTAACCGCCGTCTGCGTGCCGTTGCCGGGTGAGAGCCAGGATGAGCATGGTGAGTTCGGCGAGATAATCACCGGTCAGGACGTCGATGTCACCGCCGGCGAGTTGTTCGGCCATGGCTCCCGGTCGGTCACCGTAAAAGCCAGAAACATTGGCGATCTTGACCGGTCTTGTCACAGGGTTCCTTCCCAGTCCGACTGCGGCAACTGTAACCGCCGGTAGTCGAACTTCTGACGCTGAATCGGGCAATCCGGCACTAGGCCACCTTGGCCCGATTGATGCACAATCGTGGATGAGTCTCGAAAGGAGATGTTTATGGCACGGTTTACAGGAACCGTAGCAATCATCACTGGAGGCGCCCGCGGCATGGGGGCCTCGCACGCCCGCATGCTCGTCGAAGAAGGCGCCCAGGTGGTCATCGGCGATATCGTCGACGTCGATGGCAAACAACTCGCCGTCGATCTCGGTACCAGCGCGACCTTTGCGAAGCTGGACGTAACCGACGAACACGATTGGATGGCCGCCGTTGCCCTCGCAGAGGACATCTTTGGGCCGGTGAATCTACTGATAAACAACGCAGGCATTCTGGCGATGGGAACGATCGAAGAGATGACCCCGGCCGACTATCGCCACGTCATCGACGTAAACCTGTTTGGTACATTCTTGGGAATGCACACAGTTATTCCGTCGATGAAGCGGGCTGGTGGTGGAGCGATCATCAATGTCTCGTCAACGGCCGGAATGATGGGCTATGCCCAACTCGCTGGCTATGTGTCGAGCAAATGGGGCGTACGCGGATTGACCAAAACCGCAGCCATGGAACTCGGCGGATACGGCATCCGCGTTGTTTCGGTCCATCCGGGCCCCATTCGCACCCCGATGACCGAAGGCTTCGACGACGCGATGACGGCTTCCCAGCCGATCGCTCGGTTTGGAGAACCCGAGGAAGTGTCAAAGCTCGTGCTGTTCCTCGCGAAGGACGCAACGTACAGCACTGGATCCGAGTTCATCGTTGACGGCGGCGCCTTGCTGGGACCGGTCGTCCCACTCGACCAGGTTTAGGCGGCTAGGCGGCTGGACACGTTCCGGCTGATCAAGACGACAAAAAACAGGATGACCGGGAGAATGGCCATGGTGGCCGAACCCGATGTCTCGGCGTGGTAGCTCACCACGAGGCCGACGACAACGCTCAGTGCGCCTATGAGAGCGCTCGTAGCCATCATGGCCGGCACCCGGCGCACAAGAAGTGCGGCGGTGGCCGGTGGCCCGACCAGTAGACCAAACACCAGCAGCGTGCCTACGGTCTGAAACGATCCAACGATCGCAAAGGTGATCAGGCCCAATAACACGATGTTGGCCAATCCCGGTCGCATCCCGAGCAATTGGGCCTTCTGGTCGTTGAACGCCAACACAAGGAACGGCCGGTACATGACCACCGAAACGACCACGGCGACGACGGCTAGCCAGGCCAGGCCAACGAGATCCCCTTGACCAACCCCTAGTACGTCTCCGAAAAGGACGCTGGTGAGCTGCGAGGCGTAGGTGGCCGTTCGTGATAACACGATTACCCCGAGCGCCAGCATGCCAACGAACAGCAACCCGATACCCGTGTCCTCGTTGAACGTCGTCTGTCGGTGAACAAAGTTGATCCCGCCGATCATGACGAGCGCTGCCAGCGCCGCTCCCACCAGCACGTTGAAGTCGAACAGAATGGCGATGGCGATACCCGGTACAACTCCGTGGACTAGAGCATCTCCGAGGAACGACATGCCGCGGATCACGACCCAGGTTCCAACCACTGCCATGGCCACGGCCGCCAGAACACCTCCGATCAAGGCACGCTGCTGAAATCCGAGGGCGAATGGTTCGAGCAGCCAGGGGATCATGGTGCGGTCCCCGTCTGGCCGCCCAGCCCGGCCACGATGCGCTCGGCGTCGGTGAGCAGGAGCGAAATCAACGAATCACCCGGCTGGCCAGCCGGTGCAATCGATCCCGTGAGCAACTCGATCACGCTGACCGTTTCCTTCGTCTCGCCAGCTATTGCGTTGGCCAACTGATCGGATTCGGTAGTCTCAGCAAAGATCGCCGGAACCGACAGCTCGTCGATGACGTGCACGAGTCCGGCGAGTTCGGCCGAAGACGGATTGGCCAAGGTTGATCCACCCGGAATGATCACTCCGACGATTTCTAGCCCGTACCGGTCGGCGAAGTAGCCAAAGGCATCGTGATTGGTGATCATCTGGCGCTCATCGGGTGCCAGCTCGTCGATCAGCTCGGCGATCTGCCCGTCGACTTCCTGCAGCTGGGCGGCGTATCCGTCAGCCCTCCCAGCCCAATCGACGGTACCGTCAAGCGCCGCCAGCTTCGCAGCGATGAGGTGAACTGCGTCGGCCATACGAATCGGGTCTAGCCACACATGCGGATCGGGTGTCCCATCCGGAAACGTTCTCGGGTCGAGCAACGGGGCGAGCTCGAGAACTTCAACGCCGTCAGCGGTCGCCTCAACAAGCGCAGCGGCGATCGACGGTTCAAGGCCGAGCCCGATCGCCACGACAAGGTCGGCATCGCGCAGCTGTGCGACCTGCTTAGCCGACAGTTGAAACTCATGCGGATCACCCCCGGGCGGGATGAGGACATCGACCTGGGCCAGGTCACCCACCACGTTCGAAACAACATCCCCGACGATCGACGTGGTGGTGATGATGCGCAGAGAACCCAACGACGGATCAGATCCCGCCGAGCATGCTGCGGTGCTCATCGCCAGAACCGCTACTCCTATCAAAAACTTGTGCATAATGATAATGATTCCTATTCTCGTTGGAACGATACCTATAGGCGGCCAAGGTGGCAAACACCGAACAACTTGTCGTACAGCGGCTCACTGAGGCAGGCGTGCGCTACTCATCCGGTCGCAGGGCCGTCATTCGTGCGTTGTCGTCCGCAGAGGGACCACGTTCGGCCGCCGAACTCCACAGCGACTTAAGCGATCAAGTTCCGATGTCGTCCCTGTACAGGTCGCTATCAGTCCTGAGCGACGCCAAAATTGTGAGTCCTCATCACGGCGTCAAAGGGATAACGCGCTACGAACTCGCCGAATGGCTTACGGGGCACCACCATCATCTCGTGTGCCTGTCGTGCGGCACGGTTGATGACATCACTCCCCCGGCTGACCTGGAAGCCAACCTTGAATCGGTGGTTGCATCCCTAACCGGGCACGGACGGTTCTCGCCACGGGGGCATGCCCTCGAGATCGAGGGCATCTGCGGTGAGTGCGCGTGACTCCGGCAGTTTCGGGCGAAGCGGTCAGTGTTGTCTACGGATCTGTCGTTGCCCTCGGGCCCTCTGACTTCATGATCCCAAAGGGGTCGATCACTACTCTGATTGGACCAAATGGATCAGGGAAATCGACGCTCCTCAACCTCATCGCTGGTCTCGTCGAACCGTCTAGCGGGAAGGTCACGCTCTCCGGCGACGGACCGACTCGCCTTTCGTATGTCCTTCAGAGCACCAAGGTCAACGAGGCACTTCCGGTGACTGTTGCCGAAGTCGTGGCCATGGGACGGTACTCACGGACGGGGCTGATCGGACGTCTCAATGCAGACGACAGGGCAGCGATCGCTACTGCCATGGAACGTATGGGTATCGAGAATCTGGCAACTCGCCACCTGGCCGAGCTGTCAGGCGGGCAGCGACAACGGGTATTCGTCGCGCAGGGCCTCGCTCAGCAGCATGACATGTTGCTGCTGGACGAGCCGCTCACCGGACTCGACCTACCCTCGGCCAAGGCTATCGACACGGTAATCCACGACGAAAACAGCCACGGCTGCACGGTCATCATGACCACACACGACCTCTCCGAGGCTCAGGCGTCCGACTGGGTCATTCTCCTGGCCGGACGGGTTCTCGCCTTCGGCCCACCCGAAGAGGTTCTGACCGCCGAACATCTCGGCGCCGCCTACGGCTCGCTGCACATTGATGGTGATCAGATCTTTGTCGACGATCCCGCCCATCGCCCGACCGATGGCAGGCACCAGCACGGCGACCGACAGATCCACACCGAAACCGACCGGTCCGACCTACACGGTTGAAGGCCGGTACGATTAAGACATGTGCCGAAGTATCCATACCCTCCACAATTTCGAACCAGCAGCAACGTCCGAGGAAGTTCGGGCCGCAGCGACGCAATACGTCCGCAAGTTGAGCGGATCGCGCACGCCGTCGAAAGCGAACACTGCGGCTTTCGAGCAAGCGATCGAAGAGGTGGCCGCTGCCACCGAACGCATGCTTAGAGAACTGGTCACTTCGGCTGCGCCACGTAACCGGGAAGTGGAAGCTGCCAAGGCTCGCGCCAGGGCGGCGACACGTCGCTAGAGCAGACGCCGATGAATTGCTCTATCGATGCCTAGACGGTGTAGGAGTCGTTCCAATCCAAGGGGATTAGCTCGATCCCAGCCGTCTTCAACGCTCCGCCGGCGAGATGCCGCACGGTCTGACGACCCGACTCTGACAAATAAAAGTCATGAATCGGAATCACCTGAACTGGTCCGAGTCGCTTTGCAAACGCCACCGCCCCGGTCATCGACCCCCACGGCATCATGCAGGGCAGCGCCAAGATGGGCGCGGTGGAAATCGGGTCGTGGCTGTCACCCGGGTGGGTCAAGACACCATCAATGGTCCAACTTCGATTGGGAGGTTGGGCACCGTTTGGCAGGATGCCGTGCATGACGTCCTCCGACGAAACACCATCGGGGTTCGTTACCGACACCTCGAGATCATGGGGAGCGAGCAAGTCGGCCACCGCCTGATTCCCGAACACTGCAACATCATCGCCCCGATCAACCAGCCATCTAACGAACTCCGGCTTCACGTGATCGCTGTGCTCATGCGTAATCAAGACTCGCTGGACATCACCGAGATCGTCCAGATCTACGAAATCGGTATCGAAGGTGAAGAATCCCGGATCGAAAAGCGTGGTGCCATCTTCGGAGGCGACGGTTAGGCAAGAATCGGCGAGTCTGCTGATGATCGTCATAATCGGACGCTAGCCGAGAGGTGCTTCTGATGAGGGATCCCGGGCGCGCCGCCGGTTGGCGAGAAACCCGAAGCTAACCTCTGCGCCTATGCCCAGAGAGCGTCCCGCAGCCGAGTTAAAGCACGTCGACGTTGTCCGGTCGGGCCGCAAACTGCTCGACGACATTTCCTGGACAATTGAGGCCCACGAACGATGGGTCCTGTTCGGCCCGAACGGCTGTGGAAAAACTACCCTTCTCCAGGTCGTCTCGTCCTACCTCTTCCCCACCCGGGGTGACGTCACGGTGCTTGGGGTGACGCTCGGCGAATCCGACGTACGAGAACTCCGCAAGCGCATCGGATACGTCGGGCCTACTCCCGCTCACCTGGTCAGGGAAGGTTACGACTGCCTCGAGATCGTCGTGACCGGCAAACACGCCTCGTTCGTGGATACCCGCTGGCATACGTATGAAGAATCCGACTTCGAACGGGCTATCGCATTGCTCGAGTCGCTCGGAGCAGGAGCATTCGCCCATCGCACGTTCGACACGATGTCAGAGGGCGAAAAGAAGCGCATCCTCATCGCCCGTGCCTTGATGGCCGAGCCGGAGCTTCTCCTGCTCGATGAGCCGAACGCCGGCCTCGACCTAGGAGCTCGGGAACGGTTGGTTCGATCGCTTGACGGTCTGGGTCGCGACGCAGGAATCCCGATGGTGCTCGTAACCCACCATGTCGACGATATTCCCGCTTCGTTCACGCACATCATCATGCTCAATGATGGGAAAGTGGTTGCCTCGGGTGAGATCCAGAAAACGCTCACCTCGGCCGCCGTCTCCGGCACGTTTGGTATGGCCCTCGATGTCAGTTTCGAAGCCGGTCGGTTCCGGGCCACATCACCCGAATAACTATCATCGGCTAGTACTGTCTCGGGGATGCTGCCAAAGATTCTCGTTCGATGGGCTTCGGGCTTGCGACTCCCCTGGCTCACTGCCGTCGTCGGATTCCTTTTTGTCTCCGACCTGGTTATCCCCGATTTCATCCCGCTCATTGACGAACTGATTCTCGGCTTGGCGACAACCCTGCTGGTTCGGTGGAAGAAAGAGCGCAAGGGCGGCGACATCATCGACGTGGTCGAGGTCCCACCAGCCACCCCGAACCCGTAGTCAGTCATCACTTGTGTGAGGGGCAGGTCAGGGAGAATTTGATCTGCCCTAGAATCGGCCCGACAAGGTACCCCAGGAGAATTCTGCGTGCTCACCGTTCTGTCGCCAGCCAAAACCCTCGATTACGAATCGAAGCTACCCACTCGTAAGTTCTCGACGCCCCGTATGGCCGAAGAAACCCGAGAGCTGGTGGGCGTCATGGCGACCAAGACCCCGGCGGATCTTCGAGGCCTCATGGACATTTCCGACGAACTAGCCCAGCTCAACCACGAGCGATTTCAGACTTTTGAAACGGAATTCACCCGGTCGAACAGCCGCCCGGCAGTTATCGCTTTCAAAGGCGACGTCTATATGGGCCTCAATGTGGACGAGTTCGGCGAACGAGACTTCACATACGCTCAGAAGCATCTGCGGATTCTGTCTGGTCTTTATGGTGTGCTTCGTCCCCTAGACCTTATGCAGCCGTATCGCCTGGAGATGGGAACTGCTCTGAAGACCGATTACGGCGACGACCTATACGGATATTGGGGCAGCAAGATCACCGATTCCCTCAACGCCGATCTCGAGCAATACCGCACGAAGGTACTCATCAATCTCGCATCGAAGGAATACTTCTCTGCGGTCCGGCCCGATCAACTGGACGCCAAGATCGTCAGCCCCGTGTTCCGGGACTTCAATCGGGGCGAGTACCGGATCATCTCATTCTTTGCCAAACGGGCTCGCGGGGAAATGGCTGCCTGGATGATCCGCAACAAGATCAAGTCGGTGCGCGGCCTCAGAGAATTTGGCGGCATGGGCTACGAATACAGTCCGGCCCACTCGACGTCAACGAAACCGACTTTCATTCGCGGCACCGCTTAACGACCAACCGCCCAACGAGGAGAGATTCGTTAGGCGGCATAAGGGCCGGAGGAGGTGGCCCGTGGTCTTGTTTGCTTGTGTACCAATATGATCGACAAATCTAGGTATGACCTGAGGGATTTCTAAGATTTCGATGAGTATGAATTGGAGCGAATTTCGAGCGCAGTCCTCTCCCCTCGGTGATTCGATCCGGGGCAGGTTTGAAGCGCACCTTCATCACATCATCTCCACCCTGACAGCAGGAGGTTCTCCCCGAGGATCAGGGACTGAGGTACGTTGGTGGGAAGACAATCTCTGGCTCGGGTCGATGCCAGGATCTCGCAAAAGCGCCGACCTTTTGGGCGACGGCCGATATTCCTTGCACAGCCACCCCGATACGCCCGAGTTGCTCGAAGGCGACGCCAAAGTGGCCGGCGTGGCAATTCATGTAGATGAGGTGTCCGTTCAGGAGGCCTATGCGACGTTCATCGGCTTTCCGAGTACCGATCCATTCGACCTGTTTCGATTAACCCTCTCGTCGGCCTCGCTGGTGAGGGTGTCTGAGGACAAGACGCATCTCGTGATTACTTCGTGGTCGGAGACTTCGGGTACCCAGGTGATCGACCGGTATTAGTTCTCATGCAGATGACAACTGCATCAGGGCTTTGACGAATAGCCTCGCAACAATGCAACAGCGACCAGCACTTTGAGGCGATGTGGCATCAGCAGCTGCTCGTCTTTTCAAACGAAGCGGCGACGAGATAAGACCTGGTGTTCTAAAACCCGAGACGTCCCAGACCCGGCCTCGACAGTTGGGGCGATTCTGCTGCTTGCGACGCTGTGAAGAATCACCGATTGGCCGGAGCGACTTTTCGTTCGCCCTTGATCGGGCAATCGGGCAGGTCGC
>CBDTUI010000019.1:0-32214 GCA_965363765.1 uncultured Acidimicrobiia bacterium
GGATCGCTGCGAACTCTTAGCGACGCAGTCGATCTTGCGACCATCACACTGACGATCACCGAGGCACTGAGCCAACCAGCCTTCAACGTCACCGTTACCGCCTATCCGGGCCACGAGGACGGCGGAGCCTCCTGCCCCGGCAACCAGGAAATTGCCGTCGACCAGGGCGACGAAGCGACCACCGTTTGTTACGAGATCCTCAATATCGGCGACACGCCGTTGAGCTCATTCAGTCTCCAAGATCCCGTCATCGACGTCACGGTATCTGACTTGATCGTGGTGTTCGGCGACCTTGAGGAAACCCTCGAACCAGGCCAGTCGATCATTCTGGCGGCTGAGGTCAGCCCCGAACGACGGACCCGCACCCAGACTCGCATCACCGCCACCGCCGTTGACGCAGACGGCAACCCGGTGGCTGGCCGGACCGTCTCAAATACTTCGTCGCTCATCATCGACGTCGTCGATCCGGGCGGACTCCCGGGTTTCAGCGACGGCCTCGGCAGCGGTTGGGAACTGCTCCAGATCACCTGGTCGGCTGCCAACGTGGCGGCGGGATTCGTGATAGGACTCGCCCCGATTCTGCTGATCATCTTCGGTGTCCTGTTCTGGCGTCGCCGCAATCGAGACGGAGGAGCGCACGCTCTCGGTAGTAGCGATGCGACCGTCCCGCCCCCTCCTCCAACGCCCTCGACACCATCCCAGCCGGCTCCCGACAAGACCAAATAGAGACCGAATCGAGCCTGCACGGGTCCAACCGGCTGCATTAGGCTCGCTTCATGACAGACACCTTTACAGTCGAGCGATCGACCACCATCAACGCCCCAGCCCAACGCATTTACAACGAGATCGTCGACTTCCACCGGTGGACCGGATGGTCCCCATGGGAAGTACTCGATCCAAACATGGAACGGACCTATTCAGGTGCCGAGTCCGGGACCGGCGCTGTATACAACTGGTCCGGGAACCGCAAAGCCGGCACCGGTCGTATGGAGATAACCGAGGTAGCTGATCCTTCGAAGGTTCAGGTAGCGCTCGACTTTCTAAAGCCATTCAAGTCGAGCAACGTGACAACGTTTGGGCTCTCCGAAGAGGGGGATGCCACCCGGCTCACATGGACGATGACCGGGCCGAACACCCTCTCAACCAAGCTGATGGGTTTGTTCAAGAGTATGGACAAGTTGGTCGGACCCGACTTCGAGAAGGGACTTGAACGCCTAAAGTCCCTGGCCGAACAGCCAGAGGTCTAGGCGGGGCCACCTACGCCCAGGCAGCGGTTGACTCCGAGAGCTTGATGATGAAAGGCTCGAGGCTCTCCATCTCCTCCCGAAGGAGCTTCCAGGCTGTTTCGGAATGACCAGAAGTGACGTCAGCCGCGTGCCTCTCAAGTAGGGCAGCCGCCTTGGCGGCCGGACCTGCCGAGAGCAACCCGAGGCTGCCCTTCATCCGGTGGGCGAGCCTCGACACTTGTTGCAGGTCTCCGTCTTCGAACGCCTTGGTGATCGCTTCGAGGTCAGACGGATACTCCTTCATGAACTCTTGCATCAACTCAACGGCCAACTCGGGCATGCCACCGAGTCGCTCAAGGGCTTCGAAACGATCGATGAGATCAGCTGGTCGCTCGGCCCGCTTCGGGATTGATTCGATGTCGACCAAGCCGGTAAAGGATTGTTCGACTGCCGCAAAGAGCACCTCGGGCCGGAAGGGCTTTGAAACGACGTTATCCATCCCGGCCTCCAGGCATCGACGGCGGTCCGACTCCGCAGCATGTCCGGTCAATCCGATGATCGGAATCCTGCCATCTTCCCGTTCGCGAATCGCCTCGGTTGCTTCGAGACCGTCCATCTCCGGCATCTGCACGTCCATGAGCACAGCATCAAACCTAATGGCGAAGACGACCTCGACCGCTTCTCGGCCGTTCTCAACGACCGTCACCGTGTGACCCCGCTTTTCGAGCAGCCGGGTGACCATGGTCCGGTTCGTGGCACTGTCATCGGCCACCAACAAGTTCATCCGCGGACGGCGCGCCCGCAACCAATGCCGGGTCACCAGCTCGCCGTCTGGTCGCGCTCCGCTGGACACTGCCCCGATTGTGTCACTGAGTTCGCCGGGGGCCAGCGGCTTCGACAGGTAGCCGGCGGCGCCCGCCGCCCGATACAGGGCGGCGTCACCGCGTTCGCCAGTCGGCGTGATTACGACGATCGGAAGACCCTTGAAGGTTGGTTCCTTGGCAAGCCGGCTCGCCAACTCGGCAGTTCCTGAGCGCACATCAATGACGACGGCACCCGGGTTCGGATGGGCATGGCCGGCCTGGAACACGACATCGAGTGCTCCGGCCAGGTCACTGGCTACGACCGAGCGGATTCCACCAAGGCGGAGCATGTCGGTCGTGCCGCGCCGGGCCTCGTCTGTGTCTGCAATGACGAGAACTGTGGAGGCGCTCGAGACACCTTCACCGTCAACGACCCAGTCGTCGCTGGCTGGAGCCAACTTGGCAGTGAAATGAAAGGTCGAGCCGACCCCGAGTTCGCTTTCAACCCAGAGTTTGCCCTGCATCATCTTGACGAGTTGCATCGAGATAGAAAGACCGAGGCCGGTACCGCCAAATCGTCTGGTTGTGGACCCTTCGGCCTGAGAAAACGCTTCAAAGATCGACTCGAGGCCGTCTTCGGCTATCCCTATGCCGGTGTCGCTGACCCAGGCGTGAAGCTCAACCGATTCCTCGGTTTGTTCAAGCACCTCTACACCCAACGTCACGCTGCCCTCATGAGTGAACTTGATGGCGTTTCCGACGAGGTTGAACAAGATCTGACGGATCCGCCCCGGATCTCCAACCAATACCTCCGGAACGTCCGACCGAACATCCGAGGACAGTGTGATGCCCTTTTCGGATGCTTTTATATCGAGCGTTCGCAGCGTGTCGCTGACGGTATCGAAGAGCTCAAACGGGATGGCCTCGAACTCGAGCTTGCCCGCCTCGATCTTGGCGATATCCAACAAGTCGTTTATCAGGGTGATTAGCGCATCGGCGGCGGTGCGGGTAGTCACGAGATACTCTCGCTGTTCAGCTGTCACTTCGGTGCCAAGGGCTAGCTCGGTCATGCCAAGGATGGCATTCATGGGAGTTCGGATTTCGTGGCTGACACTGGCGAGGAATTGCGACTTGGTCTCGGTGGCGTGCTCGGCGGCCACCTTTGCCTCGACCAGGGCATCTTCGGCCAGCTTGCGTTCCGAAATGTTGCGCGTCGAAGCGTGGAGGCGCATAACCTCAGTGCTGCCCTCCTCGAAGATCATCTTGAAGTTGGACGCGAACCAGCGCCAATCGCCGTCCGCGTGTTTCATCCGGTAGTCGATCGTCACGACGTCCTTGCCCGCCTCGAAAGCGCTTTGGTGGGCGGCTCCCATTCCGGGAACGTCATCGGGGTGGGCGAGGTCGTAGGGAGTTAGACCAATCAGCTCCTCCGGCTTGCGGCCAAGGAGCCAGGCTGACGCTGGCGACACATAGAGATACTCGCCCGTCGGGCTGTGACTTGAGATCATGTCCGTGGAGTTCTCCGCCATCAGTCGGAACCGACCTTCGCTGTCTCGCAGAGCTTCCTCGGCGACGCTCCGATCGGTCACGTCGCGCGAGGAGATGACATAACCTTCTACGAATTGGTCATCGAGCATGTTGCGAGCGGTAGCCTCGAATATCCGCCAGCTTCCGTCCTTGTGCCGCACCCGATGGACGACCGATTCACTAGTAAGGCCGGGCTCGAGTGCTAGCCCCGCTCCGACCACGGCATTGGCATCGTCAACGTGGACGAACTCAAAGAACGGTCGCCCAACGATTTCCGGGATCTCGTACCCGAGGAGTCGCGAAATCGAAGCGCTTATCCACGAAACCGTGCCAGTCGGATCGAGGATGAAAAGCAGATCGGCTGAGTTGGCGGCGATGACTTGCAGCCGTCGCTCCTGTCTGGCCAGACGCACCTGGGTTTTGGCTTCCCGCTCGGACGCCTTCAGCGGAGAGACGTCTAGCAGTGAGACGACAACCTTTGAGTAATCAAACCCGAGCCGGGTTCGAGGGGCGGTCCAATACAGCACACAGTCAATGTCGTCTCCCGACATTGTTTGACCAGCCATCTCGGTCGCTACCGACTCCTGGCGATCCCAGATACCAACGAGTTGAGCTACCACGCTGTCGTGGGTCTCAGGTCGGTAGTGCTCGGGATCCAGGGTCCCGATGAGCTGATCCCGGCCGGTCGCACCGAGCAGGGCGACGGTGGCATGATTCGCGTTAGTGATTTCAATCAGTCCGTGGGCATGCCTGACGAGTTCCGGATAGGTACCGAGATGGGAACTGAGGTCCTCGACGCCATCGGATCGAAGTTCCCCCAGCCATGCGGCCACTTGAGAAAAATCTTCCTGGAAGGTAGCAATCGGGGTACTGAGAAAGAGGTTCTCGTACCGGTCTTCTGTGGCTTCGAGGGCGCGAAGGGTCTGACGAAGACCGAACGCTATAAGCAAATAGAGCGTGAGTTGCACAGCCATAAAGAAGGCTTTTTCGTCGTTACTCTGGAACAGCGGTTGAGCGACCCAGAGCAACCCAACGTAAGCGTGGTACTTCCAGCGGTTCCGGGCCGCAACGAAGGCGCTACCAATAGCTCCGAGGGCGGCGATGGCCACCCACAAGGCTTCGAGCACCGCCGCGTCCAGTGTGAAGGTCTGGGCGGTCGCCAGCGTGACGAGGACGAGCATCAGTACATCGACTCTTATCCGCTGAAAGCGCTCTTGGAGAAAGGCCAACAATCCAGAAAGTGCTGCCAGAGCGGCCAGGAAAGCAAAAGCCGGCTCGGCGGTAGCCCAAGCCGTGAAGAAGAATATGGGAGCCAAAACCAGCGTGGCGGTCCGAATAAACCGAACAAACTTCTCTTCGGTAGACCGGATCACCCAACTAGCCGCCTCCGACGAGCGGCCAGTACCTGCCATTTTATGGACAAAGTCTGCCATATAGATACTTCGGCTGACAGAACCTGAATCTTGAGAAGACTGTGCTGGCTAAGGATCTATTTCTTCTGGCGGAGTTGCGACACGATATAGGCGCCGGTTGCGAGTCCTGCCGCAAACCATCCGAGCCCAGTAGTGCGTTGCTCAGGCAGAGTGCGGTCAGCCGGCGCCGACGGTCGGTCGGTTCCTTCAACGAGCGGAACCACGGGTTCGAACTCTGGTGACTCGGGCAAAAAGTGCACGTCGATGATCTCCGCCCCGAATAGGGCAACCTGGGCGAGTACGTACACGCTGAACAGAATCAGAACGAAACCACCAGCAAAGCCCGTACCTGTGAAGCGATCCGGGTCGAAGTATGAACCGATGACTATTGAGGCGATCGCGAACGCCAGTCCTGTGATGGTGCCGCCGATCCGGGCGGCTCGCCAGGGCACCGGGCGGCTCGGAACGAAACGAAAGATCATCGTAAACAACCCGGCCAACACCAGCCAGGCGACCAATGGGGTGACCCATCCGAATACCGTGCTCAGCTCGTCGGGAAAACCAACCCGCGACTCGACGATGCGCCATGCCGCTCCTGAACCGATCACCGCCAGGAGCACCAGGCCCATCGACAAAGCAGTTGCCAGAGCTAACCCTCGGCGAATGAACCAGGCGCCGATGCCGCCCTCCGGGGTGACGTCCGACCCGAAAATCAGATTCAACGATCCCTGCGCTTCCAAAAAGAGGGCACTGGCGGTCCAGGTCATGAGCAGAAGCCCGATGACTCCAGTTGAATTACGGCTGTCGGCGGCTTGCTCGAGCAAATCGAAAACGAGCGCAGACGCTTCCGCCCCCACGAATGGCTGAATTTCGGCGACCAGTCGCGCCTGAGCGTCGGCGGTGCCATACACGAACCCCGCCACGGAAACAGCCACGAGCAGGAGCGGAGCGAGAGCAAAAACCGCCCGATAAGCAAGCGACGCCGCCAAACGGGCACCATGATCGCTGCCGTACCGCTCGACGACAGCAAGCAAAGGAGCGATCCGTTCACGAATTTTTTCCCACAATCCAGACATCGCCCGAAAGCCTAACAACCGGACAGTTGGCCTCCACGCCCGAAATGCATGGGGTCGATTTCCCACGTATCATCTCGTGATGGACAGCCCTCAGCATATCCCCGCCGACTTGACTGCGCTGCTTGCCGCCGCTGGCATCGGCACCTGGAGCTGGGATCCTTCCACGGGCAAAGTTCATTGGGATGAAACGACCAGACGAATCTACGGAGTCGACGGTACCGATTTCGCGGGGACTTTTGAGGAATACGTTTCTCTGATCCACCCTGATGACTTGAGCGACGTGACAGAACTAGTCACCAGTCTGGCCGACCATGGCGGGGACTACACGACCAAGCACCGCATCATCCACCCATCCGGAGTGGTTCGATGGGTCGAAGGTCAAGGCCATATCGAAGTCGACGATCAAGAGCCCGTCGCAGGGTACGGCGTGGTGTACGACGTCACCGACCGAGGGTCGGTCGAGCAGGAACGTGATCGACTCCGCATTGCCGAACGAGCGGCCGACGCGGCACGAACGGCGACCGAACAAGACCTGGCCCTTCTCATCGAAGCGAGCGACAGCTTCTCGGGTGCCCTCAACATCGATCGTATACTTGATCGACTAGCAGGCCTGATTGCCCCCACCCTTTCAGACCGATGCACCATCGACTTTCAAAAGGATGCTCTCTCCGGACAGGCGACAACCGCCATTTCGGCCTCTGATCGCCGAGTGGTGACACTCGCCAGGGTCGACCCAGTCATTGAGGCCCGACTCACGCATGCATCAGGTCCAGTGTCGGGCGAAGAACTCGCCCACCTTACGCCCCACTCATCGCGAGCAACCGAAACGTCCGGGATGGTGATTCCGCTCAGCGTACGCGGTACGAGAATTGGCAGCGTTCTTGTCGAGCGGGACACCGAGGAATGGCCTGAACGTTCCCTATCACTCATCACAGCCATCAGCCGCCGCGCTGCCGTTGCGCTCGACAACGCCTCACTCTTTCGCGAGCAAGCCACCGTGACCAACCTGCTGGTCAGTTCGGTACGGCCGACGGGACTGGAGGTCCCTGGCGGCTTCGAGATAGCCAGCCACTACCAAGCCGCAACCGACATCTCGTTGCTCGGGGGTGACTTTTACGACTGCTTTTCGGTTAGCCCTACCCGTTCGATCGCGGTGGTCGGCGACATCACCGGAAAGGGAATCGTGGCTGCTGCCCAGGCTGGCCTCATGAGGTCGGCGGTCCGAGCAGCTGCACTCGCTAGTCAGGATGTTGAGACGACCATTCGTACGATCAATGCGATGTTGAGAGCTCAACCCAATCAACCGTTTGCGAGCCTGGTCGTTGCCGAGATCGCGACACAGCCCGACGGCTCCCGCCGATATGCCATTTCGTCGGCCGGACATCCGCCGCCCTTGGTAGTTCGCTTTGATGGGTCCACTGACGAAATCGAAGTCCATGGTTTACTGCTGGGGTTCGCTGATGACGCCGAGTGGCCTTCGACGTTAGGGGTACTCGGCCCAGGCGACACCCTCTTGCTGTACTCCGACGGTGTCATCGAAGCCCGGCTTGGTACTGAGGAGTTTGGCCTCGACCGCCTCTGTAAGACTGCCTCAGGCGCTGCTGCAACTGGCCCCGAATCCATCGCCACATCAGTCGCTTCCGCCTTAGACGCCTGGACCGCTGGGAAACCTCAAGACGACACAACCCTTCTGGTGATCTCGGCCGGATGACATCGTCCGAAGATCTTCTCCATCAACTTATCGCGAAACTGGAATCATTCGACAAAGCGGGGTTCCAGGCCGCAGTAGATGACGCCACCAACAGCATGTCGATTCCCGAGGTCTTTGATCTGCTGCTCGCACCCGCTCAACGATGGGTCGGCGCACAATGGGAGACCGGAGTCTGGAACGTCGCCCAGGAGCACCTGGCGACGACCATAACGCAGCGGGCGGTGGACAACCTTCAATCCGATGACGCCCACACCAACGGCGGACCGGTGCTCGTCACCTGTGCCGAGGGGGAATGGCATACCCTGGGACTGTCGATGGTCTCGGTCGGGCTCCAGTCGCAAGGCTACAAAACGGTCAGCCTAAGCGGACCGCTCCCGGCCGGTCAGCTACTTCCGTTCCTTCACGAGCTCGCTCCACGGTGTGTAACGGTTTCATGCCAGATGCCTGGCAACCTGCCTGGCGCTCGACGAATGGTGGCTACGGCTCTTGAGGCGGGAACTCCGGCAATCGTCGGGGGCTCAGGGTTAACAGCGAAGCGCGCCAATCATCTTGGAGCGACTGGATACGCGAGCGAAATCCAAGGCCTCAGTCAGGTGATCGAAGCCGTCCAACCGGCGGTCAAGCCGATCGAGCCCCTTACTCACCAACGGTGGGCCGGATTTGAGTGGCTCGATATGCATATCCATTCGCTGGCGGCCAACCTCGCCAAGGCAACTCAGGGCCTGACCACCGAAGCCGCTCTTGAGGGCGTCTGGATGCTCCGAGCCCTCAACGCCGCCCTGCTTTGCGATGAACCAAGGATCCTTCGAGACCAATCCGTCTGGCAGGCGAACCGGTCGTCCCTGGGCGACGGACCGCCACTACCCGGTCTCATCCGGGCACTAAGGACCGTTATCAGTCCAGGACCGCCGATCGTGGTGCAAACTGTCGATGAAGCCGCCAGCGACCTACTCGATTAGGCGTCGACTGGTGCCTGATAACGATGGCCGTGGGCGATCTCAGCTTGCTTTCCCAAGTAGACGACCACTCGACATTGTGGATCCCCAACCGCGATTCGTTCCTCAAGCACAACGGTCGCTTCCCCAAAGTTACGGGCAGCAATGCCTCCAAACACACTCGATGTCATCCGACACAGCGCCGGAGCACGTAATACAGCATCACCAAACGGGCATTCCCGGTTACCGAGCACAATGTGTTCCTCATCCGCTTCGAGTACGTAAAAATCGCCACCGATCCCCTTTTTTAGCCGGACGTAGCAGTCACCCGTTTCGGTGGGGTCCATGAGCTTCTGCAAACCCGGGTGAGTTGAACGGAACTCGGATTCCATTTGACCGCCCACATCGGCGCCGACCTGCGCTACAACACCTTCTGCGGCAGCCGGTCCGAGTGAACGCTCGACACCCTGCGCCATCTGAACGACCAATGACCTGAGGAACGACTCCCTCCCGAACCCATCCGGACCTGCCTCGCTCGGATCAGGGAGAACATTGCGGGTCCGCCGGGGCGGGTCGAGATCCTCCTGGTCTGCCCGCTCGACAGCAAGCTCTGCTTCGACCCTGGCGCCACCGCCAGCTTTCTGCACGACATCGAGTCGGGCGGCGAGGTCTGCGGCGATGGCCAACCCCCGCCCCCGAACCGCACCCGGATCAGGCATGGAGATATCGCTGAGATCAAACCCCGGACCCAGGTCATTGACTGAGACGATGGGCTGGCGGCCAGCCCAGTCGACCGACACCCAGACCGGTCCCCCAGCATGTTCGACGCCGTTATTGACAATTTCCGCAAAGGCCAATGCAGCAAGGTCTATGTCAGCATTGCCGTGAGCATGGCGCCGCAGGTAGTCGACGAATTCGCGGCGAATCACCGTCGCCGCTTCCGAATCGCCACCATCGATGTACCAATCCATTCAGACCATCTTATCGTCGGCTACGTCCTCGTCGGATGCAGTCGCACCTTCCTGAGGTCCGACCCGATCATCATCGGCGTCTCGTCGCACCAGCAAGTTCACGAGGGTCCGGCGAGCATTCGGCTCGACTGCGGCCCGGACTTTCTTGCGGAGCAGCGCTTTCGTCATGACTTTGCGCATCTTCGGATTCTCGGCGAGTCGGTCACATAGTTTCTGGCAAGGCTCCAGCATGATTGCCTTGCTCAATACGCGGCGCAGCGGCGGGATCCGCCCTGCAAGTAGCACGACGCCCGCCATGATCGGCGCCCAGCCCGGTAACACCGGCAAGGCGAGACCCGCCACACCAGCCGTAATCGCCAGGACGCCGAACGTGACATCAATGAACCAACCTTTGGCGTCCCAATGTTCCAGTTCGACTGCAACGTCGCCTGGCACAGCATCTTCGGCGAGACCTTCGATTCGAGCCTGGGTGATCTCACCCAGAGGAATCGGACTAAGCGGGAGCATGTGGTTCGCCTTTCAATCTGCCGCTAAGCGACGGTGGGTTAGTACGGCGGCAGCAAGGAACAGAGCAATCGCCCCACCTCCCAGCGCCACGAAAGTGCGCGTGTCGATCCCGCCACCTCGGAACAGGACGTCTCGCAGGCTGTCGAGCGCATGCGTGATCGGCAGCGCCCACGAAACGGCCTGAACTTCCGGGATGAGACGGTCTATCGACAAGAAGAAGCCAGAGAAGAATATGCTCAGCAAAAGCATGATCATCGAAGCGTTGACAGCCTGAGTGTCGGACGAAACCAACGAGGAAACAACAAAACCAACTCCGAGTGACGCGACGACGAGCAGGGCCAATACGATGGCGTAGTCAACGGCGGAACCAAGGAATGGCACCCCGAATCCAGCGAACATAAGGCCGCTCAAAGCGAGCGCGACGACCGACGCCACTACCGCGTAGCCGAGATACTTGCCGATCAGCATCTGGGTGGCCCGCAACGGGGCAACCTTAAAGAGCTCAGTAGTTCCTAGAGCCCGCTCCCTCACGAGCGACAGGCCGGCGAAAGTGATTGCCAGGTGTTGCAGCAACAGCGCGATCACTCCCGGGGCATAGAAGTCGGTAACGCTCAACTCGGTTGACCCGACGAGATCGGTCTGCACCTCGAAAGGACTCACGATCACCGTCGGCTCGATGGACCGGAATTCCGCCGCTGCGTCGTCTAGCTCCACCAAATCGGCCTCCAGGGACCGAACCGCATCTAGATCAGAGGCGTTCTGACTGGCGACGTTCAGTTCACCCGCTCTATCCCGCAGCGACGTTGCAGACGATTCACCTTGATCCGTCGTGAGTCCGCTGCTCGCTCCGCCTTCAACAGAAGCAAACGATTCGAGCTGCTCGGAGAGCCGCCGCTGCTCGTCTCTAGCCGCCAACTGGTCACCACGCTCCATGGCCTCTCGAAGGGCGGTGCTCGATTGCCTTGCTTCACTCAACGCCACGTCGTCAGATTGAACCTGGCCCTCGGCGACCAAACCCTCAAGGATCGACCTGTTGACCGCGTCCACGGCTGCCTGAGTAATTAGGCCGATCGTGGCGCGCTCGTACGGGTCGAGTTGGTCGTGCAACACTTCAAATACGGCCTGCTCATTGTTACGGATCGTTGACTCAGGATCATCAGGGACGACCACAACGACGTCGACCTCTCCACTGCCCAGAGCGCTGAGCGCGGTTGGTCGAGAGTCCGTCACACCCGCCGACTCGAGCGCGTTGCCCAGTTCGGCCAAACGCGGTTCTATGACAGACGCGAAGGTGTCCTCGTCGCTCGACACGAACATGGCTCGCAGCGGACCATTCGTCTGGCGATAGCCCGCCCCAAACAAGGCCAGGATCACGAATGGAGCCAGGACGAGGGTGACGACGAGTTTTGGTTGCCTAACGAGCTCGGCGACTTCCTTACGAAAGAACGCCCATGCTCTCACGAACCCATTTACGTTAAACACGTACGAGCTCCCCGGCCTGTTCATCGGCTGAGTCGCCGGAACGGTGACGCTCGATGAGTTCAACAAACACATCATCAAAAGGTGGCAGGAACTCCTCGTAAGCCTCGACGTCGATGCCCTCCTCACTGAGGAAAGCCCCGAGCAGCGGCAGTGCTTCCGAAGCCTCTTCAACCACCAGCTTGACCCGTCGCCCGGAGACGAATTCCGATTGCGTGGCGCCGACTGCGGTGGCGATACTCTCGACGACAGCGTGCGACGGCGAGGCCGGGAAGTCGATGTGGATGACATCGCCTCCAAAGGCTGCATGGCGAAGGCCAATGGGGGTGTCGACGAGCAGCAAGCGCCCATCCGACAACACCCCGACGAGGTCGCAATAGGCGGCTTCGCCAACGTACTGAGTCGTCACAAAGAGGGTACGACCGTCCGATCGAAGACTCTCGAAGTGATCCCACATTTTTCTGCGCAGCACCGGGTCGATCCCAGCAGTTGGCTCGTCAAGGAAAATCACATCCGGATTGTGAACCAGCGCAGCAGCGAGGCTGAGCCTGCGCCGCATACCTCCGGAGATCTGCGATACACGTTTGCGCTCGTGTCCGTTCAGTTCGACCAGTTCCAGAACCTTGTCGAGCGGTCGCCGGTCGCGACCAATGCCATATAGCGAAGCAAAAAATCGGAGGTTTTCCCACACGGAAAGGTTGGGGTACAAGACCGAACGCTGCGGCATGTAGCCGATCCGGCTCCGGGTTGCTTCGGTGAATTGGGACGGTTCTTCACCCATCACCCGCACATTCCCGGCACCCGGTTCAAGGATTGACGTCAGTAACCGCACAGTGGTGGTTTTTCCAGATCCACTCGGACCGATGAACCCGAAAATGGATCCGCTTGGGATGGTCAACGACAGATCATGGATCCCGTCCCCAGACGAGAAGATCTTCGAGACATCTTTCATCTCGGCGATCGCCGGACGAACCAAACCTTCTTGTGTATCGCGCTCGCCAGCCACTGACTGCCCTCCTCATGTGCAGTCGCTATACCCATCGAATGCGCTGTCCAAACCTCTTTCCTAGCGAAAAGAAAAATGTTTGGGATTGGGCGCCCTGGGTAAGTCTGGACAACGGAAGAGCCCACACACAGGAGGATCACATAATGGGCATCATTGCTTTTCTCGCCATCGGCCTCGTCGCCGGCGCTATTGCACGACTTATCGTGCCAGGAGACGACCCGATGGGTGTTCTCGGCACGATACTGCTCGGTGTGATCGGCTCGTTCGTCGGTGGCTCCCTCGCCGCTCTGGTCTTCGAGGGAAATCTTGAACTCTCGGCATCCGGCGTGATCGGTTCGATCGTCGGCTCGGTCGTCGCGCTGCTTGTTTACCGTGCGGCTCGGTCCCGTGGCGTAACTGCCTAGCCAACATACATCAACAGCGGGTGGGGGCGGACTGAGTCCGCCCCCACTTCCTTAGGCCTCGATGGCCTCGCGCAGGTCGCCGAGCGCCTTGCGCAATATCCGTGACACGTGCATTTGCGAAATACCCATCTCTTCGGCGACTTCCCGCTGAGACTTCGCTTCAAAGAACCGCAGATAGATGACTCGACGTTCGCGATCCGGCAGAGCTTTCAGATGCTCAGACACCGTCGCCCGGTCATCTGATCGGCCAAGAATCTCGTCTTCGAACGGCAGCAGATCGCCGAGAGTCGCACCCCCGTCTTCTTCACCTACCGGCAAGTCGAGCGAAGCTGCCGTGAAGGCTGAACCGGCGTCCATTGCGTCGAGCACTTCTTCAGCCGAAATCTCGAGATCCTCGGCGATTTCGGCGATGGTAGGCGATCGACCGAGTTTCTGAGTGAGTTCCTCCACCGCCCGGCCGGTTCGCAGATAGGTCTCCTGTAGCGAGCGCGGCACGCGCACCGACCACGCCTTGTCCCGCAGGTGACGTTTGAGTTCTCCGAGAATCGATTTCGTGGCAAAGGTCGAGAACTGCACGCCCATCGAGACGTCGAATCGATCAATAGTCTTCAAGAGGCCGTACCGAGCTACCTGGACGAGGTCATCGGTTGGCTCGCCTCTCCCCCGAAAACGTTGCGCCAATCCGATCGCCAAAGAGTCATACCGCTCCACGATCTGGCGCCTGACGTCTGGCTCCTGTCGCCGGTCGAACCAGTCTTCGTGTTCAACCGGGGCTTTCATGTAGGTGGTCGCCACGAGACCGGGATGACCAGCCCCTGGTCGTCGAAAAACGCCTCTGCGAAGAGCGCCCGTACGATCGAATCGAATTCGAACGCATACACATCCGAATGCTTCGCGTCAGCTACCGGTTGTGCCAACGGTTCGATACGAACCGTGACACCCCCCGCATCTATCTGCCCGCTTAGCGTGACCGTTTCTACCTGGCCGGCGAGGACCACAGCAGTTACGGCTTCAGAGACAGCAAGTCGAAGATCTTCGATGGTTTCTGGATGCAGCCCCAAGGTTCGACCGAGACTCGAAATGAACAATCGGGCAGTTGACACATGAGACGCATGACTCGGAATAACCAGCCGAAAAGGGCCCTCGGGCTGGCTAGTCATTAGAGCTAGCGGAATCCACCGATCGGAAAATATTCAAATGCCCGTCGACGCCGGTGATCGAGAGCAGCTTGGTGACCGGTCCATCGGCGACCACTAGTCCGATGGGGTGCCCACCTTCTGATGCTGTCGAGTGAGCAGCCAACAGGACTCGCAATCCCGTCGAGTCGATAAAGGACACTCCCGAAAGGTCAACCACTACCGGCCCATTGACCAGGCACCCATTGAGGCGGGACTCGAGGTCCGGTGCCGACGCCAGATCAACCTCACCTACCGCCGTCAACACACATTTTCCATTCGATTCGCTCTGCTCGATTGTGAGATGTGTCAACTCGACCTCCCCTTCAGAGGCCCGTAGTATACGAGACGTGACAGAACGTGCCAGCTCAGAATCGCTCTCCATAGATCTCCCGTCGCACCCGCAGGTGGTGCGGGTCATCCGAACGATGGCCAACCGGACTGCTGACCTCGCTGGACTCGGCTACGACCGCGTCGAGGATCTCGGTCTGGCGATCGACGAAGCGGCCGCAATGTTGCTGGAACTGCCGGCCGGCACCAGTCTGAGCACTGCCCTCACCGCACAAGACGGAGAAGTCGGGTTCGTCATGTCGCGAGCGATGGCGGCGGACGAATGGCCGCCGCCAGGGTGGGCGGAATCTATCGGTGGGTTGGTCCTCGACTCCGTCGCATCGAATCTCGCATTCAGTTCCGACGAGCAGACGTCATCGATTCACATCTCGATTTTGCGCTGACCGACTAACCGAGTTCGGCAGGCTCGGCGGCGTACGGATCGGTCACTAACGCCTGGGCCCCCTCGAGTTTGTCTTCGGAAATAACGAAGGAACTCTCGGCACCCGGCGTCAGCACATCGATGACACCCTCTACGGCATAACGGAGCATGAGCATGACGCTGACGAGCATGCCGGTCGACCCGGCCGCTCCTGCCAGCACCAGGTAGTAGACGATCTCGTATCGTCGTTGAATGCCCTCGGCTTCGTCGATCGGGACCGTGAGGAACAATAGGAGTAGGGCCGATCCAGCTAACAACAGGATGCACAGCGTCGATATCTGTCGGATGCGCTTGAAAAAACCAGGCTTGAAGTTGGCATCGTGACTGGCTGTGATCCCGATAAGGGCCAACATCAACGCCAGGATGGTCGTTGAGGCAGCCACCAGCGTCGACGCTAAGAAACGAATCGTTGGTAGCGCGGCGTCGAGAAGGTTCCTCGCTTCGAACGAGGAAATGTTGCCAGCAATTGCCATCATTCCGAATCCGAAGACTGCCACCAGTGCGCCGCCCGCCAGTGCCCACCGGAGTTCTTGAGGAGCCAGGCCCCCGTTCGGTTTGTCCATCATCCTGTTCACCCACGCCGTGTTCGCTTGCAGCAGGCTCTACCCGATGAGGCCGCATCCGAAACCTCGTCGAGCCAGTAGAATCGCTGCGCCCCATAAGGTCGTGGAAGAGATCGAAGCAAACCCTGCCGGACTGACGTCTGTCAACGCAGCCCTCACCACCCACCAGTACATCATGGCGATGTGGGATCGACGCGAATTCGCCATCGAAGTTCCGATGGAGCAGC
Source organism: uncultured Acidimicrobiia bacterium (assembly GCA_965363765.1). Taxonomy (GTDB): domain Bacteria; phylum Actinomycetota; class Acidimicrobiia; order Spongiisociales; family JAENVV01; genus JAENVV01. Next base: position 15,795 of record CBDTUI010000019.1, read on the forward strand.
TACGTGCGGCCCACCGAACCACCCTCCTCGGCAACGTATGGCACCTCGGCAACCCGTTGCTGTTCGTTGGCGTCTACTACCTCATCTTCGGGGTCATCTTCCAAGTAAACCGAGGCGTCGACCACTTCTTGTTGTGGCTCACTATCGGGGTTTTTGCGTTTCAATTGACGTCGAAAACCGTTCTGGGAGGCGCCAATGCAATCACGGCCAACTCTGGTCTAATCAGAGCAATCAAGTTTCCGAGAGCGCTGCTTCCCATATCCGTCGTGATCAACCAGCTGCTCAGCTTCGGAATCGAAATAGGCGTCCTGGCAACGCTGGCGCTACTCAGCGGGGTGGGTATATCGCAGCGCTGGCTACTCCTCCCATTCGTCGTGATTGTCCACACGGCCCTCAATCTCGGACTTGCCTTCATCGCCGCCCGCCTCAACGACACGTTCAAAGATGTTCAGCAGATCATCCCGTTCATCTTCCGAATCCTGCAGTACTTCTCAGGAGTGATGTTCCCGCTCGCGCTGATGCTCGACCGCTTACAAGGGAAAGGCTGGATCGGTACGTTGGCAGGGTTCAACCCATTGGCCAGGATCATCGACCTGTACCGATGGCTGTTCCTCGGGACCGAACTAGCAGGCGATCATCTGGTCATGGCAGTTGCGATCCCGTTTGTGATTCTCTGGTTTGGGTTCCGATACTTCAAGGCAGCCGAATTACGGTACGGACGGGCATGACCAACCCACTTTCGATCAGCGTCCGTGACGTATACCTCGACTATGAAATATTCGAAGACCGGCGGGCGGCCATTCGACAGCGGATCGTGCAGCGCCAAGGCACCGGCCGGCGTCTCGTCCGGGCGCTCAAGGGCATATCGTTCAATGTCGCCGAAGGCGAGTCAGTTGGCATCATCGGCTCGAACGGCTCCGGAAAATCGACGATGATGGCGGCTATCGCCGGACTTATCCCACCTACTTCTGGCGACATCCTCGTTTCGGAGGAACCGAAGCTTCTCGGCGTGGGAGCAACGCTGCTCCCTGGCGCCAACGGCTACACAAACATCCGGATCGGACTGCTGGCGCTGGGCACGTCGTCGTATGAGATCGACGAGATGATGCCAGAAATAGCCGAATTCACCGGCCTCGGCGAAGCCCTCGATCGGCCGTTCAAGACCTACTCATCAGGAATGAAGGCCCGCCTCCATTTCGCCATCGCCACATCGGTACGTCCAAAGATTCTGCTGATCGATGAGGCCCTGTCGGTTGGGGACCAGGCATTCAAAAAGAAGTCAGCGGCCAGAATCGAGGCACTCTTGGCGGATGCAGGGACACTGATCTTCGTGAGCCATTCGCTGACAGAAGTGACAGGTCTTTGTTCGCGGGTCCTCTGGCTCGAACAAGGGCGCTTACGTGGAGACGGACCGCCCGAGCGGATCGTCGCCAAATACGAGTCGTACGTCGGCTAGACCAGGCGAATAATGGGGGTCTATTTGCTAACGGCGGCCAGCAAAGCTTCGAAGGCTGACCCGGCTTCGCCGACCACGCCGTCTGAGACCACCGCAACACTGTGCAAACGCGGAGTCGTGGTGTCAGCCGTCCCCGTCACCACGATCGACCTGACCCACACAACCGCACCGGAAATTGGGACGGGCGTCATCGGACCAAACTGGATCGAGGAGCCGTTTGCGTTAAGCAAGGTGAACAACGCCGCGAAGTCCGAGTCGGTATCGATAGCCGCTTGCGCTACTCGAGGGTCTGAAACCGGTTCGCCTGGCACTACTTCAACCCGGACGAGTAGGAGCCGTTCCGGGTCGTCATGATCGGCAACTGCGTAGGCGGCCAGCTCGGCTCGCACCGACGTCGGATTGCTCGCCGACCCGACTCCATAGGGCCTGATCGCCACCCAGTGCCCGCCCAGAGGCTCTGAAGACGGCATAAACAAAGACACGGCCGGTGCTGGTACGGCCCCCACGGACTCGGCTCCGGCCCTGACGACGCTCTCTCCAACTGAGGCACTGATTGCCCAGCTGTCCGATCCACTGAAGAGAGTCTCGGCATCGCTCACATGATATCGACCGAGCATCGAGGTCTGAACCGTCAGAAGGTCGTCCGGATAAACCAAGTGCTCACGCAGTTGGTCAGGCATCGCGGCGATCGGCTCGATGAGGCCCGGGAAAATGGACGACCAGGTATGGAGGATCGGATCGTCCGCGCCGCCGACCTCGGTTCGATACAGATGGACCGATCCATCGTAAGCATTCACCGTCGCTTTGACCGACGCATGCATGTAGTTGAACGAGCTGCCCGCCATGCCGCTCGATGCTGGCAGCCCCGCGTCCCTGGCAAACTGTGCATACGGGTACGTTCGGGCGGTCGTATACGCGTCAACGATCCAGACGATGCCGTCGTCCGTCACCGTCGGAAACGGATCAGAGTCGTATGACAGGAAAGGTGCCAGGGCGGTGAGCCGTTCCAGGATGTCGCGCCGAAAGAGCAGCTGAGAGTCGCCGGTCAGCTCTGAGGAGACGACTGGTTCGATTTCACCAACGGACAGGCCGAGGACCAGGCGGCGCCAGCGACTGGAGAGGGAGATTCCAGTGTGACCGGCGAACGAGCCACCACCGACCTCGGTGCGTCGTGTGCCAACGATGGCGTACCAGCCAGCCATCCCCTCGCCGAAGTACAGCTCGGGGCGGTCAGTCGCTAACAGACCTGCATACGCGGCTACATCGGGGCGACCGTCCGGAGCCACCGAATCGGCCGGAACGGCCACCACGCCGTCGCCGTGGGTATAGACGAGATGCGATTGCACCCATCCTTTCTCTGGGAGGTCGGCCCGGTTCGAATTGCGGGCTGCGATGAGCACCGGGCGGCGTACCCCATCGATGACGTACCGATCGAGATCCACATCACGAATTCGGGTGGCTGTGGTCCCTTGCAGCACCTGCAGCGGCGCAGCCATCTGAGTTTCGGCCAGAACAGGGATCCGAAAGAAGTCAGCCTCGAAGTCAGCAGGAACTGGGCCGTCTAGCCCGTCACCTAACCGCTCAGAAACCTGCTCGACCGCTCCCAAGCCGTACGCATCGATCGTGGCAGACAGGTTCTCAGCGATGTAGGGAAGTTGCCGTTCGCCTTCAGTCGGAGTGACAACCAATCGGGTTACGGCCGCTGGAATAGCTGAAAGAAGCGTGAGGTGGAGCACCCCGAGCGCCACACTCCCCACGATGGCCGGCCGCCACTTCTGGGTCTGTACGGCTCGCGTGAACAAGTAGCCGACCGCAAGCGCCGCACCAGCCAGAATCACCAGGGATGGCACGACGACTTTGATCTCCGTGAATCCGGGCCCATCAAACGAGCCTCGCTGGTTGGTCCCCAGCGCCGGCCACCGCACAAATATGTAGTCAGCTGCTTGGGCGAGTGCATACAACGCGCCGATCAATGACAGATGCTTGAGAGCTCGGGGCGATGATCGTCGACCATCGCGCGGAATCTTGAGAGCTCCGTTTGCGATGTAGCCAATCGCGGCGATGGCAAAGGCCACAAGCAACAACTGTCGGACCCAACTGCTCACCAGCAGCACAAATGGAAGACGGAAGAGATGATATCCAAGATCCCAACCCAAATAGGGGGTCGTAGACCCGAGGTCGGGGGCGTGCCAGAACAGCAGCCATTGTTTCCATCGCGTCATCGCACCTAGGCCGCTCCAGGCGGTAACCAACCCGGCGATGACGGCGAGCAGCCAGCCGTGAGCCGAGGCCATTCGTTCCCGGTACCTGACGACGATTCGGTTGGGACTGTTTCCCGCCGCAGGCGGAGTTCGAAATGCTGACCGGGCGGTCGGGATCAAAAGGGCCCCAGCCAGGATCATCGCCAGAACGGCGATCGTCACCTGAGCTGTAACTTGGGTAGACCACACCGGTGCCGTCGTGACGGATGCAAACCACCAGCGATCTAGGACAATCGCGGCGAATTGGCGAAGGGCTAGTGCAAGGGCGACCATCGCGACAAGAACCCCGCCGAGCCTGCGCTGGGCTTTTGAACGGCGTTCAAACCACGCCACGATCGGGAAAGGAGGGGCAATCGGCCGGGTGACCATTTGGGGAAGATTAGGCGCTCCCGCCGAACCTCAAATCGTGCAGGCCCCCCACCCACGTTGTCTCAACCTGTGGCGAGGGTGCTTCCGAACACCTGCCATGCCAGTGCAGACTTGGCCAGCAAGCTCAACCAGATGTATGCCCGCTCTCCATAGAGGTAGTCGCGCCACTTGCCGGTCTGCCGGTATTGGAGAACCATGTTGACCGCAAACGTGTTGAAGAAGACAAAGAGCGACACAAAAATTGCGTAAACAAAGGTGGGCGGCGAAGCGTCCGATCCGGGCGACCACAGGTAGATCCCGATTGCGACCCAGGGAAACAGACCAGCGAAAACGCCGAACCAGTACGACAGCCAATTAGTCGATCCGGGCTGCTCATACTTTTCCATGATCCAGCCGAAGAGGATCATCGATGCGTTCACGCCGAAGATGGCGAGAAGGGCCGACACGTCGGCAATCCCGGTGAGCATCGCAATCAACACGACCATGAGCGAGGAGCTGATCGAGTATTCGATCCACCTGGCGTAGTTGCGACGTTGGGCGAGGTTGCGGTTGTACCACTCGTTGATACCCGGCGAGGCCACAAGCAGATGGGCTAGGGCCGAGAGCCCGAGGAACCCGGCCACCCCGTAGGCGACCCGCAGATCAAATAGCGACTTCACTTCGAATTGACTGGCACCGGGAGGCCCAGCGAGGAAGGAGCCGACCACCGGGAGCGAGAAATCGTTCGCCAGAACGAGCACCACCACCGCCTGGACGAGATGGGCCACTCCCATCACCAGGTTGAACGACCGCAGCCGACCAACCTTTTCTTTGGTTATTTCTTGTTTACCGTCCACGCCATTCCTCCATCGTTATCGACTCTATACGAGGCGATGGGCCATCCTGGATGACGCTACGATGGCTGGTAGCTGAACTCGAACACCTTCGTTCGACCGGTAGCCACCGACTTCACGGTCACAGGAAAGAAGACTCCGGCCGGAGCATCGGGAAACTCGACGCGGACTTCCCAACCGCCATCGGCATTGGCGGTGACCGAACCGCTTCCGTACTCCGAGCTGACCGTTACCTTCGTCCCTGGCTGGGCGGTTCCCCAGAACACGTCGAAGGGCGGAGATGAAGGACAGGTTCCGTAGACTTGGTTGGCGGAAAACTCGACGAAGTCCACCTTCGTCGTAGTCGTGGTCTCCTCCTTGGGTTTGGTCGTCGTCGTTGTCTCTACCACTGGCCGCTTGTAGTCCACTATCACCTGTGCGGTAGCTTCGTTTCCGGCTGCATCGATAGCTGTGAACAGCGCCCGGTTCGAGCCGGGACTCAGGATCAACACGATCGACCACCTGCCATCACTGGCGACATCGGCCTCGTAGCGGCCCGCTCGCACAACGGCTCCCGGTTCCGTCGTGCCAGCGAAACGCACAACGTCCGTCTCGAACATCTCGCCGTTGACCGGCGACACAATGGTCAAAAGCGGTGCGACGACGTCTGCCGAAGCAACCGTGTCCGCTGGAGTCACGGCTGTCCCAGCGGTGGACGCCGGAGGATCCGACCGCCCCGTCGTAGTTGGTGCTGCCTCGTCGGTGGTCAACAGCGTGTCTTCGATTGGAGGCACAAATTCGGGGATCACAGTCCCGTCTGGCGGTTGCGTGATCGGGGCCGGGGTCTGTGGAGCCACCTGGATGGTCAAGATCGCCACGGCGACAATCGCCGCGGCTGTACCGAGCGCGGCCAGCGCCCGTGGCACCCATTGCCAGACAGCGGCGCCGGGGACCGGACTGGATATCGAAGACGCTGCCACAGTCGACCGCAGACCGGCCGAAGCCTGACGAGCTCGTTCGTCGAGGTTCATGCCTCCACCCCCAGTTTGGCGGCGAGACTGATCCGTCCCTTATGGAGATGGACTTTGGCCGTCGACTCGGTGCATCCCAGGATGCGGGCGATCTCTCGAACGGGCCGATCTTCTAAGTAAAACAATGCAATCGCTTGTGACTGCCGCTTGGGAAGGTCGCGGACGTGGCCCCAGAACTCGGCGTCATCGGGTTCCATCTCGTTAAGTGGTTCGATACGGCGAGCGGCCAACTTGGCGAGGGCTTTCATTTCCGTGGCAGACCGACGGAATCCGGAGACAGACTTATTCGCCACAACCCGTCGAACCCAGGCTCCCGGGTTGTCGTAGGTTTGGAGTTTCTCCCACTCGCGATGAGCAGCCATGAACGCCTCCTGCGCCAGGTCCTCTGCGCTATTGCGTGATCCCGACAGCACATACGCCAGACCCACCACCAGCTTGAATTCGCGGCGGTAGAAGTCGTCAAAGCGTTCAGGTCGGGAGACGACCTGGGTGTCTTCCATCTGTCTCATTTGCGGTCCGGAACCGTTTCTTATCGCTTGTTACTCGTATCGGCAGCCTCCGAGGTTTACTTTCTGAGAAATATTCTTTTTGAGTAAACCTTTCGACCCTCTGTGGCGAGTGACCACTCAAAGTGACCACAAACGCACCAGTTACCGGGGGTTAGTCATGCAAAGGAAGCTCATCATTCTGTTAGCGACGTTCTTCGTCGTCCTTACGGCCGGGGTTGCCGCCGCTCAAGTCACGACCGCTGAGGGCGATTCGTTCCTGTCGATTTTCAGGTCCACCCCGCAGGAACCGACCAAGGACACCGTCGCCGAGGTCGTTTCGAACACCACAAAACCGATCGTCGAATCCGACGACGAAGACGAGAAGCCGTTTCAGGCAACAGATGAGGCAACAGATGAGCCAGCAGATGAGCCGAAGCCGGAGTCCGATTCCATCGAGGTCGACATCAGAAAGGATGAGCCAACCGACGAAATCGTCGAGCTTGACAAGGTCCGCGATGTCGACACGACACCACCACGTTTGAAGATCACCTCACCTGAAGACGGTGCAGAGGTTGACGACGAGTTCGTTGTGTTCCGTGGCGTCACCGAACCGGGCGCCACTGTGGCGGCGGGTGATTGGAAGGCGGAAGTCAACCGCGAGGGCGAATGGGCCATCAAGCTCCGTCTGAACCCTGGACGCAACCGGGCAACGTTCGTCGCTACGGATCCGGCTGGCAACAAGACCGAAGCGTCGATCACCGTCGTTTACGTTGTGCGTGAGGTCAAATTCACTGCCCAACAGAAATACAAGGCCAGCGATTCGGAGATCCCGGGCAATCGCTACTACGGGACCGCCACTCCTGGCGCCAAGATCTACGTCGTCTCTGAGTACGGATCAGGCGATACCCGGGCCAACGAATTGGGCGAATGGTCTGTTTCGGTTCAGTTCCCCAAGGCTCCGCACGCCAAGCCATTCCGGGTCGTAGTTGAGTCATCCGATGGTGGTCGGGCAGTCTTCGAGATGACCGCCTACTTGCGGGACGCCAAGGTTGAGTTCAGCGCCCATCAGAAACTGGGAACCAACCCGGAGAATTGGGATCTGTTCTGGGGAACGGCCCAGCCGGGCACGAAGGTGACCGCTCGGTCCGAATACGGCAGTGCATCTACCGAAGCCAACGCCGATGGCGGATGGGAAATGAAGGTCCGTTTTGAAGCACCGGCCGGGACGACGTTCCCGGTCACGATCAGCGACTCCAGCGGCCATTCGCAGGTATTCAAGTTCACCAATCCCGAACGCGATGTAGTCGTTGAGTTCACGGCCAACCAGAAATATGGTTCTTGCTCAGAAGAGGTTCCCTACGACGTGTTCTGGGGCAAGGGCCAGCCGGACACCACGGTCTGGGTCGGTTCGTCGTACGGCGACGGAACCACGACCGTCTCCGAGAACGGCAGCTGGGAGATCAGGGTGGAATTCCCCGAGGCGCCAGCCGGCGAGACCTTCGAGGTGGTCATCGAAGGCAAGAACGGACGCAAGGTATTTACGTTCACTAACAACCAGGAGTAGTCCTCCCTGCCAGGTGGGGCTTCGGCCCGAGATGAGAACCGGGGCCGGTCTAAGCCCTTTGACCGGCCCCGGTTCTCGCGAAACGGAAGCCGTTGGTTCAGAGCCTGATTAGATTGACGCCTGCATAGAGGGAGTTCGTTGGATCAACGTAAAGGGTTTCTGTTCGGCCTTCCGGTCGGAGCCGTAGTCGGCGCACTTGTTGCGCTAGCGGTTTCAGGCGCCTTCGGCGGCTCTGAGACTCCGACAGCCGGCCCCGGCGGATCGACGACCACCACCTCAACAACCCTTGCAATCGACGACGTCCCCCAGGTCATCAATCCGCCAGACAACGGCTTCGTCGATCAACCGGCTGGTCGGTCTGCCATCCCTAGCCGGGCCGAAGCGACCACCATCCAGTCCCGGTCGTCGGGTATTCACGCCTCCAACGGGCTTCGACTCACCGGATCACAGGGAGCCGTGGCGTTTGCAGTGAACAAGAACCTTGTCTACCAACTCCCCGGGCCAGACAGTCCGATATTCATCGACCGAGGCGCGGGAGCAGACGTGCTGGCGAGCGCGGCAGACCATCAGCTGCGCCTGCTCTCGATTGGATTCAGAGACGATGTGCCTCTGGTAGTTGCCAAGGTGCTTGAACCCGCCGTCGTCGAAGGCGTCGAGACCATGAACGAACGGCTGACGACCATCGATCTCACAACCGGCGAACAGACTGACTACGGGGTCGTGGCCGGGTTCGAATCGACGCTCGTCTCGGCGTCGCTTAGCCCAACCGGATTTGTGCTCGGTATTCGAGCGGAGGGAGATGCCTTCCTCCAGACAGTTGGATTCGATGGCAAAGAAGGCGAAATCATCGTTCCGTGTTTCACCGGAACCTGCCCCCGTCGACCGTGGGTGTCCGACGATGGAAAGACGGTCGCCTACCTCTCAGGCGTGTCCAACCTGGTCATCTACGATCTGGCCAGCCAACGAGTATTCACGGATATTGACCTGGGTATTCCTCTGTCTGCGACCGTCGACTTCCCAGGTTGGGCGATCACCGACTTCGACGACGTTACGGTGGCCGTGGCCGAAATCACGTTCGATAGTGACGGCAACCTCACATTCGGCGACGCCTTCCTCGTGACCATCGGTGGCGAAGTCACCGAATACGGTACGAGCGGTGCGATCACCTTCATCCGCTAACCGGCCGTCACTTAATCGCCCAAAGCCGAAAAACCCGTAGACTGTTAGGAGCAGGCGACCGTAAACCTTGCGGTCCGCCGGCTGCCATCGAGAGGATCCCTCTGTCATGTCCATGTTGCCGAACGCGCCTGAATTCGTATGACAACGCCGCGCCGTACGTTCGCCATCATCTCCCATCCTGATGCCGGTAAAACAACGCTGACCGAAAAGCTCCTCATGTATTCGGGGGCGATCAGCGAAGCCGGTGCTGTCAAAGCGCGGGCCGGGAGACAGCGAGACGTGACATCTGACTGGATGGACATGGAACGCGAACGAGGCATCTCGATCACTTCCACGGTCCTTCAGTTCAACTACGACGGGCACGTGTTCAATCTGTTGGACACCCCCGGTCACCGCGATTTCTCCGAAGACACCTACCGGGTGTTGTCAGCTGTCGATGCCGCCATCATCGTGCTCGATGCAGCCAAAGGTATTGAGGCCCAGACCAAAAAACTGTTCGAAGTTGCCAAACGCAAGAAGACGCCGATCATCACTCTCATAAATAAGTGCGACCGGCCCGGCCTGGGACCGCTTGAACTGCTCGACGACATCGAGGACCAGTTGGGAATCGTTGCGACTCCCCTCACCTGGCCGGTGGGGATGGGCCCCGATTTTGTTGGTGTCGTCGACCGTCGGGACGGCGCGTTTTGGAAGTTCGGCCGCACCGACCACGGGTCCAAAGCCGTCGCTGAGGAGCGACTGGATGGCGCCGACCTGGCGTCCCATGGCGAAGCCGGGGCCAATGCCGCTGGCGAACTCGAGTTGCTGGCTGGCGTCGGAGCCGACCATGACCTCGAACTATTCCTTGCCGGTGAAACGACCCCCGTGTTCTTCGGGTCGGCGGTGTGGAACTTCGGTATCCGCTTGCTCCTCGACGCGATCGCTGACCTGGCACCTCCTCCGTCTGCGCGGCTCACCATCAAGGACGAACGTCAGCCGATCGACGGCGAGTTCTCCGGCTTCGTCTTCAAGATCCAAGCCAACCTCGACCCGCGCCACCGAGACCGCATCGCCTACCTGCGTGTCAACTCCGGTCAGTTCGAACGGGGTATCCAGCTGACCAACCATCGAACCGGCCGCTCTTTCACGGCCAAGTTCGCCCACCAACTGTTCGGCCGTGACCGCGAGACCGTCGAAAACGCCTATCCAGGTGACATCGTCGGGCTGATTTCGTCGGGCAATCTTCAGATTGGGGACACGCTTTCTGAGTCAGGCAAGATTCAGTATCCGCCCATCCCGACCTTCGCTCCCGAACTCTTCATGAAGGCACTCAACCTCGACACGTCGCGCTACAAGCAATTCCGTCGCGGCATGGCAGAACTCGACGAGGAAGGCGCCATTCAGGTGCTCCATCATCCGCTCTGGGGTGAACAGCAACCCATCCTGGCGGCGGTCGGTCAGCTTCAGTACGACGTAGCCGTCGCCCGCCTCGAGGGCGAGTACGGTGCCAAACTCGAACTGTCTGCCACGCCGTTTACCGAAGCCCGCCGCACCGATGCCGCCGGCGCCGAAGCCCTCGCCGGCGAACGCGATTGCGAAGTCGTCGAACGCCGCGACGGCACCCTGTTGGCGTTGTTCAAAGGCAAGTACCGCATGGAAGCCACCCGCGACCGCCACCCCGACATCATGCTCGACTCCATTGTCGTTGGCTGACCTTCGATCAGCTGGCAGTTTGGCGAACCAAACTGCACCGTCTGTCGGCGGCTGACCTTCGATAAGCGTTGAGTCTTGGCTGGCCGAGCCCATATGATGCATCATGCAAAACTGGAAGGGACCAGAAATGCTCACAAGTGCAGCCTCACTTCCCCGTCGAATGGGGCAACTGTCCGTCGGACTGATCCTTTATGGAGCCAGCGTTGCGTTTATGGTCAGAAGTGTCCTCGGGGTGAATGCCTGGAACGTGTTCCACCAGGGCCTGGCGCTCATCACCGGCCGCTCGCTTGGCACAATCGTGATCCTGGTCGGCGTGGTCGTACTTCTCCTGTGGGTGCCCCTTCGCCAGAAACCGGGCTTCGGCACAGTGGCAAATGTCGCGGTCGTTGGACTCGTCGCTGATCTTGTCCTTAACCTCATCGAAATCCCCGAAACGACCGCTTTCCGGTTGATCTTCCTCACGTCAGGCATCGTCTTCAACGGACTGGCAACGGGCCTCTACATCGGCGCCGGATTCGGCCCCGGACCCCGCGATGGGCTCATGACCGGACTGTCACACATGACGGGCCGGTCGATCCGATCTATCCGCACGATCATCGAGCTGGTCGTCCTGGCAGCTGGATGGGCTCTCGGAGGAACAGTCGGGATCGGTACCGTCGCCTATGCGCTGGCGATTGGACCTCTGTCGCAGTATTTCATTCAGCGCTTCTCGCTCGTACCGATCAATCGATCGCCTTCGATCGTACCGACCGTGGAATTAGCCCCCTGATCACCGAACTTGGTTGGTGGCGATAGTCTTCCAGCATGAAAGTCAGCAGCGCCGATCGGATCATGTTCCCTGAGATTGGCCTAACCAAGGGCGAAATGGTCGGGTACTACGACACGATGGCCGAGCTCATCTTCCCTTTCTTGGCCAACCGGCCGCTCACCATCGAGCGATTTCCGAAGGGAATCTCCGACAAGGGGTTCATGCAGAAAAACGCCGCCGCTCATTTCCCCGATTCGATCGAGCGTTACGAGGTTCCCAAGAACGACGGTGGGACCACCAACTTCCCGGTCGTGACCCTCCCCGAACACATCCCGTATCTCGCCAACCAAGGGACAGTGTCCTTTCACATTTGGACCAGCCAACTCCCCGACGTCGACCATCCCGACTGGTTCGTGATGGACCTCGACCCGGAGGCGGGCGACGTCGCCCAGGCCCGTCTTGCCACCGAAGCCGTCCGCGAAGTGTTGCTGTCGTTCGGCATGGAATCGTTGCCGGTAGCGACCGGATCGAAGGGCTACCACGTGTGGGTTCCGATCGTCCCGAACGTTGCATGGGAGCACGTCGCCACCTCAGCCCAAGCCGTGGCGGGGCTGGTCGCTGCCGCCCATCCGGAGTTCGCCACGCTTGAGTTCCTCAAGAAGAACCGGACCGGTCGGGTGTTCGTTGACTGGATGCGCAACCACCCTGGCGCTTCGGTGGTCTCACCGTTCTCGATACGACCGAAGCCGAAAGCGTCCGTAAGCACGCCGATCACCTGGGAGGAGCTAGCCACCACCGCTCCCGACGACTGGACGGTTGCAAACATGGCCGATCGAATCGGGTCCCTCCCACCCTGGCCAGAGCCCGTGGTTCTTCCTTACGCAGAGATTGAGGCAACGGCCCGTGAAGCCGGCGTAGACCTCGACACCCAATTCGACCGATTCGGACGCGAACAGTAGACCCGCCGAGCGAAGGCTAGGTCGCGAAAAGTTTTCTGGTCCTCAGTTTTCGCGACCCGTGGTTCATCTTTTACATTGGGATGGTTCGACGGTCGGGTCCAGGGGGGCTGGACTCAAAACCTGACCGTTTACTTCCCCAAAAATGGCACCGCGTCAACACTTGTTGACCTCCCTACGGGTGCCCGGTCGCGTTGGTTCGTGGCACCGGAAACGGGTCACGAACTGGCGCGACATCAAGCTATGACCCCCACATCTTGTGGTCGTTGACAACTGACAACTCCGTAATTACAGTGCCGTAACACACCCAACATACAGTGGTTTACTTCCCCTCTAACCGCTACATGTAGTGGTTGTTGGTATTCACGCCTCGCTGGCGGCCTAGAAGAAATTAGGGCATCAGCGGGGCGGCTTGGACTTCAGGACGACCTGGAGCCGGGCCCGGGCAGAGACATTTTAAGGGAAGGTAACCAAGGATATGACAGAAGGATTGCGGTTCACCCGCCGGTTCACCGAAGCGGGCACAGACGGAAAGTCAGCTGCCTACGATTCCATCGAGTGGAGCTTACGAGACTCCCGAATCATCAACCCTGACGGTTCGATCGTCTTCGAAATGAACGGGGCCGAGATCCCCGCCGACTGGTCTCAGGTCGCCGGAGACATCATGGTCTCCAAGTACTTCCGCAAGGCCGGAGTCCCTCAGACTGACTCCAACGGTGAAATCATTCGCGACGAAAACGGTGGCGTGGTCACTGGTCCCGAAACGTCATCCCGCCAGGTCTTCGATCGTCTCGCCGAGACGTGGCGCACGTGGGGTGAGAAGGAAGGCTATTTCGCCTCTTCCACCGACGCAGACGTTTTCGAAGATGAACTCAAGTTCATGCTCGCCGCTCAGATGGCCGCTCCGAACTCGCCACAGTGGTTCAACACGGGCCTCGCCCACAAGTATGGAATCACCGGTACCCCGCAGGGTTTCTGGTTTGTCGATCCCGACACCAAAGAAGTGACTCCCTCCCCCGACTCGTACTCTCGTCCCGCTCCCCATGCCTGCTTTATCCAGGCCGTCGACGACGACCTTGTCAATGAAGGCGGCATCATGGACCTGTGGGTTCGTGAAGCTCGCCTGTTCAAGATGGGTTCGGGCACCGGTTCCAACTTCTCCAACATTCGGGCCGGCGGCGAACCGCTGTCCGGTGGCGGAAAAAGCTCCGGCCTCATGTCGTTCCTCAAGGTTGGCGACCGCGCCGCAGGGGCCATCAAGTCGGGTGGCACGACCCGTCGGGCCGCCAAAATGGTCATCCTCGATGTTGACCATCCCGACATCGAAGAGTTCATTGCCTGGAAGAAGATCGAAGAAGACAAAGCCCGGGTGCTCATTCAGCACGGTGGCTTTGCCGCAGACTTCAACGGTGAGGCCTACCTGACCGTCTCCGGCCAAAACTCGAACAACTCGGTTCGCGTGAACGAAGAGTTCCTGCGAGCCGTCGAGAACGACGAAGACTGGAACCTCACCAACCGCACCGGCGGCATCCGTAAGACGCTCAAGGCCCGTGACCTGTGGCGCCAGATCGCCGACGCCGCCTGGGCGTGCGCCGATCCCGGCATGCAATATCACACGACCGTCAACCAGTGGCACACGTCACCGGCCGGCGGCGAGATCCGTGGATCGAACCCGTGCTCGGAGTACATGTTCCTCGACGACACGGCTTGCAACCTGGCTTCGATGAACCTCGTCAAGTTCTACGACGAAGACACAGGCGATTTCGATCTCGACGGATACCGTCACGCCATCCGCATCTGGACTGTGGTCCTGGAGATCTCGGTGGCGATGGCTCACTTCCCTTCGGCGTCGATCGCCCAGGGTTCCTATGACTACCGCACCCTCGGACTTGGCTACGCCAACCTCGGATCGCTGCTCATGCGCATGGGTATCCCTTACGACTCGGACAAGGGTCGTGCCATTGCCGGTTCGCTCACCGCCATCATGACTGGCATGTCGTATGCCACGTCGGCTGAGGTTGCCTCGACGCCGATCGGTCCGTTCCCTCGTTTCGCAGAGAACCGCGACAGCATGCTGCGGGTCATGCGCAACCACCGTCGGGCTGCCTACAACCGCACCGACTACGAAGGCGTCACGCACTACGTCATGCCGATTGACGCCGACCTCGCTCCGGCCGACATGCTCGAAGCGGCTCGTTCCGCCTGGGACCTGGCTGTCGATCGTGGAGAGCGCTTCGGCTATCGCAACGCTCAAGCCACGGTGCTGGCCCCGACCGGCACCATCGGTCTGCTCATGGACTGCGACACGACCGGCGTAGAGCCTGACTTTGCCCTCGTGAAGTTCAAGAAGCTGGCTGGAGGCGGATACTTCAAGATCGCCAACCAGTCGATAGCCCCGGCGTTACGACACCTGAGCTATTCCGAAGAGGACATCTCGCTGATCGTCAACCACGTTGTCGGAACCATGTCCCTTGAGGACGCCCCGGCGATCAACAAGCAAACCCTTGCCGCCAAAGGTCTCACGGCCGAAGAAATTGCCAGGATCGAAGCAGCGCTGCCCGGTGTGTTCGAGCTGAAGCATGCGTTCAACGTGTTCGTGGTTGGCGAAGATGCCATGCACAGCCTCGGGTTCACCGAAGAGCAGTACACGGCGTGGGACTTCGACATGCTCCAGGCACTCGGGTTCACCCGGGCCGAGATCATCGAAGCGGGCGATCACATCTGTGGCCGCCAGACCATCGAAGGTGCCCCCGGGTTAGCTCCTGAGCATCTCGAGGTGTTCGACTGCGCTAACCGCAACGGCAAGTACGGCAAGCGCTTCATCCACCACACCGGTCACATCAAGATGATGGCTGCTGCCCAGCCGTTCATCTCGGGTGCCATTTCCAAGACGATCAACATGCCGAACGAGATAACAGTTGAAGAGGTTGAGGATGCCTATTGGATGTCCTACGAATTGGGGGTCAAGGCCATGGCCTTGTACCGCGACGGTTCAAAGGCATCTCAACCCCTCTCGTCGTCTTCCGATGACGGCGCCGATGATGATGTCTCAGACGACATCCTCGACGCCATCGAGAAGGAAGCCGAGATCGCCTGGGGCAAGATCCCCGCTGGCATGTCACCGACTGCGGCGTATGCGGCCGGGATGCGCCCACCTCGTTTCCTGTTGCCGTCCCGTCGGGCCGGTTTCAACCAGGAAGCCCGCATCGGTGGACACAAGGTGTTCATGCGGACCGGCGAGTACGACGACGGCACGTTGGGTGAGATCTTCATCGACCTCGCCAAGGAAGGCGCCACCCTCAAAGGCATCTTGTCTTGCTTCGCCATTGCGGTGAGCAAGGGCTTGCAGTACGGGGTGCCGCTCGAGGAGTTCGTCGACACATTCACATTCCAGACGTTCGAACCACGCGGCATGGTCGAAGGACATCCGAACATCAAGATGTCGAACTCGATCATCGACTACGTGTTCCGGGCTCTCGGTGTCGAGTACTTGGAGCGTGATGACCTGGCCCAGATCCCACCGGTTCGTGAACTGGGCGACCTGCCCGAACCACCAACCGGTATGGCTGTCGACGCCGGAGTCCAGCTAGACCTAACCGACGCCGCCGCCGAACGCGATGTGGACGCTGTTCAATCAGCCGCTGCGTTCGCAGACTCGGATGTGTCGATGTCGGCTCCCCAGCCAGTCCCGGTGGGTAGCAATGGCTCTTCGATGCAAGCTTCGACGGTGCACGAGGCTCACGCCCCAGCTACAAAGGCCAACGTGGCGGATGCCGCCCTGTCGGAGAACATGGGCGACGCCCCAGTCTGCTCCAACTGCGGCCACATGACTGTCCGAAACGGCTCCTGCTACGTCTGCCTCAC
>CBDTUI010000020.1:0-30337 GCA_965363765.1 uncultured Acidimicrobiia bacterium
CCTTGATCGGCTCCGGTCTCGCTACGTGGTCTTGGCCACCGGTGGCGGTGACTGGGAGGACCCCGACGAATCGTGGCGAATGTCGGCGATTCTTGGTGCCAAAGGGGTTCCCAACCGGGTCGATGTCTGGTCGAAGAGCCATCCGCACGATTGGGCTACCTGGCACGAGATGCTCCCGCTCTACCTCGAGGACCTTGTTTGATCCGGTACCCGCCATAAGCCGGCACACTCGTTGTGGCTAAGCCCAATCGCTGCGGCGAGATACGCGCAGCATCCATGCTCCGACTGGCATCGGGAGCCAGAATGTGGCGACGCGGAATGACAGGACAGCGGCCACGGCTTCTCCGCCGGGGACCCCGAGCCGAGTGATGCCGGCCACAAGGGCAGCTTCCATTGCTCCCAGGCCGCCCGGGGTGGGGCTGATCGAGGCGACAGTCGCTGAAACCATGTAGACGACCAGTAAGCCGAGCGGGTTGACCGATGCCCCGAATGCCGACAGGGCCGCCAGTAGCGCCAACGTGTACGCCACGTTCTGGCATACGGCTCCGAGGGCCATTGAGACCGACCTTCGTGGGTCGCGCAAGACGGTGGGTACTTGCCGAAGAATTGCCAGCGCCGGTTCGAGGAGACGGCGACGGCTCCGGGCTACCCAAACCAGAACGCCGAGGGCGATGGCAACGATCACCGTGATATCGATGGCGATACGGCCGGACGGAACCGGGATCGCCGGAAGCTTTAGGGCCGAGAGGAACGGCGCCAGGATCAGTAGCAGGGCGATGTGCGATGTAGCAGTGATCGCCATGTTGAGGCCGGTGGCGGCAGCCGCTTCATCGTCGCCGGTCCCCGCCTTTTGCAGCGAAGATCGGGTGACGGCAATCCAGCCGAGTCCGCCCGGCGTGATGGCAGAGGCGAAGCTGGCAGCGATCTGAGTCACGATGGCCGGCTGCCAGCGGGGAGGCGACGAGACCGAGGACCTGACTGTCCACGCCCCGCAGACAAAGACGAGTCCCGAGGTGACGAGGGTGAGCACCAGAAATGACCAACGGCCCGATCGTAACGCTTGCAACCCTTGCTGGAGTTGCCCGAACTGGGGGAGGAGAATGTGGATGGCGAAGCCGAGGACGGCGATCATCAGCAGTGGTTTCACCGCCCGGGTAAGTCGAAACGGATGAGGCGAGTCTTCGGAACCCGATCGGGTGGAATCAGCGTTCAAGTCGGCATCGGAATCCATCGGCAAGACAATACCGCTGCGCCCCGCGACTACGATCCCAGGCGACAGAAACTGGCTCTGCCGGCAATCGGCGGACGTGATCTCCGTCGAGAAACCGGCCAGGTCCGACAGCCCCGATCAGAGGAAACCGATGAACTTGACGGGGCTGCTCGCCCGCCTTGGACCTTTTGCTCCCTTTGCCGTCTTTGTTCTGGCGGCTGGAGAGAGCGCGGCTTTCCTGGGACTGATCGTGCCTGGAGAACTGGCTGTCATCCTCGGAGGCGTAGCGGCTGGGGCTGGAACTGCTTCGTTGCCCGTGATGATCGGAGCCGCCGTTTCGGGTGCCATCGTCGGAGACTCGATTGGGTATCGACTCGGCAAGCAGATGGGCGACTCTCTCGAAGACCATCCCCGGCTTGCCAAAATTGTCAGCAGACTCGACGGAGCAACAAGACTGATCGCCCGTCGGGGGTGGTGGGCGCTCGTTCTTGCACGATTCGCGTCGGTCCTCCGAGCCGTCGTTCCATTCGCGGCCGGGATGGGTCGGATGCCATACGGGCGATTCCTAGTCGGGAACGCCATTGGCGGTGTGCTGTGGGGAACCGCGTTCACCATGGTCGGCTATTTACTCGGCGGAAGTTACAAAACTGTCGAGAAGTGGATGCGGACGGGTGGGTTGGCACTCGTCGCCCTTGGTCTGTTGGTCGCCGGAATCGTCTGGCTGACGAGGTGGGCGCAACGTCACGATCAGGCAGTGAGGTCTCGCTTGAACAGGATCGGACAGAGTTGGCCGCTGCGATACGTTGTCGCAGGAGCTCGGCGCACAAATCGACCGGGCTTCACCTTGGCGTTCTCGGCTATCGGCATCGTCGGCAGTCTCTGGCTCTTTGGAGGACTCGTTCAGGACGTGCTCGGGAGCGAGGAGTTCTTCTTTTTCGACGTCTCCTCGCTTCGGTACCTCAACGAGAATCAAATACCCGTACTCGTGGAGGTTGCTCGTTGGGTCAACCGAATCACTGCAATGCCAGTCATGTTCGGTCTCGCCGGTCTCGCCGGTTTGGTGATGCTGATCCGTCGTCGCTGGTACTTGGCGGCCGCCATCGGCGTGGCGGTCGTTGGACAGTGGGCGATCTTCGAGGTTATCGACGCCCTCGTCGGTCGTACGCCACCTGCGATAACGCCCTTGATTCCTCGGATCGGCTACGGCTTTCCGTCTGAGCATGTCGCACTGCTGACCACGCTTGCGATATTGGTTGCGTGGCCGTGGACCCGACCAACCTGGACGCGCACCGTCCGTTCGTTCGGTGCGGCCGGCCTCCTGGTCGTCTTGACTGGAGCCGCCCAGGTGACCTTGCTCTTGGAGTACCCGAGCGACGCTATCGCCGCTGCGGCAGTGGCAGTTGCCTGGGCCTTGTTGGTTTGTGTTGTCTTCGACCCGAATCGGATATCCCGGTCGGAATCCCTCCCAGCCGACGCACCGACCGGTAGCACTCCTGCTTAGACTCGACTCGCTGTGACCGACCCGCTGGAAACTAAGCCATGGACTTACAACCCGAGCTTGGGTGACTTCATCGACGATGCCGTGGCATCCGACGTCGACGACGGGTGGCTGATGGCTCACAGCGTTACTTCCGAGACGAGAGCTGCATCACTGCGGGCCGTATTCTTGGACGGCCAACCGCGGTGGCAGTCGGCGTTCACGGTCATGCTCGTTTTGGCAGCTGGGGTCGCCGCCCTTGGTTTGTCGCAAAACAGTGCCGCCACGGTCATCGGGTCGATGATTATCGCCCCGTTGGGACAACCGATTGTTGCCCTCGGGGCGGCGCTCGTCATGTTGTGGGCAAAGGAGACGTTCAGACTGCTCGGGATAATCCTGATTGGCGCCGTCGGGGTCGTAGCGGTTGGGTACCTGATTGGCTTGCTGTTGCCGGTGGCAACTCCGAACGCCCAGATTCTGTCTCGGACCTCCCCCGAGTTACGCGACCTGGGCGTTGCCGTCTTTGCTGGCGCCGCCGCTGCCTATGCGTATACGAGAGTTGAGTTGTCGGGGGTGTTACCTGGTGTGGCTATTTCGGTAGCTCTGGTCCCTCCATTGGCAGCAGGCGGCCTCATGCTCGAGGAAGGTCGGTGGGTACTTGCCCAGGGAGCTTTCACATTGTTCGCGACGAACCTGGTCGGGATTGCGGTTGCGGTTGCAATAGTCATGGTGGTGACGGGCTTCGCTCCCACCCCGCGCTTGAAAAATCGGCAGCCAGGAGTTGTCGCGAGCGTTCTGGTTGTCGTACTTGCTGTCGTGGGTATTTCGATACCGCTGTCGCATACCTACGGCCGGATTGTCGACTCGGCGACCAGTGTGGGAGATATCCATACTGCCGTCGACGCAGCCGTGGGTCCGAGCGGGCCGGTTGTGGAAGACGTCGATGTCTCGGGAGACTCGGTAACTATCACGATCTCCGACCACGCTGCCCTCGACACAGCGGTGGTCGTGGACGCGGTTCGCTCCGTGGTCGGTACTGGTATCGCAGTGACAGTCATCGGTCCCTGACCCGGAGTGCTTGGCTCGCGTTGTCGCTCCGATGCCAAGCATTGCGTTGGTGACCTCATGGCGTATGATCGCCCAAACATTCGACGATAGAGGTAACGCATGGACTGGAAGCTTGAACTCATCGTGGTGCCATCCGCCGACGTTGACCGGTCGAAGGCGTTCTATCTAGACAAGCTCCTGTTCGACCTCACCGTCGATCATCAATCGGGCGATTTTCGAGTTGTTCAGCTGGTTCCGCCTGGATCGGCGTGCGCCATCGCAGTGATGCCCAATCCTGATGCTGCTGGTTCCTTGCAGGGGCTGCATCTCGTGGTCCGAAACATCGGTGCGGCCAGGGCAGAGTTGGTTGGTCGCAGTGTCGAGGCCAGCGAGATGTTTCATTATGCCGATGGTCAGCAACTACCAGGTCCTGACCCGGATCACACCGACTACGCGACGTTCTTCACATTCGACGATCCCGACGGAAACGGCTGGCTGGTTCAAGAGGTTGGCTGGAAAGCACTCAAAGACGAGTAACTCCCATGCTCTGGGTGGTTCTTTCGCTGCACTGAGCCGGCGTGCCTAGGTGTGTGACTGTTAGTCGTTGGCGGCCGGGCGTTTCGGGGCGTCTTCGCTGAACCCGGCGTTGTGAAGACCGGCGTAGGCGCCATCGCGGGCCATGAGTTCAGCGTGATTGCCCCGTTCGACGATTCGCCCGCTCTCCATAACGAGAATGAGATCCGCGTCTCGAATGGTTGATAGCCGATGCGCAATCACAAAGCTGGTTCGGTCAGATCGCAAAGCGGTCATGGCGTGCTGGAGCAGCACCTCGGTGCGAGTGTCGACCGAACTCGTCGCCTCGTCGAGGATGAGAAGGGACGGTTGAGCGAGGAACGCTCGAGCGATCGTGATGAGCTGCTTCTCGCCGGCACTGATGTTGGTCCCATCATCGTCAATGATCGTGTCGTAGCCGTCCGGCAAACTGTGAACGAAACGGTCGACAAACGTCGCCGTGGCCGCTTCGAGAATGTCTTCCTCGGAAGCGTCCGGTCGCCCGTATGCGATGTTGTCGCGGATGGTTCCTTTGAACAGCCACGTGTCCTGGAGGACCATGCCGATCTGCGAGCGCACATCGGCCCTCGAGAGGGTGGCGGTGTCGACGCCATCGAGAGTTATGCGGCCCTCGTCTAGCTCATAGAAGCGCATGATCAGGTTGACCAGGGTCGTCTTGCCGGCCCCGGTCGGCCCCACGATGGCCACGGTCTGCCCCGGCTCGACGGTCATTGATAGGTCTTCAATCAGCGGTTCGTCGTCTTCGTATCGGAAAGAGACGTCCTCGAATACCACCCGGCCGTGTGGGTTTTTCAGCTGCCGAGGACGATCCTCATCGGGTTCTTCTTCGTCGGCGTCGAGGAGCTCGAACACCCGCTCGGCCGACGCCACACCCGATTGCAGAAGATTGACCATCGACGCAGCCTGGGTAACCGGCTGGGTGAACTGGCGGGAGTACTGGATAAATGCCTGGACGTCACCCAGGCTCATCGTGCCACTGGCGACTCGTAGCCCACCCAACACGGCAATGATGACGTAGTTGAGGTTCCCCACAAACATCATGATCGGCATGATCAGCCCCGACAGAAACTGGGCGCCAAAGCTGGCTTTGTACAGCTCTTCGTTTTCGACCTCGAAGGTTTCCTGCACTTCGTGTTGCCTTCCGAACACCTTGACAAGCGCATGCCCGGTGAACGCTTCTTCGATTTGGGAGTTCAGCGTTCCGGTGCGGCGCCATTGGGTAACGAACTGGGTCTGCGAGCGACGCATAACCAGCCCGGCGATGAGCATCGTCACCGGAATCGTGATGAGCGCCACGAGTGCCAGGGTGGGGGAGATCCATAACATCATCGCAACGACGAACCCGATGGTCAGCAATGAGGTGACCAACTGGCTCATGGTCTGTTGCAAGCTTTGCGATACGTTGTCGATGTCGTTAGTGACCCGGCTAAGCAGCTCGCCACGGGGCTGGCGGTCGAAATACCGCAGCGGGAGTCGGTTCAGCTTGTCCTCGACATCCGATCGCAGCTGATAGACGGTTCGCTGAACCACGTCGTTCAACAGGTAGCCCTGCAGGAACGAAAGCAGCGACGACCCGACATAAAGAGCCAGCACGATCAGCAGGATCCTTCCGACGGCAGTGAAGTCGATTCCCTGGCCAGGGATCACATCAACGCCGGTGAGAAGGTCGGCGATCTGGTTTTGTCCTTGAGCCCTGGCAGCTTCGATGGCCTGCGCCTTCGTAAGGTTGGCCGGGAGTTGCCGGCCCATGACTCCAGCGAAGATGAAGTCGGTTGCCTGTCCGAGAACGCGAGGGCCGAACGCCGAGAGGGCCACGCTAGAAACAGCGGCGACAAAGACGGCGATCACTTTGAATCGTTGCGGCGCCAGCAATCCGAGGAGGCGTTTGCCGGACTCTCTGAAACTGTTCGCCTTTTGGGCGATCATCTGGCCGCCCATACCTCGCCCGGGGCCGCCTTCACTCTTGATACGTTCGGTCGTCTTCATGGTCCGGTCGGTCATGCGCTGGCCTCTGCCATGACCTGCGACTCGACGATTTCGACATAGGTCGGGCAAGAATTGAGCAAGGCAGCGTGGGTTCCGAGGCCGACCACCTTTCCATCCTCAAGGACAATGATCTGGTCGGCATCGGCGATGGTCGAAACTCGCTGGGCAACGATGATGACCGTTGCGTCGGCCGTCTCGGGACGCAGTGCCCGCCGCAGGCGGGCGTCCGTGGCCAAGTCGAGCGCAGAGAAAGAATCGTCAAAGATGTAGATCTCGGGTTTACGGATGAGGGCCCTGGCGATCGCCAGTCGTTGGCGTTGTCCGCCCGAAACGTTGGTTCCGCCCTGGGCGATTGGTGCCTCCAGTTTTTCGGGCATCGCCTCGACGAAATCTTTGGCCTGAGCGACTTCGAGCGCCGCCCACATCTCGTCGTCGGTTGCGTCCGGTTTTCCGTAGCGCAAATTGGACGCGACCGTTCCTGTGAAGAGATACGGTGCCTGGGGAACCAGTCCGATCTTGGACCAGAGGAAGTCGGGGTCTAAGGATCGAACGTCGATCCCATCAATGGCGACGACGCCACCGGTGGAATCAAATAACCGAGGAATCAGGCTGACCAGGGTGGTCTTTCCAGCACCCGTGGATCCGATCACTGCAGTGACCTGGCCGGGTTTGGCCGTGAAGCTCACATCGCACAAAACCGGATGGGTCGCTCCCGGGTATTGGAACGCCACGTCACTCAACTGGAGCTCGCCGTGCTTGGCGACTTCTCTGATGCCGTTCTTAGGCGGTACCACCGAAGATTTGGTTTCAAGTACTTCACCAATCCGGTCGGCGCTAACCGAGGCCCGGGGAACCATCACAAGAGTGAAGGTCGCCATCATTACCGACATGAGAATCTGCACGAGGTAGGTGAGATATGCGGTCAGAGAACCGATTTGCATCGCACCGGCGTCGATTCGTTGACCGCCGAACCAGAGGACGGCCACGGTTGCCGCATTGAGCACCACCATCACGATGGGAAACATGGCGGCCATCCAACGTCCCACAGTGATCGAAACGTCAGTCAGTTCGCCGTTGGCCTTGGCAAATCTGGTCGCTTCGTATGGTTCGCGCACAAAGGCCCGGAGTACGCGGATGCCAGTCAACTGCTCACGAAGGATGCGGTTGACGTCGTCGATGCGCTTCTGCATCTTCCGATATGCCGGGATCATGCGGGAGATGATCACCCCCACTGCCGTCGCCAGCAGGG
The DNA here is from genome assembly GCA_965363765.1 of uncultured Acidimicrobiia bacterium. Lineage (GTDB taxonomy): Bacteria > Actinomycetota > Acidimicrobiia > Spongiisociales > JAENVV01 > JAENVV01. The sequence goes on from CBDTUI010000020.1 coordinate 7,543, forward strand.
GTACCGCCACGGCTACCAGCCACGACAGGCCGACGTCTTCGCGCAGCGCCATGATGATCCCACCGACCATCATGATCGGTGCCTGAACCATGAGCGTGAAGCTCATCATGACCAGCATTTGGACCTGTTGGACGTCGTTCGTGTTGCGGGTGATGAGGGAAGGGGCTCCGAACCCAGCGACCTCCCGGCTGGAGAACTCGCTCACTTTTCGGAAGATCGAACTTCGCAGGTCTCGACCGAATGCCATTGCGGTGCGGGAACCGAAATACACGGCGGTGATCGAGCACGCCACCTGCAACAGGGACACGGCCAGCATGACCGCGCCGAGGCGCAGGATGTAGTTGGTGTCGCCTGTGACGACACCGTTGTCGATGATGTCGGCGTTGAGGCTCGGGAGATAGAGCGACGCGATGGTCGCCACGAGTTGAAAGGCGACGATGATCGTGATGGGCTGGCGATAGCCAGCGAGATGACTCTTGAGGATCTTGACCAGCATCAGGAGGTCGATCCTGCTGGCAGGGTGATTCCGGTTAGCAGCACGTTCACGACTTCCTCAGGGGTGAGGCGTTGGTCAGGAGTCATCCACGGGTTGGCGCTGGCGAATACCAGGCCCCGAAACGCGGCGGCTGCCCTTCCCGGATCTATGGCGAGTTGGTCGGCGTGGCGTTCAAGAAGCCCGGCTACCGCGGCTGATATGGCCGTGTTCGCTTGGGTAACCCACTCGTGGGCATCCGCCCGTCGACCCTTGGAGTGCTCCGGCATCGACCTGAGTACCTCGGCCAGGGCACTCACTCGCTCAAACCTCTCGATCAGGAGCCGCCCGGCCTCGATGAGCTGGTCGCGGAGCGGCAGTTCCATAGCGATTGCCTCGATAGCCAAGCCGACCGACATCGGGTCCATGGTCCGTTTGACCGCTTCGAAGATGAGGGCCGCCTTGTCGGGAAACACCCGAAAAATGGTTCCTTCGGCGATGTCGGCCGCCTTGGCCATATCGGCTGTGGTGACCGAAGCACCGCGCTCGATGAGCAGTGGAATGACGGCGTCGAGGATGGCGACTCGCCTGGCGTCGGGCGTGAGTGGTTTGGCGCGGCCCTGTTTTGAGTTCATAGGAGAAAGGCTAACTGAGTGAGCGCTCACTCACAAATGCCGTTCTGAGTCGGGATCCGCTCGGTTTCCAGCGAGTCTCGATAGAGTCGGCACATGATCGTTGACTTTCCCCTCCCGACCCTTCCGTATGGCGTGTTCTCGCAGCAAGGTCGGCGACCTCGGCTGGGGGTTGGGGTCGGCACTCGGATTGTGGACCTGGATCAGGCGGCTACGACCGGCCGGATCACGTCGGTCGACCCATCGCTCCTCACGACCGGGCGCCTGAACGAGTTGCTCGCCGCTGGCCGCTCCGACTGGGAAGCGCTTCGGGCTGAACTGGTTGAGAAGATCCCGAGCGGCGAACTGGGGGATGGGCGAGAGCAGTCAGCTGTCGAGATGCAGTTGGCGTGGGACGTCGCCGACTACGTCGATTTCTATTCCTCGCGCCACCACGCCGAAAACCTCGGTCGGATCTTCCGGCCAAACGCAGCGCCGCTCCTGCCCAACTGGCTACATATGCCGGTCGGCTACCACGGCCGTTCGGGGACCGTTGTCGTCGATGGAAGTCCGATCATGCGCCCGAAGGGCCAGTTCCGCGAGGATGGCCGGGTTGAGTACCGACCGACCGAGCAGCTCGATTTCGAACTCGAGTTGGGTTTCGTAGTTGGTGGCCCGACCGAGATCGGTCAGTCCATTCCGATTGATGAAGCAGCAGATCATTTGTTCGGGGTCGTGTTGCTCAACGACTGGAGCGCCCGCGACATCCAGTCCTGGGAATACCAGCCGCTTGGACCATTCTTGGGAAAGTCGTTTGCGACGTCAGCATCTGCATGGGTGACGCCGATTCAGGCCCTCGACGCAATCCGGGTCAAAGGTGCCGATCAAGGCGATCCAGTGCCTGCTGCCTATCTGCAAACCGATACCCCATGGCAGCTCGACCTTGGCCTTGAGGTGTGGGTCCGACCTAACGGAGCAAGCGAAGCCGTCAAGATCGCAGAAGTCTTGGCCTCCGAAGGGCTGTACTGGAACGCTGCCCAACAACTCGCTCATTTGACGTCGAACGGTGCGTCAGTTCGGGCCGGCGACCTATTTGGCACCGGGACGATCTCCGGTCCGGGAGCCGACCAGGCGGGTAGCTTGATCGAAGCCACATTGGGAGGATCGCAGTCGATCGAGATTGGTGAGACGACCCGGACCTTCCTTGAGGACGGTGACGAGGTGACCCTTGTCGCGAAAGTCGTGTCCGAAGGCGGGAACATGGCGCTCGGCCCAGCTACTGGTGCGGTTGAGCCAACTGACGACTGAGCCAACCCACGACTGAGCGAAAGGACAGCATGAGTGACATAGATCAACCGGCGTACCAGTCTGGGTTTGGAAATGAGTTCGTCTCCGAAGCGTTGCCGGGAGCCGTTCCGGTCGGCCAGAACAACCCGCAGAAACCGCCGCTCGGGCTGTATACAGAACAGCTGTCTGGCACGGCGTTCACGGTCCCCAACGCCCGCAATCGGCGTACCTGGTTGTACCGGATTCGACCGTCGGTTCGCCATGCGTGGAACTTCACCGAGACAGGCAACCACCTCATCCGGACCGCGCCGTGTCGCGAGTCCAATCCACCGATTGGTCAGCTTCGCTGGAACCCCCCGCCGTTCCCCGACAGTCCAACCACCTTTCTGACCGGCCTGCACACAATCGCCACGAACGGCGACGCCCACACTCAAACCGGCATGGCGGCCCACATCTATTTGGCAACCGAATCGATGACGGACACGTATTTCTTCAACGCGGACGGCGAGTTGTTGATCGTTCCGCAGGAAGGCCGGTTGCGGTTCGTCACCGAATGCGGAGTTCTCATCGTGGCGCCCGGCGAGATCGCCGTCATGCCCCGCGGCATGATGTACCGGGTCGAACTGCTCGACGGTCCATCACGCGGCTACGTGTGCGAGAACTACGGGACCTACCTTGAATTGCCCGAACGCGGTCCGATCGGATCCAACGGCCTCGCCAACCCGCGGGACTTCCTGTATCCGACCGCATCATTCGAAGACACCGAACAAGCGGGCGAACTGTTCGTGAAGTTCGACGGTCGCCTGTTCGTCGTCGAAACCGATTATTCGCCGCTCGATGTAGTCGGCTGGCACGGTAACCATGCTCCCTACAAGTACGACTTGCGACGATTCAATGTGATCGGGTCGATCAGCTTTGATCATCCTGACCCGTCGATCTTCACCGTGCTGACCTCGCCATCGGCCGACGAAGGAGTCGCCAACATCGACTTTGCGGTCTTTGCTGACCGCTGGCTGGTTGGCGAGCACACGTTCCGACCCCCCTGGTATCACCGCAACATCATGAGCGAGTTCATGGGCATTCTCTACGGCGTCTACGACGCCAAGGAAGAAGGTTTCGAACCTGGCGGAATGAGCCTGCACAACATGTACTTCCCACATGGACCTGATCATGACGCTTGGATCAAGGCAACGACATCGGATCTCAAGCCTGAGAAGCTGTCAGACACCATGTCCTTCATGTTCGAGACCAGATACCCCTTGATTCCGACCGAATATGCTGGATCTATACCGGCGCTCCAGGATGATTATCCGAGTGTCTGGCACAGTCTCGAACGGCATTTCGAACCAGAGGGCGGCGCGTAGGTTGGCCAGAATCTCAGCTAGTTTATAGCTGATTCTTACCTCGTTCACACCGTAGGCGGTCCGGCAAATCGGCCCGAGTGCGATACTGGATTTGTGCAACCGCAAGTCAGCGCTCCCGGATGGCCCGGTATTCCGGCAAGGTGGACCTCAAGTACCAAATCAGGGGTTGGTTGCGCACTACCCGGGACGAGTCGGGTGTGGTTTTCTCTCAGCCATGGCATTGTCAATGAGGTCTACTACCCACGTCTCGACCACGCCTGCGTTCGTGACTTCGGTCTGATTCTGTCGACCGATCAAGGTGACATGTGGGAAGAAAAGCGCCTCCCCAGCCACCAGACTTCTCGAATCGCGCCCGGGGTTCCTGGTTACTCCATCCGGACCACGTTCCCGCAGGGACATGTGGTGGACAAGCGGATCATTACCGATCCGAACCGGGACTCCTTGTTGGAGCGAGTCCGGCTGATGAGCCCGGACGACCAAACCGCCGGACTCCATCTGAGCGTTCTTCTGGCTCCCCATCTTGTCAATCGAGGAGGCAACAACTCCGCTTGGCTAGGGGAGTTCAAGGGGTCGCAGATGCTTTTCGCTGAAGGCGATGGCGTGGCTCTGGCTCTCGCTTGTGACGTTCCTTTTTCGGCGGCATCGGTTGGCTTCGTCGGCAACTCAGATGGATGGCAAGACATCGCCCAGCACGGTCGGCTGACCTGGCGATACACGAATGCAGAAAACGGCAACGTCGCTCTCGCCGCTGAACTCGATTTTTCGCAGGCAAAAGAATTCACGCTGGCGTTGGGGTTTGGCGCCGTCCCGGCCGAGGCAGCCCACGAAGCCCGGGCTTCGTTGCTCGCTGGATTCGAGCGTGCCGAGCGGCCGTTTGTGGCTGGATGGCAAGACTGGTCCGGTTCGCTGGTCGACCTCCACGACGAACTTGCAGCCGAATCGGCGACCGTAATCCGGGTACACGAGTCGCAGTCATTCCCAGGTGGGATCGTCGCTTCCTTGTCGGTGCCCTGGGGCTCTTCGAAGGGCGACGACGATATTGGCGGATACCACCTCGTGTGGCCACGCGATCTTGTCGAGAGTATGGGTGGCCTTTTGGCCATCGGTGCGCTCGCCGACGCAGCACGAGTCGTCGAGTATCTCAGAACAACCCAGGAATCGGACGGATCCTGGCCCCAGAATATGTGGCTGGACGGAACGCCTTACTGGGGTGGGATACAGATGGACGAAACCGCTTTTCCGATTCTTGCGGCCGACGCCGCCATCCGAAATGGCAGTGAAGTTGTCCCGGCGGATTACTGGCCGATGATGCGCCGGGCCGCCGGGTATCTCGTTGTCAACGGTCCCGTCACCGACCAGGATCGATGGGAGGAAGACGCTGGATTCTCACCGTTTACGCTGGCGGTTGAGGTGGCTGCCCTCGTCGTGGCTGCCGATTACGCGGATTTGGCCGGCGAGTCGGAGGCGGCGGACTTCTTGCGAGTTACAGCCGATGCTTGGAATTCGACGATCGACCGATGGACGTATGTGTCGGGTACCGAGCTGGCCCGAGAGTGTGGCGTTGATGGCTATTACGTCAGAATTGGCACCGCAGACCAGTCGGGCGGATCGCAGGCAGCTGATCGTCTCGTTTCGATCAAGAATCGGCTTCCCGGCTCCTCTCAAGCCAAGGCTGGTGACATGGTGAGTCCGGATGCGCTCGCGCTCGTTCGCTTTGGGCTGCGCGACGCTCACGATCCCCGGGTCATCGACACCATAAAAGTCATCGACCACCTGCTCAAGGTCGATCTCCCTCAAGGTCCCGCCTGGCTCCGCTACAACGGCGACGGCTACGGCGAGCATGAGGACGGCAGCCCGTTCGACGGGACGGGGGTCGGTCGGCCGTGGCCACTGCTGACCGGCGAGCGCGCCCACTATGAACTGGCCGCAGGCGATTTCGCGAAGGCGAAGAGCCTGGCCGACACATTTGCGGCGTTCGGGCAGCCCCATGGGCTGATCCCGGAGCAGGTTTGGGACGGACCAGAAGTGCCCGATCGGGAACTCACGTTGGGAGGCGCCACAGGTTCTGCCCGCCCACTCGTGTGGGCTCATGCGGAGTATCTCAAGCTGCGTCGTTCCTTGTTGGACGGTGAAGTGTTCGACCGAATTCCCCAGACATACAACCGGTACGTTCGAGACCAGAACGTACCGGTTCACGCGTTGTGGAGTTCCGACCTGCGCTGTCGGACGGTCGAGGAGGGCATGGTGCTCCGGGTGCTCCTACCGGGTCCCGGTACCGTGGCGTGGGAGGCCGGTGCGGGACAGCCAACGGATGAAACTCGCTCGATTGATTCGACTCTTGGCATTCACTATGCGGACCTTTCGACGGCCCGGTTGAAGGTTGGATCGCAGGTCTCGTTCACCGTCCGGACGATGGATGGACGATCCCAAGAAAAGCCGCATTTGGTCGAGGTGGTCGCTAGTTCTCGACTGACCGACAGTTCAAGAATCGTGAGGACGTAATGGAAAAACAAGATTTCAAATCTGACGCGCTGGTCTGGTTTGGTTGCACAGGCGATCTCGGCTTGAAGATGACCTTCCCGGCGCTCTTCCGGATGGAGCAGAGCGGGGCGCTCAAGGTGCCAGTCATCGGCGTGGCGTCATCTGACTGGAATCATGAGGACCTAGTCGAACGGGCCCGTCAAAGCATCGACGAGTTCGGCGGGGGAATCCCGGACAAAGCCGCCGCCACCGCCTTCGATCGGCTCGCCGCCCGTCTCGTGTACGTCGATGGCGACTACGCCGAGGACAGCACATTTGTCGAGGTGGCCAAGCAACTCAAGAGAGTTGGGTCCGAGCGTCCGCTGCATTATCTGGCCATCCCACCATTCCTCTTTCAAACGGTCATCACCGCTCTCGGCCGCACTGGGCTTGCGGATGGGGGCAGTGTCGTCGTCGAGAAGCCATTCGGCAGAGACCTAGCTTCGGCGCAGGATCTGAGCGGCGTAATCCACTCGGTTTTCCCAGAGGAGAGGATTTACCGGATCGATCACTATCTTGGCAAGGAGTCGGTGCTGGGCATCATGTATGCCCGCTTCGCCAATGCCATGCTCGAACCTTTCTGGAACCGGGACACCATCGACAGTGTCCAGATAACCATGGCTGAAGACTTCGGGATTGCCGGCCGCGGCAAGTTCTACGATGGCGTTGGCGCTCTCCGAGATGTGGTCCAGAATCATGTTCTGCAAGTCGTGACCTTGTTGGCGATGGAACCTCCTGTCGATATTCGGGCAGAGTCGGTTCGAGCTGAGGCAGACAAAGTGCTGCGGGCGATCGATCCTCTTGTGCCATCGGACCTGATACGTGGCCAGTTCAATGGGTTTCTGGATGAACCAGGTGTGGCGGCCGGTTCCGACACGGAAACGTTTGTGGCGCTGAAGTTCGAGATCGACAATTGGCGGTGGGCGGGGGTTCCATGGCTCGTCCGAGCGGGCAAGCAGCTCCCGGTTCATGCAACGGAAGCACACGTCCGGCTGCGACGACCCCCATCAAAGATCTTCCCAAAGGATCACGTGCCAACCGGCGAGTCAGACTACGCCCGGATCCGCGTCACTCCAGAAGGTCAATTGGCGCTGGGACTCCGCACGAAGGAACCGGGACCCGACTTCGTAGGCGAGATGGGTGAGCTGATCCTGCACGATGAACCGGGTCCCGAGCTAAGCGCCTATGAACGTTTGTTTGGGGATGCGTTAAACGGAGACCAAACTCTGTTCACTTCAGTGGCCGGTGTGGAAGCGGCCTGGACGATCGTGGACCGTGTCATCAAAGAGCATGATCCGTCACTCAGCTACGAGCCTGGGTCTTGGGGGCCAGTCGCCGAAGTCGATCGGCTGGCTGGCCGCCACGGACCTTGGTACGACCCGATTACCTGACCCAGTCGAGTCCGATCAGTACGAGGCGAGGCCGTGGTTGGAGTGGGTTGGCGGCTACGTCGGCGGGAAGCGGCGGGCATGGACGCGCCAGATGGTCATGCGCTCGGCAATAAGGGCAGCAACGATGAGAATCCCGAGGACCGTCATGGCCACGTGGTCGGTTCGGGCGGTCTGTACCAGTAGCACCACGAGAGATGCTGCACATCCGACTGCGCCGGCCCCACTGACCAATCGACTGCCACCAGTTTCGGCCGCTGCCCGAACCGCCGCGACGTTGATCACGGCGAAGACCAAAAGGAAGATGCTGCTCGCCACGGCAGAGATACTGGCCAGAGGAAGAGCAACGGCAATAAACGCGCCGAGTCCGGCAGTAACGTGAAGCCCGATCGGCTGGTTCCAGGTCAACCTCCGGAATCCTTGAGGTAGCTCGCCTTCGGTGGCGAGCGTGAAACTGAGGCGGGCCGCTCCGTACAGGGTGGCGTTTATCGCCGAGAGGGTCGCCAACATGGCCGATATGGCGACCAGGTTGAACCCCATCGATCCGAGCGTCACCGAGGCAGCCTCCGCCAGGGCGAATTCGGCCGATCCGGCTATCTGGTCGGCGGACAGCGATCCCGCAACAACGCCTGCGACGAGCACGTACAGAACGATCACGATGCCGATCGACAGACCGAACGCTCGGGGGAGGGTTCGACTGGGGTTGGTGGCGTCTGCAGATGCGTTGGCGATGAGCTCGAAACCTTCGTACGCAACGAAGATCAGCATTCCGGCCCCGATGATCGCGCCAGGCGATTTCCACGTGTCTGGTGCCAGGGTTGTCATGCGGACGGCGGGGGTGCCCGCACCGATCACCCCGAGAAGGATTATGAGTTTGACTCCGACGATCCAGGTCTCGGTGCGGGCGACGAGGGACGCATTGGTGAGGTTGATGATCCACGGTATCGCCAGGCCTACGACTGTCAATCCGGGCACGAGAAGTGCGGGCGGATTCGAGCCGTAGGGGAGGAGGGTGGCGGTGTAGTTTCCGAATGCATCTGCGTAGAGCGCCGTGGTGGCAATGTATCCGGCCCACAGCACCATGTTCAGGCTTCCGGTCAGCTCGCCGATTCCGAAGACCCTGTCAACGAAAGCGACGGTACCTCCGGCACTTGGAAACGCCACCGAAAGTTTGCTGTAGCTCGCAGCTGTCAGTGCTGCGACGAGCCCCCCTATGAGGAACGCGATTGGCGTGGCTCCGCCGGCCTTTGTTGCGGCGACTCCCAGAACCGCGAAAATGCCCCCGCCCACCATGCCGCCGATTCCAATGGCGACAGCACCCCCTAGGCCTACCGTCTGGTGCTGCGTGTCCGGCAGATCGGCGCGATCATCATGCATAGCTGAGAGCCTAAACCGGTGGCCCAAAGCGAGGACCGGGAGCCATTGAAGTGACCTGATGTGTGAAAGGTGCTACTGTCTATCTGGCTCGACCGATTTCGGTCTCGTAGCTGCGGACCTTCACCTCAAGTTCCGTGTGGTAGCTGTTCCAGGCTTGATCGCCTCTCTGCTCACACTCACTACGGCTAGCCGCGTTCGTGTATCGAATCGCACCTCCGAGCAGCGATGCCCAGAAGTATCGGGCATCGACCTCATAGAAAAGAAATGGGCCCAGTTCGGGTCCGCGAAAGGAGTGCCATGCAGGCACAAGACGAGTCACAGAACGCTGTGACAATTGATATCAATCACCTACGAATTGGTGATACCTACCAGGCAACGACCCAGACGGGTCGGACCGCTACCGGGGAATACCTCGGGATCGAGGTCGCTCACGACGACTGGATGATCATCCTCCGCAACCGCACCGGTGCCGAGTCGATTCCAGTGAACGCGCTCTCATCCGTGCACGGAGCCGCCGCCTAAGGCGGCAGCTCAGCGCTCAGGATTTCGATCTCGTGCCAGGCCGGCCACAGATCAACGACTGATGTAGATACGACTCGCGCTAGGTCAATCTGACCTAGCGGTCCGGTCGGGCGAAATCTCAAACGGTCACCTTCCGTCGTTACCCGTCGAATGTCTCGACGAGACGGAGAGTGCGGTTTCCTCCCGAACCCAGAGTTCGTGGATGCTCTTTCCCGCCGGGTCCTGGGCAACCGTTAGAACAATCTTCGTCAGGTTGGTCGGGTTGGCCAGGGCCAATTCGACCCATTGCGGAGCCATCGCCGAGGCGTTCCAGTGGTTCGGCATGCCACATTGACCTTGGTGGCGGGGTTCGACTCGACGTCCCTTGACGCCGTAACGGTCGCTTGCAGAGCGACGTTGTAGCGGATGAAGTCGAAGGTCCGGTACTCACAAGGATCTGGACGATTGACAGGTGCCACGACTTCGGCGAGGTTTCCTGACCCCTCGTTTGCCGGCCACAGGTCTCGGGCATGAGTCACCCCGCCACCACGCCCAGACAAGCCACCCATCGAACCCGACTCGACAGCCAATTCGAGGGCCGTCATCGGTGCTGGTTTCGATTTCACTCTCAGATTACTACCTGAGCTAGGTGCAGAAAACCGGTTTTCTTAGCGATTTCTTAGCAATTTCCCACACAGAGTGAAATTGTTTGGTATGTTTCGAGAGTCGATTAGGTCCGGGGGGGCTGCAATCGTGCCGTGCCAGGCAGCGAAGGGGAACGCAGCTACAAACATCCGCATGTGCGGACTCCTTCGAGTGTCATCTGGCTCGGTCTCTCAAAGGGTTGAACGATCTGCAGTGCTTTTGGCACGGCTCGAACGTACACCTTCTTGCGGAACTCGTCATGACCGGTCGGTCAAGACTTCGCGCACCAAACCACCCCGAAATACCGATAACAGCATCGAGCGTATGGAGCGGTCCATCCGTTAGGGCAACAGGCATTCGGGGGGATTCTCGCCACGAAAGGCGGTAGATCTCCGAGTCATAGAAGGGGGATCTATATGCTACGTCGGATCATCGACACGAGTGTCAACCTCAGGCGCATTGTGCTTGTGGCGGCAGCCGGGATATTGGTTCTGGGAATCGTCCAGATTGATGGCGTGAAACGCGATCTTCTCCCGGAATTCAGTCCGGTCGAGGTTGAAGTCCAAACCGAAGCGCTTGGATTGTCAGCCAGCGAAGTAGAGAGACTGATCACCACACCGTTGGAGCAAGATCTGCTCAGTGGAGTGGCTTTCCTCGAATCGATCGAGTCTGCATCCTTACCTGGCTTGTCGTCGGTCATTATGACGTTCCAGCCAGGGACCACCCTGCTGAACGCTCGCCAGGTTGTGGCAGAACGGCTGGTTCAGGCCGCCGGGTTGCCCCAGGTTGCTGGCCGACCCCAGATGCTCCAACCGTTCTCTTCGACGGGCCGCGTCGCTCTGATTTCCCTTTCATCAGACGAACTCACCCCCATCGAAACCTCGGTTCTTGCTCGATGGGTCGTTGTGCCTCGTCTGCTCGGTGTTGATGGCGTTGCTAGTGCCTCGATTTGGGGTTTCCGGGACCGTCAGCTCCAGGTCCTAGTCGACCCGGCTCACCTCGCTGAGCAGAACGTCTCGTTGTCGCAGGTCATTGCGACTGCCGGCAACGCCCTCGAAGTTTCCCCGCTTACGTTCCTCGAAGCATCAAGTCCGGGAACCGGCGGTTTTATCGACACCGTCAACCAGCGCCTCCACGTGTTCCACGAACAAGCGATTTCCACGCCAGAGGAACTTGCTCAGGTGACCGTTGAGGACACTGCCGGCGGAGCCGTATTCGTCGATGGGAACCCGCTCACGCTTGGTGATGTGTCGACCATTGTGTCGGATCATCAGCCACTCATCGGAGACGCGTACTGTGGTGGTGCCCCCTGTGTGATGTTGGTGATCGAGAAGTTCCCGAGCAGCAACACCCCAGAGGTCGTCGCCAATATTGAGCAAGCCCTCGTCGCTCTACAGCCCGGGCTGGATGGGATCACCATTGACAGTTCGATCTACCAGCCAGCCGACTTCATTGAGTCTTCGTTTGGGAACCTGACGACCGTACTAGCCATCGGCATTGCGCTGGCACTTATCGTGATGACAGCCCTGCTGTTCGACTGGCGCGTCGTCCTCGTTGGTGCGATGACGATCGCCACCGGTCTGGCGGCGGCAGGTCTCGTGCTGTTCTACGCGGGAGCAACGGTGAACACCATGACGTTGGCGGGGATTGCGCTTGCACTTGTCCTGATTGTTGACGACGCCGTAGTCGGTGCCAGAGGTCTCTTCGAGTCGACCGCGCAAAGTCGAACAGATGATGAGGGTCCCCGACTGACCATGCGAATCGCCAACGCAGCATTGAGAACCAGGAGCGCCACGTTCTACGGAGCGATCATTGTGGCGGCGGCTACCTTCACTTTCTATTTCCTAGGCGGAGAGGCTGGCGCCTTTCTACCGCATATCGCGACGCCGTTCCTCATGGCATTGGCAGTGTCGCTACTGGTCAGTATCACCGTCGCCCCGGCGCTTTCCGCTCTCCTTATCCGTCCCGGTTCGACCGAATCGAAAACCTCGCCAGCGGCCAAACGTCTGGCAGGGTGGTATGAAGGTCGCGGGGCGGGGATGATCTCCAAGTTGGGCACGTCGGCGCTCGTCTTCGTTCTGGCGGTCGGGGTCGCTCTGGCTTCGCTCCCATTCATCGACCGATCGTTCCGACCTGATCTCAAGCAGCGAGACGTGCTCATCGAGTTGGACGCTCCACCTGGGACTTCGCTGACAATGATGGACGCGGTCGCGTCGGATGTTGTCGAAGCGGTCGGTTCACTGGATGTTGTGGCCAATATTGGGGCTCACGTCGGACGGGCGGTCTCCAGTGATGCTGTGGTAAATGTCAACGTTGCCGAGGTGTGGGTCAAGCTCGACGATGCTGCAGATTACGAAGCGGCATTGGCGGCGGTCGACGCTGCCACCGTGACCCCTGACAACATTACGTCGAGGGTGGTCACGTACTCGGATCAAAGAGTCACCGAGATACTTGGTGGATCGAGCGATGAGCTGATCGTGCGGGTATACGGCGACAACCCGCAAAAGCTTGAAGCCGTCGCTGGCGACGTTCAGGGAGCCTTGGCCGAGGTGCGTGGACTTGAAGATGTCCGCGTGGACTCGCCGATCGAACAGCCAACCATTGAGGTTGTGGTCGACCTGGCTCGGGCACAGGCAGTCGGGTTGAAGCCGGGTGATGTGCGCCGGAACGCTACGACACTCTTGTCCGGCGTCATTGTTGGCAATCTGTTCGAATCGCAGAAGGTCTTCGATGTGATCGTGTGGGGAACACCCGAACTTCGAGAGTCGGTCGAGGACGTGATGGCGTTGCCAATCGCTACCCCGGCTGGAGAGAGTGTCGCTCTTGCAGACGTCGCCAACGTCACAGTCGTTCCGAACATATCGGTCATTCGCCACGAATCGGTATCTACGTATATTGACGTGCTCGCCGATCCGGGTGCTCGCCCGGCCGCAGATGTGCGGTCAGACGTAGCCGCGGCGCTGGCTACCGTCAGCTTCCCGCTCGAATATCACGCCGAAGTGCGAGGTGTTTATGCGGCGGATACGACTGGAGGGACCAGTGCGCTCCCAGTGATTCTGGCCGCCATGTTTGGGGTCTTCATCCTCATGCAGGCCGCGTTCAGAAGCTGGCGACTCGCCGTCATTCTGTTCCTGACCATCCCAGCAGCGCTTTCCGGCGGGATTGTTGCCATGGCTTTGACCGGGACCGAGTTCTCGCTCGGGTCCGTGGCTGCGATGGTGGCAGTGCTCGGCCTGGCCTCTCGCGCCACGATCCATCTCGTGCAGACCTTCCAGCGGCAAGAACGAAGCGGCGAAGCGTTTGGTATCGATCTCATCAAGGGTGTTACCGCGGACCAACTGGTCTCCATTCTCACTCCTTTGGCTGCGGTCGCTGTCATGTTCATTCCAGTTGGGATTGCCAGCTCACAAGCCGGCCTGGAGATCGTCGGCGATATGGCCTGGGTAATAGTCGGAGGAGCGATCACGACTGCTGTCTACGCGACGCTCATGCTGCCGACGTTCTATCTCAAGTGGGGCTTCATCGCCGAGCCTGACACGGTCGCCGACGATCTGAGTGACTTGCTCGACGTCGAGTTAACCGAGTTAGGGACGGGGGGAGAATGAGCATGCGTTTCGCCAATCACCGACTCCCAGCGGTCGTGATCGGAGGGGCGCTGCTACTGGGCGCCTGTTCGGGTGGGGCTCAGACTGTTGAGTTCATTGATCCCGCAGCGGTCGAAGAAGTAGCCGAGGGAGTCCTGCCGCGCATCACCCTCACCGAGGATGCAGTTCGCCGCCTGGCGATCGAGACCGATGTCGTCGAAGCGACCGATGACGGCTACGTCGTACCCAGCGCAGCCGTATTGATCACAACTGACGGCAGCTATTGGGTGTATACGAACCCTGAGCCACGCGTTTATTTGCGCGCTGAGATCAGACCGGTCGTTGAAGCAGATCGACAGGCATTCTTCTCGGACGGACCGGCTGTAGGGACTCCGGTCGTCGTGACTGGGGTGCCCGAGCTTTACGGAACCGAAACCGGAATCGGGAAGTAGGGGGACGACATGTTGCGATGGTTCATTGGTTCAAGTCTTAAGTACCGATTTGTTGTTATGGCCTTCGCCGGAGGGCTCATGTTCTTCGGCGTTTTGCAGCTGGCCAACACCAATGTTGACGTGTTTCCCGAGTTCGCTCCGCCCCGGGTGGAAATCCAGACGCCGGCATTGGGGCTGTCTGCGACCGAAGTCGAGTCGCTGGTCACGATCCCACTCGAACAGACCATGGCCGGGATACCGGGACTCGATGAACTTCGGTCCAACTCCGTTGAGCAGCTGTCATCGATCCTGCTGATCTTTGATCGGGGAACCGATCTACTGGAAGCTCGTCAGCTCGTGAACGAGCGTCTGCTAGTGGTCGGCCCGACCCTGCCGACGTGGGCGGCGCCGCCGGTCATGATCCAGCCGCTGTCGTCTACCAGCCGTGTCATGAAAATTGGCTTAACGACGAACGACCCGAATCTGGACCTCATCGACATGTCGATGATCTCGTACTGGACGATCCGGACTCGCCTCCTTCAGGTCGAAGGCGTCGCCAACGTGCCAATCTGGGGGGAACGCCTGGAGATGCTCCAGGTCCAGGTCGATCCTGAGCTGTTGCGCGAAAAGAACGTCACCTTGGACAGTGTGTCCCAGACGACGTCTGACGCACTGGCATCCGGCCTGTTTCGCTATTCGGCCGGCCATATCATCGGCCGAGGTGGCTGGGTAGAGGATTCCGGGGAACGGCTCAGCATCAACTATGTCGCACCGATCGTTCAGGCCGCGGATCTCGCAAGAATGCCGGTTGAGACGACCACGGGCGAGACGTTGCTACTTGGTGATGTTGCCGAACTGGTCCGTGACCATCAGCTCCTCAATGGGGACGCCGTCATCAACGATGGGCCAGGACTCATGCTCATTGTTGAGAAACTGCCATGGGCGAACACGCTTGCGGTGACCGAAGGCGTCGAGGCGGCCCTGGCCGAACTTCAACCTGGTTTGACCGGCATCACGATCGATGCCGAGATCTTCCGCCCCGCCACGTTCATCGAAGAGTCGATCAGCAACCTTTCCAAGGCGATGATCAGCGGTGCGCTGCTGATGATCTTCATGCTGGCCCTGTTCCTCTATGAGTGGCGCACGGCCATCATCAGCGTCGTGGCGATCCCGCTGTCACTCGTGGCCGCAGGTCTGGTCTTGCACGTCATGGGGGCCACGATCAACACAATGATCCTGGCGGGCATGATCATCGCGCTCGGAGACATCGTCGATGACGCGATTATTGACATCGAAAACGTGGTTCGAAGATTGAGGCAGCATCGCGCCTCGGGCAGCACACGGTCGACGGCTCGCATCATTCTGGAAGCGTCAATCGAAGTACGCAGTGCCATCGTGTACGCGACGCTGATTGAGATCGTTGCTGTCGTTCCGATCTTCATGCTGACGGGGCTTTCCGGAGCGTTTTTCCGCCCGCTCGTGACCGCGTATGCCCTGGCGTTGCTTGCGTCGATGGTGGTGGCGTTGACAGTGACGCCGGCTTTGAGTCTCGTGTTCTTTAGGAAGCCGGGATCGTTGAACCATCGGGAGTCTCCGGTCGTACCAGCCATGAAACGGGCATACTTGTCCGTGCTCACGCGGATCGTGAAGCGGCCGAAGCGGGCCTATTCGGTGGTCACGGCCGTCACTCTCGCAGGAATCATCATTGCCCCGCTGCTCGGCCAGTCACTGCTTCCTGAGTTCAAGGAGCGCGACTTCCTGATGCATTGGTTGACCAAACCGGGTACTGGACAGGTCGAAATGGTCCGGATCACCGAAGAGGTCAACCGCGAGCTTTTGACTATCCCGGGCGTCCGCAACGCCGGATCGCACATCGGGCAAGCCCTCTTGATGGATGAGGTAGTGGGTATCGACTTCGGGGAGAACTGGGTCAGCGTCGATCCGGCCGTGGACTACGACGAAACCCTGGCTGCTATCCAGACGACCGTCGATGGCTATCCAGGCCTGTACCGGGATGTCCAGACGTACCTTAAGGAACGTATTCGGGAGGTGCTGACGGGTAGTAGTGAACCGATCACCATCCGGGTCTATGGGCCGGACTTGCTGACGTTGCGCGAAACGGCAGGTGACGTCAACGCAATTCTCGGGTCGATCCCGGGAGTCAAAGAGAACCACGTTGAGTTCCAGCAGGACATCCCGCAGATCCGCGTCGAAGTGGATCTTGACGCTGCTCGGGCTTACGGCCTCAAGCCCGGTGACGTTCGCCGGGCGGCCGCCCGCCTCATTGCGGGCGAGGAAGCCGGCGACATTTTCTACGACGGCAAAGCGTATGACGTGCTGGTGTGGAGCACGCCTGAGACCCGTGAGAGCCTCACTGACGTGCAGAACCTCCTTCTCGATACGCCGACGGGAGAGTATGTGACCTTGTCGGATGTCGCCGAAGTGGCGATTGTGCCAGTGCCGAACAAGATTACCCATCACGACCTATCGCGCACCCTCGACGTAGGTGCCAACTTGGACGGATCTCGCGACCTCGGCGCCGTGGTGGATGACCTGGAAGATGGTTTAGAGGCGTACGAGTTCCCACAGGAATACCGAGCCGAGATGCTTGGTGAGTTCACCGAGCGCGAGGCAGCGACCAGTCGAATTACCGCGCTGTCGGTTGTCGCGGTGATTGGAGTGTTCCTGCTCCTTCAGGCTTCGTTCACGAACGGCCGACTCGCAACGTTGTCGTTCTTGACCCTGCCAATTGCATTGGTCGGTGGCGTTCTCGCTGCATATATGACCGGTGGGATCGTCTCGCTCGGCTCGCTGATTGGGTTCTTCACTGTGCTTGGCATCGTGGCGAGAAACGGGATCATGTTGATAAGTCATTACCAGCACCTCGAGAAAGAGGAAGGCGTCGAATTCGGACCTGGCTTGGTGTTGCAAGGGGCTAGTGAACGATTGGTGCCGATCATCATGACCGTCCTCACTACCGGTCTGGCGCTGGTTCCGCTCCTCATCACGGGGGAGATCCCCGGCCAAGAGATCGAGTACCCGATGGCCATCGTGATCTTCGGTGGTTTGATCACCGCCACGTTGCTCAATCTGTTTGTCGTGCCAAGTTTGTACTTGCGATTTGCCAAGCCAGGCGGTCCTCCTTCCGGGGGTACGCCGGAGCCAGCTGTGGCCACGGCCTAGGCGGCCAGGTCAGGCCAGAATCACGGGGTAGCCCCGGGCAGAAACTGCCCGGGGTGCCCGAAGGTCATTCGGTAGATGCAAACGATTGCTGTTCGGCCCGTTGTCAACGTATGCGACCGCTCTGGGTGGGTAGGTTGGGTTGAGAATTGGCCCCCAACGAGGATGATCGGGGGTTGCCAATATCAATCTGCCGATCAGTCCGGAACGGGTGTGGCGGCCAACGGCCTGCTTCTGTCCGCCGGTGATGTGATCATTGCCGGATCAGTCATTGCGCCCATCTCGATCGTTGTCGGGGCGGAATACACCTTTGCCTCGACCCGTTCGACCCGATCTCGGTACGGATTTCCTGACAATTCCGGCACAGATCGACGACACAATAAGTCTGGACGAAGAAGAACCTCCGACGTGCGCAAGTGCGCCGGAGGTTCTTTTTCGTGACAGCCCTGGAGGAACTTATCTAGAGGCCGTCAGTCCTGTACGTCTTCGTCGATCTCCGGGGTGAGTTCACCGTTTCGCCATCTGATCTCGATTGTTGATTTGTGTGAGCTGCTTTCAAACTCAACGACCACTTTGGATGGATCGCTCCGTTCTTCTTCCTTGGCAGAGAAACCTGACTTCGGAACGGCTCCAAGCAGTGTCACCTCTCCGTTGCTCCCCTTCACGGTCACTGAGCCGCCAATCACCGTGTACGTCTTTACGACCGACCCGGGAGCCGTTGTGGTGGTCGTTGAAGTTGTCGAAGGTGATGTTGAGGGAGGCTTGGTCGTGTTGGTCTCAGTCGTGCCCGTCGCCGGGACAGACGAGGTTGTGGAAGTGGTGTCCTCCGGGGCAGGTGGTTGGAAGGTCTCCAGGTCAGGATCGGCGACTGTCGTACTCGTGGACACCGTGTCGATTGCGAGGTCGGGTGATGCGCTGATGTCAGCTCTCGTTATGTCGTCTTCATTTTGGAGGACGAACGCGGGAGCAACCGGGTCGGTGACGTTGGCGCGCACACTGTCTACGGCTGCCGACGTGACACCGACGGCGGTGAGCGTGACGAGCATCCATCCCACCAACAATCCGATTCTCGAGCGCATAACCACATCATTGCAATTCTTGGGACCGATATGGTTAACGGAGGGATAAAACGAAGACAAGACCAAACAGAAGCGCTCCACGTGCGCGTGAATGGGGTTACCGTGATGCACTCATGCCACACATTTTGATAATCGAAGATGATCAGCGGATCCGAGAGTCACTGGCACTCCGACTTGCCGACCGTGGGTACGGCGTTGAGACGTCGCACGCAGCGATGCCTGGCGTGGAATTGGCAGTCTCAGGGGAGTTCGACGCGGTCGTGTTGGATCTGGGTTTACCCGACCTTGATGGCGAACAGGCGCTGAAGATGATTCGAGCCGTCAGCGCCGTACCGGTCGTGATTGCTACGGCCCGCGACGACGAGTCAGGGATCGTGCGACTACTCGACGCAGGTGCCGACGACTACGTGACGAAGCCCTTCTCGGCAGACCACCTAGCCGCCAGGCTGCGAGCAGTCCTTCGGCGGTCTGGTCCTGATGAAGGTGCCCGCCAACTGGTCGTCGGGGAGCTGACCATCGACCTCGACTCACGCCAGGTAACGCTCGGTGGCGAGAAGTTGGACCTCAAGAGCAAAGAGTTCGACCTGCTCGCCTACCTGGCCGAGCGCCCTGGGAGAGTGGTGCGCAAGCGTGAACTCCTAGCCGCGGTTTGGCGGCAACCGTATGGTGGTCCCGACAAGACGATTGACGTACACTTGTCGTGGATACGTAAGAAACTGGGTGAATCCGCGGCCGCCCCCCGGTTCATCCACACGGAGCGGGGCGTTGGTGTGCGGTTGGTCGATCCCGACGAATGAGACGGCGCCTCGTCCTGCTGGCGGTGGCGATCTCGTTGATGGTCGCTCTCTCGTTCGTAATTCCTTTGGCCTTCCTGGTTCGCGACCTTGCCCAAGATCGTGCTCTCGCAGCTGGCGAGCGCCAGGCTCAGGACATCGCCCGGATCATTGCGACCCTTACCCCTGAGCGGGGGGTGGTAGAGGCCTCACGTGCCATCTCGCCGATCGGCGATGCGAGATTCTCAACGTCGCTGATTTTGCCGGATGGGTCCATCGTCGGCGGAGAGCTATTACCCGGGGAAAGTCCAGCTCTGGCCATCACCGGTACGGCCTTTCGAACTGTGGTGGGCGGCGATCAGGTCATCTACACCCCCGTAATTCAGGAAGACGGCGAGACGGTCGTCGTCCGGGTGGTCGTGCCTGAGGCGGCCCTAACCGAAGGCGTGCGACGTTCGTGGGAAGTGCTGGCGGGCGTGGTGGTGACGCTGGTGGTTCTCGGGGTGCTGGCGGCGGTGATACTTGGCAGATCGATCGTCGGTCCGGTTCAGGACCTCGCTCGGTCTGCCGCCCAACTAGGCGAGGGTGACCTATCCGTCAGAATTGAACCGGCCGGTCCGCATGAGATTCAGGAGGCTGCCGTTGAGTTCAATCGCCTCGCGGAACGGATCAAGCGGCTGGTGCAGCGAGAACGAGATGCGGCCGCCGACCTCTCGCACCGTTTGCGAACACCGATCACTGCTTTGCGTCTCGACCTGGATGGACTGGCTGATTCAGATGCCATGATACGTGTCTGGGAAGATCTTGACATCCTTGAACGCACCGTGGATTTTCTCATCCGTCATTCGCTTCGTCCAGTGGCTGCAGGTGAGATCGGCGACCTCGCAGCCGTCCTTACCGAACGAGTGGGTTTCTGGTCTCAGCTGGCGATTGAGCAAGGTCGATCGATCTCGATGGATCTCGGTGCCCCCGAGGCTCGGGTACCGGTTGCCGCCCATGATCTTGAGGCGATGGTTGACGTCTTGTTTGACAATCTGTTCGGCCATACGGTCGGTGGTTCGGCGGCGTCGGTGCTGCTAACAAACGACCTCGAAAACGTGTACCTCACATTTCAAGATGCTGGTCCGGGTTTTGCCACAGACGCTGCTCTCGGTCGAGGATCCTCCGGCTCGTCCTCCACCGGCCTGGGGCTCGACATCGTACGGTCGACTGCCGAAGGCGTCGGTGGGTCTGTCGACATCGGGACCAGTCTGGCGCTTGGCGGAGCACGTATTGAGATACGTATTCCGTTAGCCGGTTAGGTGCCACCCAGGGAGACGGTTTGGGGAGGAAGCGCAGTGGGAGGCTGTTCGCTTTCGCCGCCTCCTCCCCTCAGAACCGTCCGATGTGCCAGGGTTGCGTCAGCTCGGTCCGCCCGATCTGACGCCAGCGCACCAGGGAAAGCGCGAACCACACCGGTCAGGTGTCCGAACGTATACGACGATTTCGACAAGGTGGGGGGCACAGAATCGATTAGGTCGCATACAAGGCGCTTTCCCACGTCTCTTCCAGGATGCAGCAGGCTGCGATAACTGGGGGATAACACGAGGGCAAGAACCCGCCGTCTCCAGTTAACGTTCCCGGATTTTCCTCTGTGACATGCTACTTTCACGATATACTGAAACTTATGAAATTAGATGAACCTCAAGCTGTGTTTGTTGAACGGGTCGGACGCTTCTGGGAGAGCGTCTCGCTGGGGCGGTCTGCAGGTCGAATACTTGGTTGGCTCATGATCTGTGAGCCGGTCCATCAATCCGCGGCTGACCTGGTTGCGACACTCGGGATGAGCACCGGATCGGTGTCCACACAAATCCGACAACTCGAACGTATTGGACTCGTCGAACGCGTCACTTTCCCCACTGACCGGGCGAGCTACTTCCAACTCCCCGCGGCCGTCTGGTCCAAATCAATGAACGCTGAGATTGACCGGATCGCCCAGCTGCGATCATTGGCCTCGTCGGCAGCCGACGTCATGCCCACCTCGCGTCCCGAACGGGTCACCGAGCTAGCAGTTGTGGCTGATTTTTTTACTGAAGAATGGCCGGGCGTATTGGATCGCCTGTCTCAACGACTAGCGAAGGTAGAAGCATGAGTGACGTTCCAGCCATCGTGACCGAAGGTCTCACCAAGCATTACGGCGACGTGAAAGCCCTTGAGAAGCTCGATCTGTCGATTGCTCAGGGAGAGATTTTCGGGTTTCTTGGCCCGAACGGCGCCGGTAAGACGACCACCATGCGGACAATTCTGGACCTTATTCGACCGACGGCTGGTTCGGCTCGGATTATGGGCCTCGACTCGCACGATGATGCGCTTGAGATTCGCAAACACATCGGATATGTACCAGGAGATCTGGCGCTGTACAAAAAGCTCACTGGCCGCGAACTCCTTCAGTACTTTGCCAATCTGCGGGGTGGGGTCGATTGGTCCTTCGTTGACGAGTTGGCCGAACGTCTCACCAGCGACCTCAGCCGAAAGATTGGTGAGTATTCGTCCGGTAATCGCCAGAAGGTCGGTCTCATTCAAGCGTTCATGAACAAGCCTGCAGTCCTGATCCTTGACGAACCAAGTACGGGTCTGGATCCACTCGTTCAGCAAGAGTTCCAGGCCATGCTGCGAGAAGTGTCAGCGGAAGGCCGGACGGTTTTCCTCTCCAGTCACACGCTCAGCGAGGTGGAACGGGTCGCCCACCGAGTCGCAATCATTCGAGAAGGGCAGCTGGCTGTCGTTGACACGATGGAAGCACTGAAGGACAAGGCCATTCGTACGGTGACCTTCCACTTCGCCGATCCGGTCGCCGAATCAGTCTTCACGGGAGTCCCAGGGGTGCGAGATGTTTCCGTCGCCGGTTCGACAGCCACGGTGTCATTCGAAGGACCGATGTCAGCCCTTCTGCGCGCGGCCACCGACCACGATGTTGTGAACCTCACCCACTCGGAGGCCGACCTTGAAGAGATCTTTCTGGCTTACTACCGAAATGGCCAGCCGTCCGCCAAGGTCGGTGCCTGATGCTTGCCACGATCTTCACAAAGTCACTGCGCGATAGGTCCGTGGGGGTGGTGCTGTCGGCGTTAGCCGTTGCGGTGATGGGGGCGGGGGCCGTTTGGGTGTACCGAGACGTAGGAGATCTGATCGCCGAGTTGGTGGCAGGGATGCCAGAGGGAGTCGTTTCGGCCATCGGACTGTCGGGAGCTGGTACCGGGACCACCTTCGTACTCGGAGAAATGCTCAATCTGATTGCGCCAATGGTCCTCGGTGGTATCGCCATCTCCATCGGGACATCGGCGATAGCCGGTGAGGAGCGAGACGGGACGCTTGGCCTGCTGCTCGCCAATCCACGCAGCAGAACGTCAGTGCTTTTGTCGAAAACATGGGCACTGTTGGTGTTGAGCGTCGTCGGGTCACTCCTGGTGTGGGGAGCGGTGGTTGTGGCCGTTGGTCTAGTCGGCGGCGAGATTGCGGATCTAACGCTTGGAGCGATGAGTGTGCACTTGATGGCGTTCACCATGTTCATGGGCGCCCTGGCTCTCTTCATTGGATCCTGGAC
>CBDTUI010000021.1:0-30170 GCA_965363765.1 uncultured Acidimicrobiia bacterium
TTGACGTTTGTGATCACAGGAACGCTGGAAGGTTTGAGTCGTGACGAAGCCAAAGCTGCCCTTGAGGCGAACGGCGCGAAAGTTACTGGCTCCGTTTCGAAGAAGACTTCAGCGCTTCTGGCCGGAGAGGCTGCAGGTTCCAAGCTTGCTAAAGCCGAAGAACTGGGAGTCACCGTGATCGACGAACCCACGCTGCAGCGGCTCCTCGCCGAAGGGCCCGGGGTGCTCGGATGAGGTGGTCATCGAGTGCGAGGGTGGTCGTTCTGCTGGCGGTCTTGCTAGTGGCCTGCGGGGCGACGTCTACGACGACCACGGCGGCAGACATCCCGCCCGACGCTACGACCTCAGGCTCTAGCCCCAGCGCACCGCCGACCAGCACCCCGGTGGGCGGCAGCGAGCTTGGGGCCAGGGAATTGTTCCCAGATCTCGGAGCCGACCACCTCTCTGACGAAGAGGTTTCGGCCATCATCGCCGGAACGTTGGCGCAGCCTGAATACAACTCGGTCCCGCCGACCTCGGGGCAGCATGCGTCGTATTGGGCGGATTGTGGGATCTATCTACAAGTAATCCCTGACATCGTGCAAGTTCACTCGCTCGAACATGGTGCCGTCCTCATCCAGTACAACCCGGAGATCGACCCGGCCGATATCTCGGCACTTCGTATATACGCCCACGAGAAAGCCGACCACGTCATCGTCGCTCCTAACCCTGCGGTGGGACCCTATATCGTGCTGACCGCCTGGCAGGTCCGAATGGAGCTCACCACGCTCAACATTGCCGCGATGGATGCGTTTTGGCTTGATTACGCCAATGAAGGCCCTGAGCGAGTCCCGTGTCCTGTCGAAATCGACGAAGCGTCCGCTTAGCCAATCCGGAACGAAAACTCATAGACGCCTGGATCGGGAATGCCGGTCCGTGTATCCCATACGATGCGAACCCGTTGTTGGCCTGGTTGCCACTCTTGTAGAAACGGACTGCCCGGGGTCGGTCGCCACGAGTACTGACCGGTTGCTTCGATGACCGTGATTTCCCCTTCCGGAACCCGCACCCAATTGGCGCTGAGATCTCCCGACCCGCGGTAGTCGATCCATATCTCCACGCGATAGTCCACCGGAACGTCGACGTCGATGGACGTTTGCCGGGGAGCCTGGCTGTCAGGTTCGGGGCTGAGAGCTTCGATGATTTCAGGGCGGGTCGACTCTGACGAGGTCGAAGTTGTCAAGACCCAGCCGATGCCCATTACACCGAGGAGCAGCATGCCCAATCCGAGGATTACCAAACGATATTGTCGATTTGTCATCGGGAGCGAGTCTAAAGGGGTCCGATCCCAACCAAGCCGGATGACCCGCTAGCGTGACGGCGATGCGCATCAACCCCGTATTAGCGGCCCAGGGCTCGTATCCCATGGCCCAACTTCAGGACAAGGCCCGCCAGCTTCGTGCCGCGGGATTTCCGCTTGTCGACTTCTCGATCGGCGACCCAAGGGAGCCGACTCCACCACAAATTCGCCAGGCGTTACGCGATGCCGTGCCCGAAATCTCCCAGTACCCGACCACGGCCGGCCTGGCCGAAACTCGCCAGGCGATCGCCGGTTACGTCGCCAGGCGCTTTGGGGTCGACGTTGACCCGGACACCCAGATCATCCCGACGTCGGGATCGAAAGAAGCCATCTTTTCTACCCCTCTAGCTTTTGTCGATCGAACCGCCGGAGACGTCGTGATCCAGGCGACCCCCGGCTACCCGGTGTATGAACGGGGCGCCCAACTGGCCGGTGCTGAGGTTCACACGGTGATACTCGACGGCGATTTCGTGTTCCGGGCAGAACTTGTGCCAGAAGATGCCTGGGAACGTGCCTCCATGGTGTGGATCAACAACCCGCACAACCCGACCGGTTCGGTCATGACCCGATCTGACCTCGAAGACTTCCACGCCAAAGCAAGAGCAACAGAAACCTGGCTCCTCGCTGACGAGTGTTACGTCGATCTGTATGAAGGAACACCACCGATCTCGGCGCTGGAAGTGGCCGATTCCGATCAGACCGGTGTCCTCTCGTATCTCAGTTTGTCGAAGCGTTCGGGCATGACCGGCTACCGGGCAGCAGCCATCGTCGGTGATGCAACGGCTATTGGTCATCTCAAGGCTCTGCGATCGTCGGCCGGTACGGCGTCGACGGAGTTTGTACAGGCCGCAGCTCAGGTGGCCTGGGGAGATGACGAACATGTGGCCCCTCGTCGGGAAACCTTTGCGACCAAACGGTCGATCGTCAGAGACGCGTTCGAAAACCTCGGTTATGAAGCCGTAGCCTCACGGGCTGGTCTGTATTTGTGGTTACGGGTCCCGGCCGGTTCGGATGATCTGGCCATCGCAGCCCGACTCCTCGAGTCGCATATCGTGGTTTCTCCGGGACGAGTGTTTGGTCCAGGAGGAGAAGGATATCTACGGTTGGCATTGGTGCCAACAGTCGAAGAATGTCGAGCAGCAGTGAAAGTGGTGACCGAATGTCTGACCGCCAGCTAATCGAAACCGCCTACGCGGACAATTCGCTGACCGCCGAGGTCCGCCAGGCCGTTGAACGCACGATTGCGCTCCTTGATACCGGCCAGATTCGGGTCGCCGAGAAGGTCGATGGCGCCTGGATGGTCAACGATTGGATCAAGGAAGCCATTCTCCTGTACTTCCGGATGACCGAACTTCAGCCGATGCAGGCTGGACCGTTTATGTACTACGACAAGATTCCGACCAAAACCGACCTGGCCGCTCAAGGAGTGCGGGTCGTCCCCCCTGGCACCGTCCGGTACGGGGCATTCTGCGAACCGGGCGTGGTGGTGATGCCGGGCTACGTGAACATCGGGGCCTACGTCGGGTCCGGCACCATGGTCGATACGTGGGCGACCGTGGGGTCATGTGCTCAGATTGGTAAAGACGTTCACATAGCGGGCGGGGTCGGCATCGGAGGCGTACTGGAACCACCTAACGCTCGGCCGGTGATCATTGGAGATGGGGCTTTCATCGGTAGCCGTTGCATCATCACCGAAGGCGCCCTGATCGGCGATGGCGCCATCCTCGGAGCCAACACCACACTCACGGCGTCCATCCCCATTTATGACATGACGACGGCCGAGAAGCGTGAATATCGAGGCGAGGTCCCAGAACGAGCCATCGTCGTGCAAGGCACCCGGCCTCGCGAGTTCGCAGGTGGCACTGCTTACCTGCAATGCGCCTACATCATCGGTTATCGGTCCGCCGAAACCGACAAGAAGGTCAGTCTCAATGACGCCCTTCGCACGTTCGGGGTCAGCGTATGACCGATCTGCTCGACACGCTTATCTGGCTGGTAGATGTCCGTTCGGAAATCGGTCAGGAAGAGCAGATCTGCAACGAGTTGGAAGGCCGGTTTTCCGCAACGTACAACCACGATGAGATAACCAGGGTTGGAAATGGTCTTGTAGTGGGGCGCTGTGTCGGCAACCCGCTGATACTGCTCGTTGGCCATATCGATACTGTTCCCCATCAGGGCCAGCCAAAAGCGTACGTGGCCGACGAGCGTCTCCACGGGCTCGGAGCGTCCGACATGAAGAGTGGAGTCGCGGTGATGATTCATCTTCTCGAGGATCCTGCCGTGATCAACGGGCCCTACGACGTGGTGGGTGTTTTCTATGACAAAGAGGAGGGCCCCATCGTCGACAATCAGCTGGGTACGATTCTCGACTCCGTTCCGTTTCTGACAGATGCCGAGTTCGGCATCGTTCTCGAACCGACGGACCTCAATCTTGAACTGGGCTGCAACGGGGCGATGAACGCCCTCGTGAAGTTTCACGGCCGGTCGGCGCACAGTGCCCGACCCTGGCTGGGCGAGAATGCCATCACCAAGGCGGCCCCCTTGCTGGCCAAATTCGCCGCTCGCGACCCGAAACCGACGAATCACGGCGGCTTGGATTTTCTTGAGGTGATGAGCCCTACGCTCGCCAGCGGCGGAGTGAGTCGCAACGTGATTCCGGCCTATTTTGAATTCAACGTTTCGTACCGTTTTCCTCCAACGCTCAGTCTTGAGGAAGCCGAAGAACATCTGCGAGCATTCTGTGAGGAGGCCGACGAGATCGAAGTGACCGACCGTGCACTGGCTGCGCCGGTGCCCGAAGACAACCCTCACATGGATCGGTTGTCGGACATCACCCAGGCTCGCCGGGCACCGAAACAGGGCTGGACTGATGTGGCTCGTTTAGCCGAGTATGGAATCGCCGCCATCAACTACGGACCCGGTGAGGTGGCTATGGCCCATCAGTTGGCCGAATCGGTCCCCATCCAAAACTTGCCGGTCGCATTCGGGCACCTCCGCAAGTTCCTGACGGAGTAATCGTATGACCATTGTTTCGCCATATGGTGCGTGGGTTTCGCCACTCAGCGCTCGCCTCCTCACGGAAGCAGGCGTTGGGCTCGCTGGAGCGAGCATGGTCGGTGACAACCTTTACTGGACTGAGAACCGTCCGACCGAAGGAGGCCGAACGGCACTCGTGCGACGCGCCACGGACGGGACGATCAGAGATATCACGCCAGCTGGCTTCAATGCCAGGACCAGAATCCATGAGTACGGCGGAGGTGCCATCGGGATACACGGTGACGTGATTCTCTCGTCGTCATTCACCGACCAGCGCCTCTACCGGCTCGACGGCGACAAGCCGATCGCGGTGACTCCCGAGCCCGATATCGCCGCCGGAGCCCGATACGCCGACTTCACATTCTCGGGCGATCAGGTCATTTGTGTCCGAGAACACCACCAGGTCGACGGTGAACCCGTCAACGAGTTGGTGGTGTTTGCGGTCGACGGCAGCAGCGAACCCCGGGTCATCGTGGGCGGGCATGATTTTTTCTCGAATCCCCGGGTAAGTCCGGATGGATCCAGGCTGGCCTGGCTGGCCTGGGATCACCCCCGCATGCCATGGGACGGCACTGAGCTCTACGTCGGTGATCTCGCCGCAGATGGTTCGGTGTCGGGCGCCGAGGTCGTGGCCGGGCACAGTACCGAGTCGATATTCCAACCTGAGTGGTCACCTGATGGTTCTTTGTATTTCGTGTCGGATCGAACTGGTTGGTGGAATCTGTACCGTCGGGAGGCTGACGACACCGATACGGCCATTCATGAGGAGGATGTCGAGTTTGGCCATCCGCAATGGGTGTTCGGGATGCGTCGGTACGCGTTCCTCCCTGACGGGCGTATCGCCGCCGTGTACCAGCAGGAGGGATGGTTCCGACTCGGAGTCATTGACGGTGATGAGATGCAAACCGTCGATCTCGATCGAACAGATCTGGCCCCTTCCATTTCCATCGGTGGAGGGAAGGTGTGGCTGGTCGGCAGCGGCCCGACGCTTCCAGACGCCGTGTTCGGCGTCGACGTTGATACCGGTTCGGTCGAGGTAGTCAAACAGGCTCTGTCGGTTGAGTTCGATGAAGCGTTGTTCTCCGTCCCTGAGACGATCACGTTCCCTACGACCGGCGACGCAGTTGCGCACGCCTTTTACTATCCGCCCAACAACCCGGCTTTTGAGGCGCCGTCTGGTGATCTACCGCCTCTCGTAGTTATGTCCCATGGTGGCCCGACCTCGGCGACGACGGCTGGCTTCCGACTCGAAAAACAGTATTGGACGACCAGAGGTTTTGGTGTCGTTGATGTTAATTATCGGGGTTCGACGGGCTACGGCCGGGCCTATCGCAATGCACTTGGAGGCCAGTGGGGGATCGTCGACACGGACGACTGTATAGCGGCCGCTCAGTTCCTGGTTGACCGCGGAGACGTGGATCCGGCTCGGTTGGCGATTCGGGGTGGTTCGGCTGGCGGCTACACGACCCTGTGCGCACTTACGTTCCATAATGTGTTCTCGGCAGGGGCATCATATTTCGGCGTGGCTGACTGCTCGGCGCTGGCCGAACACACCCATAAGTTCGAGTCGCGGTATCTCGACGGCCTCATCGGGCCGTATCCGCAGGCTGAAGCTCTGTACCGTGAGCGATCTCCAGTTCACCACACCGACCAGCTGTCGACGCCGATGCTCATTCTCCAAGGCCTCGATGATGAAGTGGTTCCACCCGATCAGGCCGAGCAAATGGTCTCAGCTCTCAAGACCAAGGGCATCCCGCATGCCTACGTTGCCTTTGAAGGCGAGGGACACGGGTTCCGCATCGCCGACAATCAGGTCAAATCCCTCGAATCCGAACTGTCGTTTTATGCGTGGGCTTTCGGGTTCGTGCCGTCTGGTGACATTCCCCCGGTCGAGATAGTTCGGTAGACCGTGGGTCGACTGGTCGGAGCACTCGCCACCGGCGTCGTGAGCTTCACCGTGTACGGGCTGGCAGTCGACAGTCCCTTTGTGTGGATCTACGTGCCGATCACGGTGGTGCTTTCGGTAGCCGTTTTCTTTATGCACCGTTCGGTCCAGCTCTCGGTGGCGAGTCTGTGGGCTCTCGTTGCGGTGGCGATCGGCAATCTGGCTGGCGGCATTTATCTGGTCGATGGGCAGCCGCTCTACGTAAAGCGGCTATTCGCTGACGTGCGATACGACAAGCCGTTCCACACAGTCGCGACTGCCATCGCCGCCTGGGCGGCCTATGAGGTGATCGCCAAATGGGGCCAAGGCCGAGCGTCCCGCCCAGCGATTGCGGTCGCCGCCCTGCTGGTGGCTGCGGGTTTGGGGGCCCTGGTCGAGATCGTGGAGTTCATCGGGTCAGTCGTCATCGAAAATGCAAATGTCGGCGGCTACGGAGACACCATGCTCGACCTGGTAGTCAACACCGCCGGCGCCGCAGTAGCCGTGATCGCCCAAGACCACCGCCACCGCCGCCAGGGATCGCCCGGCTAAGCCGGTGCGTCGGCCGAGTGCAGCGGGCTGCTCTGGCGGTTCCCTCAGGGCTGAACGGCCGTCCTGTGGTTGGACCGCTTCATTCCGCTGGGGAGACCGATAACAGCCATTGTTTGGCGGACGGAACCGACAACCCCGATGCCCGCGAGCTCACTGCTCAGTAGGCGAAGAGTTTTCGGATGGCGGTCTCGATCTTGGTGGTGTTGGGGCGGTAGGCGTCTTCTAGCGGGGGGCTGAAGGGGACCGGGGTGTCGAGGCCGCCGATTCGGATAACAGGAGCGTCGAGAGATTCGAAGGCTTCTTCGGCAATCAGGGCGGCTACTTCCGCTCCGACCCCGGCCATCCGGTTGGCGGCGTGAACAACGACGACCTTTCCGGTCTTCGTGGCCGTCCCGAGGATGGCCTCGGTGTCGAGTGGCTTGAGGGTCCGCAGGTCGAGTACTTCTACGTCGACACCGTCGGAGGCGACTCGATCGGCGGCTTCCAGCGCGGTATGCACTTGTGTTCCGTAGGCAATGACGCTCACATCTGATCCGGACCGTCGGACAGTCGCCTTCCCAATCTCGGTCACGTGTTCGCCGCCAGGAACCACGCCTTTGATAGACCGATACAGGGGCTTGGCCTCGAAGTAGATCACCGGGTTGTCGTCGCGAATCGCCGCGGCGAGGAGACCCTTGGCGTCGGCAGGCGTGGAAGGCGCGACAACTTTCAAACCGGGGGTGTGCACGAACCACGCTTCGGGATTCTGGCTGTGAAACGGACCCGATCGGATGCCCCCGTCGGAGGGTGCCCGAACCACCCAGGGGATCTTCCCAATGCCCCGGTAGTGAGATGTCGCCGCGAACTGGACGATCGAGTCGAACCCCGAGGTGATGAAGTCGGCGAATTGCATTTCGATCACCGGCCTGAGCCCCATCAGCGCCATCCCGTTAGCCATGCCAGTGAACGACAGTTCGGCGAGGGGCGTGTTGATTACCCGCCGGTCACCGAACTTGGCTGCGAGACCCTTGGTTGCTTTGAACGCGCCGCCGAAGTCTCCACCAACGTCTTCGCCCATGACGAGGACGTTGTCGTCTCGGTCCATTTCGACGAACAGTGCCTCAGTGATTGCTTCGAGGTATGTCAGAGTCCGGTCGTCCTCGTTTCGGGTTTCAGTGCCGGAGAATCCGAAGGTGTCGTTCATGCGTAGACACCTTGGTTTACGGTGTCTGGATCGGGGAGTGGGGCCGATTCGGCGGTGCGCACTGCGGCAGCGATTTCGGTTTCAGCCTGACGATCCAGCGCCGCCAGGTCTGCCTCCGGGACGCCGTTTCTCAGCAGTCGTTGCCGGAAGGTTCTCACCGGATCACGCGCCTCCCATTCGGCGAGCAGATTCGGTGGCACATATTCGGCACCGTCGTGGATAGCGTGGCCGAGCATACGCATCGTCCGAGCTTCGATGACTGACGGTCCGCCGCCCGATCTGGCACGTTCTACGGCTTCGGAAGCCGCCTCGAAGACAGCCTCGACATCGTTGCCGTCAACTCTTGACGCCTCCAATCCGTATCCGGGTAGCCGACCGGCGATGTCGCCGCTCTTCATTTGTTGGCTGAGCGGCGTCGAATAGGCGTACTGGTTGTTCTCGATGATGAGTACAAACGGAGCGTTATACAGGGCGGCCATATTGAGCGACTCGTGGAAAGCGCCCGCACAGGAACCGCCGTCGCCGACGAACGTCATGGCTACCCGAGCCTCGTCCCGGTAGCGGAACGCCATTGCTGCACCGAGCGCGGTCGGGATGGCCTGCGGGATGTGGGAGATGAACCCGATGATGTTGAGGTCGAGATCGCCGAGTCCATGGAGATTGGCATCGCGTCCAGCGCTGACGCCCATTTCGCGACCGAGCAGGTTCCCGAAGATTCTGGCCGGGGACATGCCTCGGAGCAGGTATGTCCCAAGATCTCGGTGCATTGGAGCGACCACATCATCGGGTCCGAGTGCCAACCCAGCCCCGACCGACACCGCTTCGTGACCTCGTTCTGAGAAGGTTCCGCCAATCCCGCGGCCCTGTTTCCACATCGCCACCATCGTCTCGTCGAAGGTGCGGGTCAGGGTCATCCACCGATAGGCGGTCATGCGGGTCTGATCGTCCATGACGTCGAATCTACCGCCGCGAAACCGAAAGCGCCGTTGTGGCCTTAATGCCCGAACGTTACGCGCCCATCACTGGCTGACTTCTCAACTTTTTCCCCGACCAGATCTACAAGGTAGGTCGTGTAGTTGTGTACGGCCACATCTGGATTCCAGATCCCGATCGAAACGACCACGATGTCGCCCTCGCTGTCGATTGAGATGGTGCCGGTCTGCTGCGAGAACATGGTGAATTGTGCCCAGAAGGTCGGTTGGTTGATGGCGGCAAGTTCGACAGAGAACTGTCTGTCGGACCCGAGTTCTATGACTTTGAGCACGGTCGTCTGGGATGACAGCCAACCCTCGCGAGGCGGATTCGCCGCGTCGATTGTGCCGGTCGTTTCTAACCACATCAACCTGGTCCCGGTTGGATCGAGCGTTGGGACGCTCAACGATACGGCATTCTGGTCACAGGCTGGTGTTGGGCCCGCAAAAGGGAGCGCTTGACCGGCGAGGTCGAACATGAGCCATTCGCCACAATCCGTCACCCCGTCCGATGGCAAACTTTCGAGGTCCATCGCGTCCATCATCCACACCAGCACCCGGTCGCCCCCGTAGGACGCAAAAACCGGCTTGGTTCCAGCCGTAGACGACTCTTCAGAGCCAGTCGATGTCCCGAGTTCGGCTACCGAAATGTCCGTTCCCGTCGACGGATCGACCAGCACGATGGAATGAGTGGTGATACCGCTGCCGGCGCTCGCCTGGCGCTCAGCGATGAGTGCAATCGCCTGGCGCTCACTGGCAGGGGTGGTTGGGGGGAGGTTATCCGGTTCGACCCACCCGAGGACACCACCTGTTTTGGGTATCAGCTGGCCAGCACGTTGGCCAGGGCCGGGGCTGTACCAGATCGATCCGCCGGCTACACCAGGACCACCCGAGAATTGATAGAGGATCGCGTCGTCCGAGGTCACCCTGGCGACGGACACTTGTTCTTCGATCAGTCGGGTGATGTCACCGTCCGAGTTGGCTCGCAAAAGGCCGCTTGGCCGAAGCTGGATGAGATCGGGACGTTTGATGTTGGCCTGGGTGACAGCCAGGAACGTCAGAATGGCGGCCACTCCGACCGCCAGAATCGCCAGGCCCTTGATGAGTCGTCGTTTGCGATCAGACGACGACTCGAGAAGGATGTTGCGAAGCTGATGATCGATCTCCCAAGCCAGTCTCGGCCGGACACTCTCAGCCACCGCCATCTCGGCTTCCTGCACAGCCCCAGCGCCGTCATCGACCCCCAGAGCCCGGCCGATCCTTGAGTCATCCCAGTGTCTTCCGTGCCGCAGAATGAGCGCCAGCCGTTGACGGGTCGACAAGGCAGATATTGCCTGTGACGCCTCCTCATCAGCGCTGGGAATGTCGAGCATGCCGGCAGAACGGCCCGGCTTGTTCATGGCCGAACGGATGGCGTCTGCTGCGAGGTCATCAGAGTTGGCTCGCCCTAAATGTCGCAGCGCCTGATCGGTCGGCCGGCCAGCCGGGGTTCTCAAGGCGAGCGAAAGCGTCGCAAGCACCTCCTCGCGGAGGGCAGGGCTCTCGTTATGCACCGTTAGTCGCCCGCCACCGAAAACAGCCATTCGCCATCCTCGGCGATGCCGATCCGATGGCCGGTATACCCGCCTTGCTGGCGCATGGCGTCGATTTCTTCCTCGTTGAACACCGGTCGGATTGCCTCCCAGTCGGCGTCGGTCGGGTTGTCCGTGGCTGCCGACGGCCACACATAGACGGTCCGGCCATCGGGGAGCGCGCTCACCGCGAAGGGAAGGTTCAGGATTCGTACGATGAGTGACAGGTCATCGCCAAACCGAGCTTCTGACGCCATCCAGACCCGCCGAGGATCGCCACCTCCGAAATTTACCGTGAATGATGGTGAGGTGAGAGCGGCCAGGGCGTCGAAATCGCAGTCGACGGCTCGTTCGACAATGGCGGATCTAATCGCAGCGACGGCCTCAGGCAAAGAGGCCAGGACGGGAGGGACCGACGACTGACCGGCTGCTGAGCACGGTCCCTGGGCGGCCCGGATTCCTCCGAGTCGATGGCCCTCAGTTACTGCCAGCGGGCTGTCGAACAAAGAAGCGGAACGAACGAGTTCGGCGGTTGGCACGATTGTTTGTTCGGCTTCGGTTGCAATCACCAACGATCCCGCCTGATCGAGTAGCAAGACCCCGGCATCGGAAATATCAAAAACACGCTCGGCGGTTCCAACTCCGTAGGTCGAAGTGGTGTCGTCTTCGAGCTTGGTCACCAGGAGCTCTCCGTTAATGACCGTCGCCACGAATCCGTCCATGGTCGCGACCGAAACCGGTCCTGACCCGTCGATGCAATCCGCTTCCCAGATGGACTCACCGTCCGCGAAGGCGAGGAGCTTGTTGCAAGTGGCGTTGACCCGAAGTTCTACGACGATAAGCGAGTCGTCCACATCGCCCGACACGAGGTCTGGTCCGTCGTAGAGGACCGACGGGGCCCCACCCTGGAGGTCGGCTGCAACCAACTGGCCGCCCACGGTCTCGCCAGGCGCCCGGATCAGGTAAACGACGTTGGGTCGACCATCAATGCTGGCAACATCAATGAGGGTGAGCGACTCGCCTTCGGACTCAGCGATCAGTTCGATTGGCTCGATCGTCCCTGGCAACAAACGCAAGATGCCAGACGACACGCCGGGGCCAGGATCGGCGTACTGGAATACCAGGCCACCGATAAGGTCGACGAACGCTGATTCCAGTGGGTAATCGATGTCCCCGGTCAACGTAGCGGTTGGTCCGTCGTCATACACGATGCTGACTGCGAAGTCAGAGACAACGATGGCGCCCGACACCGGCTCGTTCGAGGGAGTCGTTGGTGGTGGCGCATCCGGTAGGGAGCCACCGGTGGTGGCCGCTAGCGTCGTGGTGGTGGTGTCCTCCGGCAGCGTCGTAGCGCTCGGAAGCAGCGCGCAGGCTCCCAGCAACATGGTGAACGTAAGCAGGCCTGCCAGTCGGGTCTTCATGGTTGCCACGGTAGTTGGCCGCAGCCGTTAGGACTGACGGATCGCCTGGTCATAGGCCTCAATGTAGGAGCGGGCAGCATTCGCCCATGAGAAATCGTTGGTCATGCCGCGGCGCTGCATCGACGCCCAGGTGGGTTGGTCAGTGCGGAAAAGCCGCATGGCCCGTCGGATCGTTTTGGCAAGTTCTAGCGAATCGAAGGCGCGAAACCCAAAACCGGTCGCCTCTTCGGGTGCCTCGTCGATGTCAACGACGGTGTCGGCAAGTCCGCCTGTGAGACGTACAACTGGGAGCGAGCCGTAACGCATGGCGTACATCTGACCGATCCCACACGGCTCGAATCGCGACGGCATGAGGTAACTGTCGGTCCCGCCAGCCACCAGGCGATTGAGTCCCTCTGAGTAGGGGCCGTGCCAGACGGCTTGGGGATGGCGGGCGGCCCACCCATCCACCATATCGTCGAGTTCTCCGCCCCCTACCAGGACAAATCGTGCTCCTTCGGCGACGAGTTCATCCAAATGAGCATCAAGCAACGCCAGGCCTTTCTGTTCTGACATCCTCCCGACATTGCCGAAGATCACCCCGTCATCAATTCCGGCCATTTCGAGCAACATCTCCCGGTTGGCCAATCGTGCATCCAGTTCGTCCGGCCCGAAGACAGTCGCCAGAGAGTCATCCGTCTCGGCGTTCCAGGCAACCGGATCGATTCCGTTGACAATTCCCATTGGAGGGTAAGCCCGGGCGTTCAGCACCCCATCGAGTCCATTCGAAACCGATGGATCGACTAGCAGCTGTTTGGCGAAGGTGGGGCTCACGGTCGTGACGACGTCCGCCGTGGCCATGCCAGCCTTGAGATAGTTGGCGTCGCCGTACCACTCGAGTGGACCGCCCATGGCGGCGAACTCTTCGGACGCCCCGAGGATTCCAATCGACTCGTGGAGCGGTCCGACAATGGGATAGGCAGCGTTGTGGATCGTAAATACGGTCGGAGCATCCGCCAGCAGCGCAACCGCACCGGTGTGTGCGTCATGAAGATGGATCACATCGACATCATCAGCTAGACCGGCCACGACGTTGGCGAACCTACCGAATCTCCTCCATTGGTCGTCGTAGCCGCTGCCGGGCGTGTCTCCGTAGATGCCAACACGATCGAAGGATTCGGGATCGTCGACGAGCACGACCTCGACGTCGCCGTGCTGGTGGAGGTAGAGGGCGTCGGCGTACCCTGTCCCTGAGTGGCGGGTTCCGAGGTCGTGAAGGTGGCGGTAGCGGGGGATGATCACCCTGACTGAATGGCCTGCGGCGGCAACCCCGTGGGCGATTCCCGATACGGCTTCACCGAGTCCGCCGGTTCGAGCGAATGGTGAATATTCGGAAGCAGCAATGAGCACCCGCACGGACCATCCTTCTCTCGGAGAGAATAAAGCTAGCGGTCGCTGGGCGGTGTCGGACGAAAGCGGGTCGGTATGATGGTGCCCGATGCAGGGATCTCTCGTTCAGTTGCGCGCCGACACGGCCGTCCTCCTCTCGAAATATCCGGCCCCCTATACCGACGACCAGGTCGACTCGTTCACGGCTCAGCGGGCCAAGGCCGCCGATTTGGCTGATACCGGCAGCGACATCCCCACCATGATTTTCGTGTGTGTTCACAACGCCGGCCGTTCACAGATGTCGGCTGGATTCGCCCGCCATTTCGCCGACGATCGGGCTGTGGTGTTCAGTGGCGGTTCCAACCCTGGGTCGGCCGTGAACCCGATGGCAGTGGAGGCGATGGCTGAAGTGGGAGTGGATATCTCCGGCTCCTTTCCGGTTCCTTTCACCGATGAGATCGTCGAGGCCTGCGACGTGGTGGTCACCATGGGCTGTGGGGACGTTTGCCCATTCTTCCCTGGCAAGCGATACGTCGACTGGGATCTCGCCGATCCGCATGAGCAAGCATTGCCAGCAGTTCGGGTCGTGCGCGACGAGATCGAACGTCGGGTGACCGAGCTACTCACTGAGCTTGGGGTTACAAGATTCGGCGTGTCCGAGTGACAGCCTGGTTGGATCCGCTTGCGCAACCTTTCGAGGCGGTCGGTGACAGTGGAAAGGCAGTCGTCTTGGTCCATGGATTCACAGGCTCTGCCGCGCAGATGCGGCCGCTCGCCGACGGACTCCTAGCGAGAAACCACTCCGTGGTCGTGCCCTCGTTGCCTGGTCACGGAACCGAGATGAGCGACCTCGGTGGCGTCAGCCGACAAATGTGGCAGGCAAGCGTCGACCATGCGATCCTGCAAGCTGAGGATCTCGCAGACCGGGTACACCTGGTCGGATTCGGGTTGGGTGCCATGCTTTGCATGCTCGCCGCCGACGAACGGTTCGCTTCGTTGAGTCTGATCAATCCGTTGACGTGGTTTGCCGACAAAGCGATCTTCCTGGCGCCGGCGCTCTCGTACGTAAGCCGCAATCAGTACTGGCCCGAACCCCAACCGGAACCGGCACCGTCGTTACGCCGATTCGATATCGGCTACCGCGGTTACCCAACGAAAAGCGTCAAACAGGTCCTTGAAGCTCGTCTGGCTGCCTTTACTGCCGCCCAGTGGATCGAGCATCCCACGTTGATTGTGCAGGCTCGGCGTGACCAGTACATCTTGCCGGATGGCGTCTACGACCTGAGGGACAGGCTGATCCGAGCCAGGGTTGATATTCGTTGGCTCGAAAACAGTACTCATCGGGCGATGACGGGCAACGAGGTCAACGAGCTGATTCGGGTGGTTAGCGCCCATATCGAGAAGGCCTAGACTCATCCGTCATGCCTATCGATATTGACATCGCCCATGTCGCCAGACTTGCCCGCATTCAGCTGTCCGACCAGCAATTAGAGGACTACCGCGCCCAGCTGAGCGTAATTCTTGACCACGCCGCCCTCGTGCAGGGCCTTCCCACCGATGGCGTCGAGCCAACCTCACATCCCCTCGACATGGTCAACGCGTTTCGCGAAGACGTCGTGACCGACTCTCTGGACCGTGATGCGGTGCTGTCGCAGGCCCCTGACGCCACGGACGGCTTCTTCCGCGTGCCTCCCTCGTTGGACACTGAATGAGCGACCTGGCCGACCTCACCCTTGTCCAGGCCGCCGCCGGGTTGCGAGCAGGCGATTTTTCGTCGGTCGCGTTGACCGAGTCGGTCTTGACTCGGGCCAGTCTGACCGAGGCCGCCGTGCATGCGTATTTGACCATCGATCGTGATGGAGCTCTGGCCGCCGCCGAAGCGGCTGACCGGCGCCTCTCGACCGACGCCAGCTTGGGCCCTATCGACGGTTTACCTCTAGCGATCAAAGACAACATGATGACGAAGGGTATCGAAACGACTGCGTCGTCGAAGATCCTCGCCGGATACATCCCACCCTATGACGGGACCGTCGTGACGAAGCTCCGCGACGCGGGAGCAGTAGTTGTTGGCAAGACCAATCTCGATGAATTCGCAATGGGATCGTCAACCGAGAACTCGGCTTTCGGCCCGACCCGGAACCCTTGGAATCTCGATACGGTGCCGGGCGGATCATCTGGTGGATCGGCAGCTGCAGTAGCGGCCGGGTCGGCGCTGGCCGGCCTCGGCTCTGACACGGGCGGTTCGATTCGCCAGCCGGCCGCGCTATGTGGGCTAGTTGGCATGAAGCCAACCTACGGGCTCGTGTCCCGGTACGGATTGATTGCCTTCGCCAGTTCGCTTGATCAGATCGGTCCGCTGACCCGCACTGTTGAAGACTCGGCGATCCTGTACGAGGCGATCGCCGGTCACGACCCGATGGACGCAACGTCATATCCCGGACCGGCGCCTTCTGGGACCGAACGCCTTGCAAACGGGATTAGCGGTTTGCGAGTTGGCATCGTCACCGAGCTGTCAGGCGAGGGGATCGACGACGAAGTTATGGCCGCATTCCGTACGACCGTCGATCGGCTAGCTGCAGCCGGTGCCGAAATCGTCGAATTGTCACTTCCATCTACGGCGACCGCTTTGTCGGCTTATTACCTGATCGCCCCCGCTGAATGCTCGGCGAACCTCGCTCGGTTCGATGGTGTACGTTACGGCCTGCGGGTCGGTGGCGGAACGGTTGACGAGATGATGTCCCTGACTCGAGCGGAAGGGTTCGGGCCGGAGGTCATCCGACGCATTCTTCTCGGTACTTACGCCTTGTCGGCCGGCTACTACGACGCCTTCTATGGGCAGGCCCAGAGGGTCCGGACGCTCATCATTCAAGAATTCGCGACCGCCTACGAGCAGGTTGATGTGCTGGTGTCGCCGACCGCTCCGGCCCCCGCCTTTGAACTCGGAGCGAAGACCCAGGATCCGCTGTCGATGTACATGCAAGACATCTGCACGATTCCATCGAACCTATCTGGGCATCCGGCCATTTCCATTCCGGTAGGACTGTCCGCTTCGGGCCTTCCGATTGGCTTCCAGGTGATGGCGCCGGCGCTCGGCGAGACCGTGATGTTCCAGGTCGCGGCCGCCATTGAAGCGATGTCAGACGACATCGGCCGCCCGATAGTCGACGTGGTGGCTTCATGAAGTGGGAGCCGGTCATCGGTATCGAGGTCCACGTCGAACTTGAGACGGCTTCAAAAATGTTCTGTGGTTGTGCGGTCGACTTTGACGCCGAACCGAACACGAACATCTGTCCAGTATGCCTTGGCCTGCCGGGTGCATTGCCGGTCCCGAACCGCAAGGCCATCGAGTGGATTACCAAGATCGGGCTGGCGTTCAACTGCTCGATCTCGGAACGATCACAGTTCCATCGCAAGAACTACTTCTACTCGGATCAGCCGAAGAACTATCAGATATCTCAGTTCGACGTGCCCGTGTGCCACGACGGTTGGATCGACGTGACCGTCGATGGCGAAACGAGTCGCATCCGCATCAACCGTGCCCACATGGAGGAGGACACCGGAAAGTCCATCCATGTTGGCGAAAGCGGTCGGATCCACTCGGCTACCGAGACTCTGCTGAATTTCAACCGGGCCGGTGTCCCTCTCGTGGAAATCGTGTCCGAGGCTGACATCCGGTCCGCCGCCCAGGCTCGCACGTACGCTCAGGACCTTCGCACCGTCGTGTCTGCGTTGGGAGTTTCGGACGCGAAGCTTGAGGAAGGGTCGATTCGCTTCGATGCGAATGTCTCGCTCCGTGCGGAAGGAACTGAGCCGTTTGGAACCAAGGTCGAGGTAAAGAACATGAACTCGTTCCGTTCGTTAGAACGAGCCGTCGACCACGAAATAGTCCGTCAGGCCAAGATTCTGGATGAGGGCGGGACAATCGATCAGGAGACGCGCCATTGGGATGAGGGCGAAGGCGTCACCCACAGCATGAGGTCCAAGGAGGGGAGTTCCGACTACCGGTATTTCCCCGAACCCGACCTGCTACCAATCGAAGTCACCGAGGAATGGCGAAACGAAATCGCTGCCACGTTGCCCGAACTCCCAGCCGCTCGGGCTGCCCGATATGTTGGCCTTGGCGTTGACGCTGAGTCAGCGACTTCGCTGGTTGGATCGGACGACCTGATCGGCTTGTTCGAGTCGGCGATCGAAGCCAGGGCACCTGTGCAAGCAGCCGCCAACTGGCTCACCGGCGAAGTGACTGCTTGGTCTCGCCGCGAATCGACTGCCGTCGCCGACTCGGCGTTGACCGGTGGCCACATCAGCCAGCTTGCCGGAATGGTCGACGCCAAAACGCTGTCAGCGACTGCTGCCAAGGAAGTGCTGGCCTACGTCCTGGCCGGCGAAGGCGACCCGGAAGCCGTTGCCACCGCTCACGACCTGATCCAGATCAGTGACACCGGAGAGCTGGAGTCAGCCGTCGATGAAGTCATCGCACAAAACCAGGACCAGTTCGCTCGGCTGGCAGGCGGCGAAGACAAGCTCATCGGCTTCTTCGTCGGACAGGTCATGCGAATTACGGGCGGGAAGGCCGATCCGCGAGCCGTTACAGACATCATTCGATCCCGGATCGGATAGATGCCAGTCGTCTTTGACTGCGACGGCGTCCTCGTCGACTCCGAGACGCTGGCGTGGAGCGCCATAGCTACCGCGATGAGTGGATACGGCGTCACCGTTACCGAAGCGGACCGGCGACACCTGGTCGGCCATCCATTTGAAGTCGAATACGCCCATTTTGCGTCGAACCACGATCTGCCCCCCATCGAAGAGGTCGGGTCTGCCATCTCTGATGCCATGTTTGCCCTCTTCGAGCGGCACCTCGAGTCATTTGAGGACGCCAAGGACACACTTGAAGTCTTGGCTGGGAGGGGCATGGCTCTGGCGGTGGCTTCGAGTTCGGCTCGGGATCGGCTCGACGTATCCCTGCGTTCGACCGGCTTAGCCGAGTTCTTTTCGGTGTCGGTCGCCGGCGACGAAGTAGCCAGGGTCAAACCCGCCCCTGATCTGTTTGTTCGAGCGGCGGAACTGCTCGGGGTCGCCCCTGACGCATGTACTGCCGTCGAGGATTCGCCAGTGGGTGTAGCAGCCGCAAAATCGGCGGGGATGCGGGTCGTGGCCGTGGATCGAGGCGAGTTCGATCTGGAAGAGCTGGCGGCGGCCGATCTCGTCGTCCCCCGTTTGACTCCCGCACTGTTCTTCGGAAGCTAACCTGCCCCTATGGAACAATGGCTACCTCTAATCCTCGGCGTTGGCGCAACCGGACTAGTTGTCTACTGGTTCGTCAAAAAGGTCTTCAAGCTGGCGATTTATGCGGCGATCGTGGCAGCGGCCGCCTGGTTTTGGTTCAGCACCTGACCCTTGGATTTCCTGGCGGGCCTTCTTTCGGACGCAGTTAGGGAGCTATTCGGATTCGGTGGCGAGCTCCGCCGCATCCTGTTTCTCACCCTTGCTGTCGCCGGTTCCGCCACGTTGATCGGGATCTTTCTCGGTATTCCGCTCGGAGCCTGGTTGGCACTGACCCGTCATCGTTTCCGAAATGTGATTGACGTCGTGGTGAACGCTGGCATGGGTGTCCCGCCCGTTCTCGCAGGTCTCCTCATTCTTATTTTGCTTTGGAACGACGGTCCGCTCGGCTCTCTCGAGCTGGTTTTTACCCCGATCGCCATGATCGGTGCTCAGGCACTGTTAGCGATCCCGATTGCGGCAGGAATCACCGCTGGGGCGATCCGGGGTCTCGGCCCGGCCGCCAACGAGCAGCTCTTCGCCCTGGCACTATCGGGTCCCCAGCGCGCTCTGGTTGCAGCCCGCGAGGCTTTTCCAGGGGTGGTGGCGGCAATTGCGGCTGCGTTTGGTCGGGTCGTGTCCGAAGTTGGTGCGGTGCTCATCGTCGGTGGCAACATCGAGGGCGAAACCCAGGTGCTGACCACTGCCATCGTTCAGCAAGCCAGGCAAGCCCACTTTGACACAGCCCTGGCGCTCGGAATGGTCTTGCTCATGATCGTGCTTCTCGTGAACGTTGCCCTCGGCCGATTGAGGGCGATGTGAAGTTCCGGTATCCCGACGACGGGTCGCAACTCGATTGCGAGGTGGACATTCCTTCTGGAAGTCGTACGGTCGTGTTCGGAC
This sequence comes from uncultured Acidimicrobiia bacterium, assembly GCA_965363765.1. Classification (GTDB taxonomy): domain Bacteria; phylum Actinomycetota; class Acidimicrobiia; order Spongiisociales; family JAENVV01; genus JAENVV01. The sequence goes on from CBDTUI010000021.1 coordinate 19,534, forward strand.
CAAACGGCGCAGGCAAATCGACGCTGCTGAGACTCCTCGCCGGCTCGATCGGAGACTCGCCGCTGGAGGCGACCTACCTACCGCAGAGCAGCTATCACTTTCGGGGCAGCGCAGGTTGGAACCTCGGCTTGGGATTGTCGGCTGAAGAGGCTGCCCGGGCGCGCCACCTCGCTGATCGACTTGGGGTTGGGCATCTCCTTGAGGCGCGGGCGGTGTCTGGCGGCGAACGCCAACGTTTGGCCCTCGCCCGCACGCTTGCCCGCCCGGAACCATGGGTCCTGCTCGACGAGCCACTGGCGGCGCTTGACGTACAGGACCGCATGAAAGTCGCCCGGGTCGTCGTCGATGCGATTGGCGATCGGAGTGCGGTAATCGTCACTCACGACCAGGATTCGGCTGCGGTACTCGGTGACCACATGGTGGTTCTCATCGACGGTCAGGTTCATCAGAGCGGCCCGGTCCACGATGTGTTCGCCCAGCCTGCCAGCGGAGCAGTGGCAGCCGCCGTTGGCCTCGGCAACGTGCTCGATGGGGTCGTGCGGGTCACGGAAGGTCCGTTGTGTTCGGTCGCCTCATCCGGTACGACGATCTGGGGAGTGGGTGATCACGAACTCGGCGACACGGTTCGGGTCATGTTCGGCGCAGAGACGGTGACGATGTACGCCGGTACACCCCCAACGGTTGGCTCCGCCCGGAACAGCTTCATCGGCATCGTGACCGATGTCCGGCCTATCGGTCGATTCGTGGAAGTGGCCGTCGATGCCGGGATTCCGATCGTTGCCATGCTCACACCGGGGTCCCTCGAAGCTCTCGGGCTCGAAGTAGGCGTACCGGCGACCGCCGTCGTCAAGGCCACCGCAGTGCGTGTCGTCCCGTCTTCATGAAGTGGCTCGGGTTCCTCATGGTCCTCCTCGTCGTGGCTTGTGGAGGTACTGATGAACGAGTGATCGTCGGAGCGGGGACCACGCTCGTCGACAGCGGCTTCATGGGCGCTCTGGTCGCCGAATACGAAACCAACCATCCCGGCGTCGAGCTGAGCGTCCTCGCCGAATCCAGTGCCCAGATTCTCAATCTAGGTCGGTCGGGAGCGGCCGATGTCCTCTTCACTCACGCTCCCCAACAGGAGGCCGACTTCCTTGCCGACGAGAACCCTCAGATGTCAGAACTTGTTTTCGCGAGTGCGTTTCTTTTGGTTGGGCCGACCGAGCTGGCGGCGAGCTTGACGGGTCTCACCACTCGTGAGGCGTTCGCCGCCATTGCCTCCAACGGGTATCGCTTTGTTTCGCGCGGTGACGGTTCGGGTACCCACGAGACCGAGCTGTCGCAGTGGCCGGGGGGCGCAGAACCTGCTGCGGATTGGTATTTGTCGACCGGCCAGGGGATGGGTTTGACGATGCAGGTGGCCGACCAACGAGGGGCGTTCACCCTCGCCGAGGCCGGTGCGTTCTACGCTGTCGAGAATCTCGACCGGCTAATCCCAGTCGACCTCACCGACCCTCCGGCTAACCCCTATCGCGTCACGGTGATCGCTGGCTCCCCAGAGGAAGGCCTTCGGTTTGCCGAATGGCTGTTCAGCGAATCGGGAAAAGCGACGATTGTGCGCGTCAACCAGGAGCTCTTCGGAGCAACCGTCTATCAACCCTGAATTACGAATCGCCTACGGGACGATCAGGATGGGGCAAGGCGAGTAATGAGCAAGCCGATCAGCAACTGATCCCATCACGAATCGTTCGATGAACCCGGCTCCTCGCCGCGCGATGACAAGCAGGTCGGCCTCGTTGTCTTCGCAATACTTCACGATGGTCCCGGACGGTTCGCCGATCTCGAGCGCGGTGGTTATATCCAACCCGGTTTGGTCAAGTTTCGACATCGTCACATCGAGGATCGACTGTCGGGCGTCGACAACGGCTTCGGACATAGCTCGAGGCGGCGGTGGGGCGCCTTCGATACCCCACCAGCCCTCAGGTGGGCGGACGACCGTGACGATGTGAAGTTTGGATTCGCATTCTCTTGCCAGGCTCGCAGCAAACTGAGCGGCTGCGATTGATCGCTCAGATCCGTCGGTTGCCGCAACGATCATCTTCCATGTCATTGAATACCTCCACAGCGGAATCTACACGCCATTCGCACCAGGGGACAGGAGGTGGATCTGGTTTTGTATTTGATTCCAAGGAAGGGGACAATTGCCTATGGAAAAGCCGAAGGTTGTCGTCGCCGAAGTAATCGCCGCCGCAGGACTCGAGGCGCTCAAACGGTCCTGTGTCGTTGACGATGCATCCGGTGTGGATCGAGCCGAACTCATGCGACGCCTTCACGACGCCAATGGACTGGTGGTCCGCTCGGCAACGATGGTCGACGCGGAACTCCTCGCGGCAGCTCCGAAGCTCACCGTGGTGGGGCGAGCCGGGGTAGGGGTAGACAACATCGACCTCAAGGCAGCCACCGCGCAGGGTGTGCTGGTGGTCAACGCTCCTACCGCCAATACGATTTCAGCGGCCGAACACGCCATGGCGCTCATTCTCTCGCAGGCTCGCAATGTCCCCCGAGCCGACGCCGTTCTCCGGTCGGGGGTGTGGGATCGGACCAGTTTTCAAGGCGTCGAGCTCCACGGAAAGACGCTCGGGATTCTCGGTCTCGGGCGCATCGGTTCGCTCGTTGCCGAGCGGGCCAGGGCCTTTGGGATGACGCTCATCGGGTTCGACCCGTTCGTATCTCCCGAGGTGGCTGGTCGGATGGGGGTTGAGGTCGTCGAGGACGTGTTTGATCTGTATGCCGTTGCCGACTTCATCACCGTTCATTTGCCGAAGACTCGCGAGACCGAAGGCATGTTGAACGCCGACGCATTCGCCTCGATGAAACCAGGAGTTCGGATCATCAACGCCTCGCGCGGGGGCATTGTGGTGGAATTGGACCTGGCTGAGGCCGTCAAGAATGGCATCGTCGCCGGCGCTGGACTCGATGTTTTCGAAGTGGAACCCCTCACTGCCAGCCCGCTATTCGACCTCCCGCAGGTTGTGCTGACCCCCCACCTTGGCGCATCGACGGTCGAAGCTCAGGACAAGGCTGGCACCGACGTAGCATCGGCCGTTGCCAACGCATTGGCAGGGGAGTTGGTCCTGACTGCCGTGAACGTGGATTTGGGACGAGAGGTCTCGCCAGAGGTAAGAGCGTTCCTGCCGCTGGTAGAAAACCTGGCCCGGGTGTTCGTCGGGATTGCCAAGGGTTTACCGCCGGTGGTGACTCTGCGTCTCGAAGGCAGAATTGCCGAACATCCGGCGACTCCGCTTCGCTTGGCAGCCCTCAAGGGAGCCTTGGCCGAGGCCACAACTGACACGATCTCGTTCGTCAACGCCGCCACAATCGCCGACGAACGCGGCATTCGGATCGTTGAGGAGAAGGCCTCTGACGCCGAGGATTATCTTTCGCTCGTTCAACTTTCCGGCACCTTCAACCGTCAGCCCGTATCTGTCTCGGGGACGATTACACGCAAAGGGCAGGTGCTCGTCGAGATCCAGGGTCTCGAGTTGGAACTGCCGCTCCACCAGAACCTCCTGATGGTCCGCAACGAAGACGTCCCCGGGTTGATCGGCCGGGTCGGAACGTTCCTCGGCGACTTGAACGTCAACATTTCCGACATGGTCGTCGGGCGGATGCCGGGCACGGGAGAGGCGGCGATGATGGGCGTAGCCACCGACTCGGTTTTGACCGATATTCAGGTTGAAGCACTGCGGAAACTCGACGGAATTATCACCGCTCGGTTTGTCCGCCTGCCGGACGCTTAATCCCTAGGCAAGTAGTCCCCCGCTAAGACCGAGGGCAAAACTGGGCTCCAGGCAAACGGGGCTCTAGACAAACAGGTAGAGCTGGAACCCCCAGCCGACCGCCAGTGCCCATAGTCCCGCCACGAGATCGTCTGCGGTGATACCAACCGCTCCGTGAAGGCGTTCGGCGGCGGCCACCCCGGGGAACTTCTTGGTGGCGTCGGCTATTCGGAACACGACAAAAGCCACGAAGACAGCCGGGATTCCGAGTCCGATCGAAGCAAGGAACATGCCGGCGGCCTCGTCAGCGACGATCCACCCGGGATCGGCCCCATCGGCTGCAAACGGGCGTGCCGACCACAGGGCCAGTCCGGTCGCCACGATGGCTGCCAGTGCTTGCCATTGCCATCCGAAGGGGGCGATGAGCAGCGTCATACCAAGCGCCACCGCCGACCCGATGGTTCCTGACCCGGAATGGTCTCCGCGCATCTTTCCAAGAATGAGGCCAGAGCCGAACCAGGAAGCGATCATGCGATGCATCGGGGCAGGCTACAGTTTTGGCTGATCGGGAGGATCATTTGGATCTTGAAGACACAACTGCCTACGTAACCTTGGCCGGGACGTCGATCGCCGACGATGGCCGAATTGTGTTCGGCAGTAGACGGATGAATATCGAAGACGACCGTTACGACGCCAACATCTGGCTCGCCGATGGAGAAGTGGTTCGTAAGCTGACGGCCGGACCAACTGATCTGACCCCCAAGTTCAGTCCGGACGGGACCAAGGTGGCATTCCTCCGCAAGGGTGCCGGACCTGGCGATCGGCCGCAATTGGCGGTGATCGCGGTTGGTGGCGGAGAAGCCGAGGTTCTGACCAGCTTCGCCATTGCTGCCCGCTCCTTCGATTGGTCGCCAGACAGCACCCAGATTGTGGTGTCGGCGACTGAGCACTCTGCGGACTGGGTTGAACTCGATGACGAAGAGCGGAGGCGCAGACCGGTCAGGGTGACCCGTTTGCCGATGAAATTCGACACTATCGGGCAGTTCCACAACACCGTCGATACCACCTGGCTGGTTCCCGTCGATGCCACCGAACCGCGCAAACTCAGTGACGACGACAACTTTCGGGAGGTCGACGCGATCTTCTCGCCTGACGGAACGAAAGTGGCTTTTTTGTCTGATCGATCCGGCGAGAGAGTCGCTACCAACGACAAGCAGGTTTGGGAACGTGATCTCGAATCTGGTGAGCTGACCATGGTGGCCGACCTTGGCATGTGGGCGGTGCTCGGATACTCGGATGCTGGCCGCTTGCACGCGGTTGGCTTGAAGAACTTGTTCGATTGGCCAGACATGATGCAGTTGTGGCGATTTGATCCTGACGGGCCGGTATCGCTCACCGCCGGTCTCGATCGAGGAATCGCCGACTTGGCCTTCTCTGGCGAAGACGCCGTCGTGCTCGTCGAGAACGAGGGTCGGGTGGAGATCAAACGTGTCTCCGCCGACGGGGCCATCTCCGATGTGCACTCCGCTGATTCGGCTGCAGATTCACTGTCGGTCAGCCAGGGCGGGATTGCCTTCGTCGAGTCGAGTTACGACCAACCTGGCGAGTTGATGAAGTCCGAAGGTGGGGTCGCCAAACAGCTGACTTCGTTCAATGCAGATTTCTCGCCGAAGCTGGTCAAGGGTGAACATTTTGTGATTGACGCCGGTGGAGGCGATGTCGACGTTTGGGTGTACCTGCCGTCTGGGACGGACCCGGTTCCGATGTTGCTGAACATCCATGGAGGGCCCGCCGCTCAATACGGGTACGGTTTCTATGACGAGTTCCAAATGTACGTGGGCGCCGGGTATGGCGTTGTGGCCTGCAACCCGCGCGGTTCGTCGGGTCGAGGCTCGGATCATGTGCAGGCCGTTGTCGGGGACGGCTGGGGAGTGAACGACCTGGCCGACGTACAGGCTGCTCTCGATGAAGCGCTTGCCAGGTATCCGCGCTTAGATCCGGATCGGATCGGCGTGATGGGTGGGTCCTACGGCGGGTTCATGACAGCCTGGATCACCGCTCGGGATCAGCGTTTCAAGTCGTCGATTGTGGAGCGAGGGCTATTGAGTTGGTCGTCGTTTTCCGGAACATCCGATATCGGTCCGTACTTCTCGCAGATGTATCTCGAGGCGAGTCTCCCTGACGATCCCGGTGCGCTGTGGGAGGCCAGTCCGCTTGCCAACGCCCATGAAATCAAGGTGCCGACCCTGATCATTCACTCAGAAAACGACTTCCGATGCCCAATCGAACAGGCCGAGCAGCTTTTCACGATGCTCCTGCGAGGTGGGGTCGAGACCGAGATGCTGCGGTTCCCGGGTGAGTCGCATGAACTGTCCCGAGCTGGAAAGCCCCGACATCGCCAAGAGCGGTTCGAAGCAATTCTCGAATGGCACGGGCGCCATTTGCTCAAGACGGTCTAGAACCTGGCAAACTAGAGACTATGGATACATCGAAATACATTTGGATGGACGGTGAACTGGTTCCTTGGGAAGATGCCAAGGTCCATGTTCTGTCCCACGCACTGCATTATGGAACTGGCGCTTTTGAGGGAATCCGGGCGTACGCAACGGATAGCGGACCGGCGATCTTCCGGCACCGTGAGCACATGGATCGTCTCATAATGTCATGCAAGGCGTATGGGATTCCACTCGGCCTTGACACGGATCAACTCATGAAGGCGGCCCGCGAGGTCATCTCCGCCAACGACCTTCCGGATGGATACATCCGGCCTTTGGTTTTTCTCGGGCTTGGCTCGATCGGTTTGAACCCTGCTGGCGCGTCGACGCACGTGATGATGGCGGCCTGGCAATGGGGTGCCTACCTCGGTGAGGATGGCATCACCAACGGGATCCGGGTGGCCGTATCTTCGTGGCGTCGCATCGACGCCTCGTCACTGATTCCTTCGGCCAAGGGCACCGGCGGATACTTGAACTCGATCCTCGCCAAGAGTGAGGCGATTCGAGCCGGCTACGACGAAGCGATCATGCTGAACCGGGAAGGTTTCGTGTCGGAAGGTTCTGGCGAGAACATTTTCGTGGTCAAAGATGGTCTAGTGGCGACTCCGCCGGTCTCGGACGGTTGCCTCGGCGGTATCACCCGCACGGCGGTCATTGAGATCTTGCGCGACAACGGGCACGAACTGGTCGAACGGTCGGTCACTCGTTCCGAGCTGTACTACGCCGATGAAATCTTCCTCTGTGGGACGGCTGCCGAAGTCACTCCCGCCAAGGAGGTTGACGGACGCCCGGTTGGCTCCGGTCGACCTGGCCCAATCACTAAGCAGGTTCAGTCGATTTTCGCCGATGCCGTCCGAGGCAAGGTCCCCGCCTATGAGCATTGGTTGGATCGGATCTAATGGGTCAAGAACCGAATATTGAGTTGGACCGGTCGGACGCGCCGCGCCAAACGCTGGCACCAGCGGCACCCCGCCGATGGAAACCGACCCGCCCCGGCGAGATCAATAGCCCCGGTGAGATGCGCTGGGGCGGGGCGTTTGGGCGTCCCGGCCCCGACACCGGTTGGGCGCTCAAACTGATTCGCGAAACGGTGTGGGACCGCTCGGACCGCGGCAACGAATCCGAAGCGGTTCTGGCGACCCTGGTTGGAGCCCGGGCCTCGATGTTCGGTCGCGCCCCGACGATGCAGGACGTAGAAGTTGGACTGATCCTCATGGGACTTCGCCCCGACGAAGTGCCCCCGGCGGTTGCCAAACGCCTCGGCGACGAGCGGAACCGTTGGCTGGATGTCTCGGCACACGAACACTCAAAAGGTGCCGCGTATGTCGCATCGTTGGACCCGACACTGTTGGCGGCTTCTCCCGATCGGGTCCGGACACTCCTCGTCACCTCGTGAACCAGTTTCGTTACCTGACCGGCGACGTTCTACCCGTACCGGACCAGAAGGTGCTCACGTCATTGACGACCCAACACCTTCCGACCTGTTTCGGGTGCGGCCCGGACAATCCGGATGGACTCCACCTCGAGGTCAGATACGAAGGCGACCGGGTGGTCGTCGATGTCGCGTTCGACAAACGTCACGAAGGCGGTCCTGGGTTAGTCCACGGCGGCATGTCGGCGGCGGTTCTCGATGACCTGATCGGCTTCGTCATGATCGCTCACCAAAGACCAGGAGTGACCGCCAACTTGAGCGTCAACTACCTCCGTCCGATCCCGGTTGGCATGCACCTCCGAGCCGAAGCGTGGATGACCCGCATCGATGGTCGCAAGATGTTCGCCGAAGCAGTGGCCTTTGACGACCGGGGAACCAACTATCTTGAGGCCACCGGCTTATTCCTGTCGGTCGGCATCGAGCATTTCCAAGACGCTCTCAAATCGATCTACGAAAGTGACGAGTACTACCCGTGAAAATTGTTCGCATGCAGACGTCCGAAGGCATCGCCTACGGCACCGTCGAGCCCGAAGGAATTCGGGTCTATCAAGGTTCCCCACTCGTGCATTGGGAGGCCACCGACGTTTTCGTAAACTACGCGGACATTCAACTGCTTTCGCCGGTTCTGCCTTCGAAGGTGGTCGCCATCGGCCGCAACTACGTGGATCATGCCGCCGAGTTCAACAATCCGGTCCCCGAAGAACCGCTCATCTTCCTCAAACCGTCCACCTCAGTGATCGGACCCAATCAACCGGTCATCTATCCGAAGCTGACCAAGAATCTTCACTTTGAAGGCGAGCTAGTGGTGGTTATCGGGGCCGTCGCCCGCCACGTACCAGCCGAAGATGTAGGTCAGGTGATCCTCGGCTACACGATTGGCAATGACATGACTGCCCGTGACCTGCAACGCAAGGATGTCCAGTTCACTCGGGGCAAAGGTTTCGACACGTTCTGTCCGCTCGGCCCGGCCATCGAAACGGAGTTCGATGCTGCCGAAGGCATGAGTCTCATCACCAAGGTCAATGGCGAAGTGAAACAGGACGGCTCGACCGCCGACCTGGTCTTCGGGGTAGCCGAACTTATCGAATATGTGACGTCGGTGATGACGTTGCTGCCCGGTGACGTGATCATGACTGGCACGCCGTCGGGGGTTGGGCCGGTTCAGCCGGGTGATCGGATGGACGTCGAGATCCAGGGGATCGGAACCCTCACGAACACGGTGGTGGCCGCCTCATGAGTGTCCGCCTTCGTATCGCCCCGTCGCCAACGGGAATGCTCCATGTCGGCAACGCCCGCTCTGCGGTCTTCAACTGGCTGTACGCCCGCCACCACGGCGGCACGTTCATCGTTCGGGTCGATGACACCGACACCGCCCGCTCGGAAGAGCAGTACGTCACACAGATGATGGAAGCCCTCCGTTGGCTGGGCCTCGACTGGGACGAAGGGGTCGGCGTTGGAGGTCCGCACGGGACCTACCGCCAGTCAGACCGTTTCGACCGGTACCGTGAGGTTGCCGACCAACTGATCGCAGACGGCGCCGCCTATCGATGCTTCTGCACGTCAGAGGAACTAGATGCGCGACGCAAGGAAGCTCAAGCCGCAGGTCGGCCGCCCGGCTATGACGGGACCTGCCGAGATCTCAACGCCGTCGATGTCGATGCAAAGGTTGCTGCCGGCGAAACGTTCTCGGTTCGACTGGCGATTCCCCGCCCGGGAGTCACCGAGTTCCTCGATCTGGTCCGAGATGATATGCGTTTCGACCATGACGTCATCGACGACTTTGTGCTGCTCCGGTCCGACACCACGCCCACCTATCACCTGGCGTCAACGGTTGACGACGTCGACTACGAGATCACCCACGTGGCCCGTGGTGAGGACCTGCTGTCTTCGACGCCACGGCACATTCTCATAACCCAGGCAATGGGAGCCGAGCCGGTCACCTACGCCCACTTGCCGCTCCTGTTCGGCCCTGACGGCAAGAAGCTGTCAAAGCGCCACGGAGACACCTCGATGGACTCGTACATGAAGGCGGGGTACCTACCGGAGGCGATGTTCAACTACATGAGCCTTCTCGGCTGGTCGTATGACCCGGAAGTGACGATCTTCTCTCCGGAGGAGGCGATCGGGAAGTTTGAACTCGACGACGTCTCGAAGAACCCGGCCATATTTGACACGAAGAAACTGGAATGGATGAGCGGCGAATATATGCGGCTGCTCGACCCCGAAGACTTCACTGAGCGGTCCCTGGCAGTTATCGAAGCTAGCCGGACTCTTACCGACGACCAGCGCAGCAAATACCGTGAGCTTGCGCCGTTCATCCAGGAGCGAGTCAAGGTCTTGCCGGAAGTCACTGAGATGTCTGAGTGGCTGTTCGTGGACGAGGTCACGTTCGACGAAACCTCGTGGGACAAGGTCATGAAGCCGGAAGCGGCCGCCGTGCTCGATGACGCCATTGGACGGTTGGAGGGACTCCCCGAATGGTCTACAGAGGCCATAGAGGTCGTCATGCGCCAGATGCTTGAGGAGCTCGAGTTGAATCCCCGCAAGGGTTTTCAGCCGCTCCGGGTTGCCGTCACCGGATCTATGGTCAGCCCCCCGCTATTCGAGTCGCTCGAAGTGCTTGGCCAGCCAGAGACCGTCGCTCGCTTACGGACGGCTAGGAGCCGTTTCGAGTAGATGGCAGAGGCCAGTGGCGAGTACGCTACAATTGCGTCGCTCCCAGAATTGTTCTGCCGTTCTGTTTGCGTGTTAACCGCACGGCCCCGTCGTCCAGCGGCCTAGGACGCTGGCCTTTCAAGCCGGTAACGCGGGTTCGAATCCCGTCGGGGCTACCCATAAGAAAACGCCCACCGCAGGTGGGTTTTTCTTATGGTCTTGGATGCGGGTTTCGACCGAATCTGGCCAACGGGCTACGCCCGGCGGCTGGCAGTTTGGACCAGCCAAAACTGC
>CBDTUI010000022.1:0-29825 GCA_965363765.1 uncultured Acidimicrobiia bacterium
CGCCCATAATCGGGCGCTGGAACCCAGGGTTCAATGTACCGTTCAACCCTGGGTTCGGGGAGGGGGAGGGGAATGGTGGCAGGGCGTGTACGGTTGGGAAGATCATGAGTGACCAAGGCGAGCTGATTTATGTAGTTGATCCGATGTGTTCCTGGTGCTGGGGTTTTGCCCCGGCCTTCCGGGCCGTCATCGATCATCACCCTGAGCTCGTCGTCAGTGTGGTGGCAGGCGGACTCCGCCCGGGTGACAACGCCGAGCCTCTCAACGATCAGATGCGCCAAACGCTTGGCCATCACTGGGAACAGGTCGAGCAAGCCACCGGCCAGCCTTTCGACCGCACGGGACTCGACCGTACCGACTGGGTGTACGACACCGAATTGGCTGATATTGCGGTCGTAACGATGCGCAACCTCGCTCCCGATCAGGTGCTCCCGTGGGTACATCATCTCCACGAGGCCTTTTATGCGAAGGCCGTCGATCTGACCGATCCCGACGTCTATCCGTCACTCCTCGCCGGGTTTGAGGTGGACTCTGAAGTTTTCATGACTGCGTTGGCGTCGCCTGAGATGAAGGCGGCCACCTGGCAAGACTTCGGACTCGCTCGCCAGCTTGGTGCCTCAGGCTTTCCGACGGTGCTAGGGGTGCGCGACGGCAAAGCCATGATGCTCACTCGCGGCTACACCGACGCCGAGACCTTCGACAAGATCATCCATCGATGGATCGAATTGACGGTTCCGGACGTCGTGCCCGGAGCTGCGTGCTCCATCGATGGGGTTTGCTGACCGTCTGAGACAGCAGTCTCACACCTGCAGCGAGCGCTCCGCCCATCCGTTTGGGATGGCACGAAACTGCGGAATTACGGAGCCGATCAATGGCCAGTTTTTGGCTCAGGGTCCCACAGGTGAACGAGTCCACAGCTGCCGCAGGCTTCGGTCTCGATGGGCCTACCAGTCATGGTCCGTCCGTCCTCGATGAGCATCCGGTACCCTTTGATGATGATGGGGTTGAGTGCGGACTTGCAATTGACGCAGACTCTGCCGCTCATTTCTAACGCTCCATTGTTCGGTGGTCACGGTCCGACGAGGCTGCGGTCGCCGCATGCCTCTACGTTGGAACGATATTAAACGAACGGGGAGGCAACCGGGCTTTTCCGTGTTCGTAGCAGACCGGACAGATGATGCTGGCCGTGCTCCCCCGAAAGGGTGGGCCGTTCGACGATTAGGGGATGAGCAGCGTTTTGCCGGTCGTCGCCCTGGCGTGGAGGGCTCGGTGGGCGTCGGCCGCTTCTTCGAGCGGCCAGGTTTGCCCGATCCTGACTTGCAGATTGCCATTGTCAATCCAGTCGAAAAGTTCGTTTGACCGACTAAGCAACTCTTCGCGTTTGGCGATGTAACTGAACAAGGTCGGACGGGTGATATACAACGAGCCATTTTGGGCGAGCACTTGCAAGTCGACCGGCGGAACCGGACCAGACGCCGCCCCGAACAATGCCATGAGACCGCGGGGCCGCAGCAGTCGGAGCCCATCGTCGAAGGTGGTTTTGCCGACTCCGTCGTACACAACATCGAGGGCCTTCGGCCCGGCGATCTCCTCGACTGCATCGGCGAAGTTGACCTCGTCATACCGGATCACATGGTCGGCGCCAGCCGCAGTGGCCAGTTGCGCCTTCTCGTCGGATGACACGGTCGTGAACACTTCGGCGCCGATCAGTTTGGCCATCTGAATCACGAGCAGTCCAACCCCGCCGGCACCGGCGTGGATCAGGCACTTGCTGTCCGGTGTCAGGGTGTAGGTGTCGCGAACCAGATAATGGGCGGTCAAACCCTGGAGCGGGATGGCGGCGGCGGTCTCCATCCCGATCCCGTCGGGGATCGGCACCAACTTTTCGGCGTCGGCGGCCACAAAATCGGCGTAGGAGCCAAGCGCGCCGGTCCAGGCGACCCGGTCGCCGACAGCGAAATCGGTGACATCGCCACCCAGTTCAATGATCGTACCGGACCCTTCGAGGCCGGGAGTCATCGGAAAATCCATCGGGTAGAGGGCCATGCGATGGTAGGTGTCAATGTAGTTGAGCCCCGCGGCAGCGATCTCGACGACCGCCTGGCCCGGCCCGGGGGTCGGATCGTCAACGGTGGTGTATTCGAGAACTTCCGGCCCGCCTGGGGCGGTTACGACGATGGCTTGCATCACGATCCTTTCTGAACGGTCCACCCGCGGCGGATCAGTTCTTCGGCGAGCGCTTCGTCCATGTATCGCTCGAGCTCCGGTCCCCAAACTATCGCCTCGGGTTCGGCCGTGTGGTCGAGCACTTCGATGACCCGGTCGCGAAGGGTTCTCGCCCAGGCTTTGCCCTTGGCGGTGGCGTGGAGCGATAACGTGCCATCTCCATTGGTCTGGTAGACGTGGGCCTCGATCTGCGGGTTGTCGGCCCGACCCTTTTCGCCGTAGATGAGCAGCACTGATCCGAGAGGGACATCCTGAATGCCCCCGGTGGCGACAAAGTCCCCTTCGAAGGCCCAGCCTCCTTGTTTGGATGGGTCGACGAAGTCGACGACCTTCGCCCAGTTCTTTCTACGCTCATCGCCGATCAGCGGCACGTCGACGCCAATCATTATTTGCGGGGTATCCATCGGTTCATCGTAGGCATACCGTTATCGTGGTTCCAGATGGCTGTGCAACTGTTCGTTACCTGTCTCGTGAATTCCTTCTTTCCTGAAGTCGGCGAAGCGACGGTCGAACTTCTCGAAGCGGCTGGCGAAACGGTCGAGTTTCCGGCGGACCAGACCTGTTGCGGCCAGCCTGCTTTCAACGTCGGGTTGCGGGACGACGCGAGGAAGATGGCCGCCCATACCCTTGATGTCCTTGACGCTACCGACGGGCCGATCGTCCTTCCGTCAGGCTCCTGTGCCGACATGATCGTCCACCACATCCCTGAGTTGATGGCCGGCGATCCCGAGCGAGCCGCTCAGGCCGAACGAGTATCGAAGCGCACGAGGGAGTTGTCACAGTTTCTCGTGGATGATCTAGGGCTCGAGACCGTTGGACCTGGCTGCGGTGATTGCACTGTTACCTATCACCCGTCTTGTCATGGTCTGCGCAACCTGAACTTGCGCTCCCAAGCCGAGGGGCTCCTCGATCATGCCGCCGGGGTAGAGCGAGTTGAGCTGCCAGACGCGGAGAATTGTTGCGGGTTCGGCGGATTGTTTTCCGTGGAAATGGCAGACGTGTCCGTGGCGATGATGGAGACGAAACTCGCCAACGTCGAAGCGTCGGGGGCGGCAGTCCTCGTGGGGGGCGATGTCAGCTGCCTCATGCATCTTGGGGGAGGTCTTCACAGACGTGGCTCTGCGGTCTCCGTTAAACACTTCGCCCAGGTCCTCGCCGGTCAACTCGAAGCCTTGGATTCAGGCGAACATGACAGCTGAACCGGTCACCTTCCTCGGGCGGGCCAAACGTGATCGGGAATCTGGGGTGGTTGCTCCGGTTAGCGAGGCCGCTCGCCGGATGTCGTCGTATCGGGAAACGGCCTCGGCAGATTTTCCCCTGATGGACCAGATGCGAGACCGGGCCAGAGAGGTCCGTCTCCATACCCTCGCTCATCTCGACCGCTACTTGGCGCAATTCGCGTCGCAGGTAGAAGCGAACGGCGGGCACGTGCATTGGGCGTCAGATGGGGACGAAGCGAACACCATCATTCGCGACATCGCGAAGGCCAACGATGTACGCACAGTCGTGAAGTCGAAATCGATGGTGACCGAGGAGATCGAACTCAACGAAGCACTTGAACATGCTGGAATATCGGTCGTCGAGACAGACCTCGGGGAGTTCATCGTTCAGTTGAGCGAAGACAAGCCGTCCCACATCATCGCGCCGGTTCTTCACAAAACGCGCTACGACATTGGTGAGTTGTTCGCAGAAAAGCTTGGGGAGCCGTACACGACGGATCCTTCTCAGCTCACCGAGATCGCCCGTACCCATCTTCGGCGCGAATTCCTCACGGCCGACATGGGGATCTCGGGTTGCAACATGGGTATTGCCGACACCGGCACCGTGGTCCTGGTGACGAACGAAGGGAATGGGCGGCTCACCACCACCGCCCCCCGGGTTCACGTGAGCGTAATGGGCATGGAACGGATCGTCCCCACCTTCGCCGATGCTTCGGCGGTGCTTGAGGTTCTCGCCCGAGCTGGCACTGGCCAGCGGCTGTCGGTGTACACCAACCTTGTTTCTGGCCCTCGCCGACCCGGTGACCCCGACGGACCGGATGAGTTCCATGTAGTAATTCTCGACAACGGCCGTTCCAAAACGTTGAGTGGGTCCGAGGCGGAGATTCTGGCCTGCATTCGGTGCGGGGCCTGTTTGAACATCTGTCCGGTGTACCGAGAGGTTGGGGGGCATGCCTACGGCTTTACCTACCCGGGTCCAATTGGGGCGGTCGTCACGCCCTCACTAAAGGGTTTGGACGATTGGCACGAATTGCCTTACGCCTCGACGCTGTGTGGAGCCTGTGTGGAAGCGTGCCCGGTCCGCATCGACATCCCCAAGATGTTGCTCACGTTACGAGCCAAATCGGCAAACGACGGCCATCTTCCCGGTTGGTTGCAGTTCGCTGTTGGGCGGTATGCGACAGCTGCCGCTCATCCCCGCCAGTTCCGGCTGCTCCTGAAGGCGGGTGGCGTTGTCGGGTCGATGTTTGCCAAAGACGGGTGGATCAAGAAGGCACCGTCGCACGGAGCAGCTTGGACCGGAGCCCGAGACTTACCGCAGCCGGCCACCAAGCCGTTCCATACGCGCTGGAAAGAGCGAAGTGGATCGTAAAGCGTTCTTGGATCGGGTTCGTGAGGCAACGGCAACAGCCGACTTGCCCCCAGTCTTGGATGATCCTCCCGGCGCCCTGGTCGGTGACCTCTCGGCCGACGATCTCGTGGGTCGTTTTGTCGAACGAGCGACTGAAGTCAACACCGACGTGCGCCTGATTCGAGCCGAGGGAGCCGTCGAAGAGGTAGTCGCCATCATGCGTCACTACCACGCCGATGAATACCTCGGCTGGGCTGACAGCCAGATGCCGATTCCAGGCATCGGGGCAGGGTTGATTGCTCAAGGGTTCTCACCACGGCCCTACCAAGTGCTGTCGGCCAACCGCCTTCAACACCAGACTGACTACTCCGACCTTCTGGTAGGGATTACCGGCGCTGACGGTGGCTTGGCCGAATCTGGATCGATCGTGTTGATTCATGGGAACGACCGATCGCGGATGGCCTCGCTCATTCCCGACGCCCACATTGCCGTGCTGCCAGCTTCGCGCATCGTCGAATCGCTGTCGCATTGGGCAGCTGCCTATCCAGAGTCCGTCACGAAGTCGGTCAATCTCGTCTTTGTGACTGGCCCTTCGCGGACGGGAGACATCGAGATGCACCTGACCCAGGGCGTCCATGGGCCGCGGCACGTTCACATTCTCGTTCTCGAGGATCGCTGATCCCAGTTTGATGGTGGCGGCCCCGTTTGCCCGCTAGCGGGCAAAGCCGAGCTGACGGTCTGGCTGAGGTGGCCGAGGAGCGAATTGAGGTGCGCCGACGGCGTTTAGGGTGACGCCTTATGTCTGCTCCGCGAACAATTCGTACCAGGGAACTGGTCGGGATGATGTCGATGGTCATGGCGCTGTCCGCTATGGCCATTGACTTTATGACGCCGGCTTTCGGCGAGATCCGCTCCCATTACGCAATGGGGCCGGATTCGACCGCGGCCGCCCAGATCATCACGGTGTTTTTCCTTGGCGAAGTCGCTCAAGTCATCTACGGGCCCCTTTCAGATCGTTACGGACGGTTGCCGATTCTCCGGCTTGGCTTCGCCGTCTACGTGGCCGGGTCGGTCGCATCGGCGCTTGCCCCGTCGTTCGGGATCATGCTTATCGCTCGTTTCGTGTGGGGGCTCGGCGCGGCAGCCCTGCAGGTCTCAGCCAGTTCGATTATCCGTGACCGGTTCAAAGGCGACGAGATGGCCAGGGTCATGTCTCTCATCTTTGCGATCTTCCTCATCGTCCCGGTGTTTGCACCGCTAGGGGGAGCCGCATTGCTGGCCACGTCCTCGTGGCAAGTTGTCTTTGTGTTCCCGGCGGTGTTGGCTGCCATCGTGTTCGTTTGGACGCTGCGGTTGCCCGAGAGTCGGCCCGAGTCCAACATCGTTGCTATGACGCCGCGGGCCATTTCCCGGGCGGCAGGGTTCGTTCTCAAGAACCGGGTCACCCGCCGATACACGGTGGGTGCCATGCTGCTCTTCGCGGCGTTTAGTACCTTCCTGAGTAGCTTCGAGCGCGTGATCGGCGAGCTCTATGATCGCCCAGCCCTGTTCCCGATCGCCTTCGGGCTCATGACTGCAGCGGCGGCGTTAGTGATGCTTGGGAACCGCCGACTCGTCGATCACATCGGTGCCAAGGCGACCTCATCGGCGATGTTGTCGGTGAATATGGTTGCTGCGGCAGGGTTTGTATTGGCAACCATCGCAGCGGGTGGACTCCCGACGCTCGGACTTACTCTGGGGCTCCTAACCGTGATCCTGGCAGTCAACACGGCCGCCGCGGTGAACTTCGGTTCCCTGGCACTTGAACCAATGGGGGAGCAGGCGGGTATGGCTGCCGCCTTCTATGGCTCGTTCTATGTCGGCGGTGGAGCGGCGCTTGGATGGATCATTGACCGCCAGTTGGGCAGCAGCCTTACTCCGTGGGCAGTAGCTCTGCTTATCAGTGCGGCCGGGGCGTTCTGGCTCATCCCCGCCCAGCGCCTACAGCGTGCCGAGCGCCCGGTCGAGGTCTGAGATCAAGTCGTCGACGTGCTCGATGCCCACGCTCAGCCGAACTAGATCCTCCGGCACCTCTAGCGCTGTGCCAACGACCGACATGTGAGTCATGGCCGCCGGCACCTCGATTAGCGATTCGACGCCGCCGAGACTCTCCGCCAGGAAGAACAGTTCTGTGGCCATTGTTAGGGCAGCCGCCTTTTCGGGTCCGCCCTTCGGGATGAACGAGACCATGCCGCCGAAGTTCCTCATCTGGCGGGCGGCGAGCGCATGGTGGGGGTGCGAAGGGAGCCCCGGATATATGACCCTCTCAACACGCTCATCGGCCTCAAGGAAGCGGGCGACCATGAGAGCGTTGAAGGAATGGCGGTCCATACGAACGCCGAGGGTTTTCACACCGCGCAGCACCAGGAAAGCATCGAACGGTCCGGCGATCGGCCCGGTGGCGTTTTCGAGGAATCGCAGTCCTTCGAGGACTTCGGGATCGCCTGCAACGATTGCACCGCCTACGACGTCCGAATGCCCGCCCATGTACTTAGTTGTCGAATGTACGACGAGGTCGGCGCCAAGCGCCAGTGGTTGCTGGAGATAAGGCGTTGCGAACGTGTTGTCCACAACGAGAGCCGCCCCTGCATCATGGGTAACTTCGCTGAGTTCCTTGATGTCGCTGATGCGCAGGAGCGGGTTGGTGGGGGTTTCGGTCCAGACGATTTCCGTGTTGGGGCGTAGCGCCTTTTTGAGGCCGTCCGGACTGGTCAGATCGGCGGCCGTGAACTCGACGCCGTGGCGGGAGAGCACTTTGGCGAAGAAGCGATAGGTCCCGCCGTAGGCGTCGTCGGGGAGTACGACATGGTCGCCGGGTTTGAGCGACCAGCCGATCAGCGAGGTCGCCGCCATGCCCGATGCCGTGACAATGGTGCCTGCGCCGCCCTCGAGAGAGGTGAGGGCTTCGGCCAGGGCATGGCGAGTGGGGTTGTCGGTGCGCGAATACTCATATCCGGCGTGTTTGCCTGGCGCCGCCTGGGCGTAGGTCGAGGTGGCGTAAATGGGAACCGTCACCGCCCCGGTATGGGGCTCGGGATCTTGTCCGGCATGGATGGCGCGCGTTTCGAATTCCATCTTTGCTCCTAGTCGGCGATAAAGCCGTTGGCCTCGAGCCACTCGTCGTTGAACACTTTGGAGAGGTACCCCTTGCCAGAGTCCGGGAGCACGACCACCACGAGGCGGTCCGGGTGATTCGTGGCAACCAGAGCGGCCGCATGCAGGGCCATGCCGCCGGAACCCCCGGTGAGGATCCCTTCTTGGCGGGCCAGTTTCCGGGCGGCGGTGAACGACTCCTGATCGGTGACCTTCACGAAGCTATCGATGACGGACGTGTCGATCGTCTCTGGCCAGAAGTCCTCGCCAACCCCTTCCACCCGATACTGGTGGATGTCCTCTGGCCGGTCGGCCGAGTAGATGGAACCATCCGGATCGGCGCCCAAGATGAGTATGTCCGGGTTTTGTTCCTTGAGGTAACGCCCGATCCCGGTGCACGTTCCTCCGGTTCCTGCTCCGGCGACGACCGCCCCGACTTGTCCGTCCGTTTGTGTCCAGATCTCGGGCCCGGTGGCGGCGTAGTGGGCGGCCGGGTTGTTCTGATTGGAGTACTGGTTGGGGTGGTAGGAGCCCTCGATCTCGGAAGCCAGCCTCCTGGCGACGCCGTAGTAAGAGTCTGCATCCTCGGGGAGGAGGTTGGTGGGAGTCTCGATCACCTCGACGCCGTAAGCCCGCAAGAGATCCTGTTTTTCCTGCGACACCTTGTCTGGCACGGTGCAGATCACCCGATAGCCGCGGACGGCACCTACGAGTGCCAGTCCGACGCCAGTGTTGCCAGAGGTTGGCTCGATGATCGTGCCACCTGGCAGAAGAAGCCCGGCGGTCTCGGCGGCGTCGATCATCGTGACAGCGATCCGTTCTTTGATCGATCCGCCCGGATTCATGAATTCGAGCTTGGCGACCAGATTCCCGGCCGGGTGGTAGTTGGCAAGGCGCACTAGGGGAGTGTCGCCGATGGCATCAAGGACGTTGTCTCGGATCTGCACGCCGACATCCTAGGTTGTCGACAGATAGACCGGTTCGGTGAGGCAGTAGCCTTACTCCCATGTTGGGTCGATTCGCCTGGAGCGTGCTCGCTTTCAATGTCATAGTTATCCTCATGGGAGCGGTGGTTCGTGCCACTGGTTCGGGCGCTGGCTGTGGGGCGAGTTGGCCGACGTGCGAGGGTCAGCTGATCCCTGCCGATGCAGCCACGGCCACCTGGATTGAATTCGCGCACCGGGCCGCCTCCGGAGTGGCGTTGGTGGCTGTGATGGTGTTGGTCGTCTGGGTTTTCCGCGTCACGACCCGTGGAGATCTGATTCGCAAGGCCGCCGGATGGTCCCTCGTTGCGATCCTTTCGGAAGCTGCCATTGGAGCGGCGATCGTATTGTTTGAGTGGGTCGCCGACGACAGCTCACTTGCCCGGTTGGTGGCGGTCCCGTTGCATCTGGTGAACACGTTCGTTCTTTTGGCTTCGCTGACCGTTGCGAGCTGGTGGATCGCCACACGCCCATCGTCGATGCCTGCTGTCCCCCCCGCCCTCAAATGGGCGGGAGTCGGCTTGCTCGTAGTGGCCGCCACCGGGTCGGTTACCGCACTCGCCGACACGCTGTTCCCGGCAGCCTCTCTTGCCGAAGGCATATCCCAGGACTTTGCTGCCGGCAACCTTCTCACTCAGGTTCGGGTGATCCATCCGGTCGTGGCGACCCTCATCGGATCGTACGTCGCATTCCTGGGTATAACCCGGGCCGAGTCCGGACCACAGCAGAACATTGGGCTTGTCATAGCCGGCATCGTGGGTGCCCAGATTTTCGCAGGCATCGCCAATATCGTATTGCTTACGCCACTTTGGCTCCAGCTCGTCCACCTGGCACTCGCTGACGGGCTATGGGTCATGTTCGTTCTGTTTGCCGTGAATGTCCCGACGGGCGACCGTCAGGTCGCCCCTGTTTAACCATTAAAGGGAACCCAACTGACCTTCCGATACTCTTTTGAGTAGTCAGGGAGAGGAAATCCAGTGGATACCTGTGAGATTTGTGGCAGCCTTCTTGAGGGCGGGACGTGTCCGTCCTGCGATAGGAGCGATGCCAACAGTGGCCAAACCGACGCCTCCGAGCCGTCGGATCCCGGCGATTCGGGCCTGTTCGGAGAACCAAAAGGGGCCGACTTTTTCGGGGTGATCACCCCCACATTGGCTGACAATTCTGAGCCGCTTCCCACCGTTGTGCCCAAGAAATCTAAAGCCTGGATGTACGCATTGGGCGGTTTTGTGGCAGTCGCTGTTGGCGTGGGAGCTGTCAGCGCTTCTTTCCTCGGCTTGTTTGTCGGCAATACCAATGAAACTTCCGGTTACGTCCCCTCCGACGCCCAAGGCTACTTTGTTATTGACCTCGTAGACAGTGGCGCAGCCTTCTCTGATGGCCGGGTGCAGTCGCTCATGGCCCAGATCGAGCAGGAATTCGGTGTCGAAACACCTGACCTTGAAGGTGGGTCAGTCGAGGAGGAGATCCTCAACGATATGGCCGACTCGCTCGGTGTCAGCGAACTCAACCTCTCATTCCGCGACGATGTGGCGAGCTGGGCTGGCCGTTATGTGGGCGTGTGGTTCCGCGCGGATATCAGCGTCGATGCACAGCCAGAAGATTCGACCGGATGCTTCCTCGTCGAAGCTCGTAGCGCCGGCCAAGCCGATCAGGCCCTCGAACGCATCTACAACGAGATCCGACAAGGCGACATCGCCATGACCCGCAGTGAGGTCGATGGACTCGCCGTATACGAGTGGACCGATGAGGTCGTCGTGAAGGCTGGCCGCATAGATGACGTCGTGGCTCTCTGTGCAGGTGCAGGCACGTTTGAAGAAGTGAAATCGGTCCACGAGTCGGGTGTCTCTCTCGCTTCAAGTGAGTCCTTCACCGAACTCGAAGGCGCTCTCGGCGACTGGGCCATGATGGGCTACGTCGACACCGAACGACTCGTTGAGGACGTGATCGCAGAGCAGGGCCTCGACTATGGTCCCTTCGCCCGGGCGGGCAGGGTTGCCTTTGGAGCCAACCTGACGGATGCGGGGTTTACGTTTGAGAGTGTCTCAGTGCTCGGACCGGAACTCCCGGTGATCGCGGACGGGATGGCCGCTGCCAGCATCTTGCCCGGCAACGTCTATTTCGCCGCCGGTGGCCAGAACCTCGGCCAAACCGTGTCGACGATGATCGATGTCTATCGCAACGTCCCCGACATGCAAGACATGATTGATGGCGTCTTCACCGAGATGCGCGACACCACCGGTGTCGACCTTCAGGACATGCTCGACTCAATGGAAGGCCCCTTCGGTATTGCCGTGTCAGCCGACGGCTTCATCGAGGATGTACCCGTCGGCGGGGTCTTCTTCACCGACCTCAATGATCGCGGACCGATTGACGGCTTGCTGGCGTTTGCCAATGAGGAGTCTGGTCTCTTCCCCGTAGAACGGGTCTCGGGGCCCTATGACGTCATGGTCTATGACTTCGATTTCCTAAGCCCCGGAGTGGGGGTTAGCGATGATCGGCTCGTCTTCGCTATCGAGGACGACATGATTGATCGGATGGCCTCTGGGGCAGTTTTGGCCGACGATCCCGCCTTCCAGGAAGCGGTCGGCTACCTGCCAGACGGGGCCGGATGGGTGGCATATGCGGACCTTCGTAAGATCGTCGATGCGGTCATCACGGCGATGGACGGTGACATGACCACGCAGGTTGACGACCTCGATTTCAAGTCGGCCCTGGAGATCGCCGGTGACCGCTTCCCCTATATGGTGAGTGGCGTTGAGACGGTCGACGGTCTGGTGCGTCAAACGGCGATCATCGTCTTTACGGAAGGGTTAGACCCAGAAGCTTGAGCATGTGGTGGGCGACGCCATCCTGATCGTTGGTTAGCTCAAGTACACAGCTGGCTGCCGCCCTCACCTCTTCGTCGGCATTGGCAACCGCCACGCCAACGTCGGCCCATTGCAACAGTGCAATGTCGTTTGGCATGTCGCCATAGGCGACGGTCTCGCCGACCAGTCCGAGGGATGCCACGCCGGATGCCTTGCTGACTCCGGCCGGAGCAACCTCGTAGAACGTCGGGTTCGAAACGGTCAATACCCCCAGGTCGCCGATGAGGGCCGCCAGACGGCTCGCTCCCGCTCGACTGACTGGATCGTCGAACCGAATCAGCATTTTGGCAATACCCCCCTCGACGATCTCCTCGATTGATCCGATGAGCCGTTCGGGCACCTGGTACTCGGTCTGGTATCCGGCTTCGCGCCGGTGACCGACGATCGTCTCCACGGCGAAGCCAGCTGATGGATCGGCCCGGCGAACTCTATGGACGACCTCCAGCGCGTCGGCGGCGCTGATTGCCCCGATCTGGGTGAGAGCGCCGGTGATCGGATTGAGATGGAAGGCGCCATTGGCACAAATGACCGACTGGATCGTTGGGAAGGTCGTGGCGAACTCTGCGACGAGCCGGGGTGGCCGCCCGGTAGCAAGGACGACGTTGTGGGTCGAGGCGATCGTGTTGACGACCAGATCGGTGAACTCGGAAACGGCCGCCGAACTATTCAGGAGTGTCCCGTCGAGGTCGGACACGAACGTGGTGGGCGATTCCTTCACTTCGTAGATGAAAGTTGATCACGGAGCGATTGCGGGAAGGTCACTGGCACTTGGCAGACGAATCTTTCACAAACGTAGGCAGCGGTGCCGGTGGTTTCCCGGCCAGCCAGCAGCGGCACCACGCTGCCGTCGGCGCCCGCTCTATCGATTGCCAGGACCAGGTTGGGGCGGAACTCGGACCACACCTCTCGGGCCAGCGCATCGGCCTCCAGACCCACGATCGCCACCTCCTTGTATCCGGCCAGCACCGAATAGGTGACGGCGGCCAAGTGGCCGACCGCGGTCGGATACGACTCGAGCAGCTTGCCCGAATCTTTGATGGCCTGGCGGGCCTGATCGTCGAACGTGTGATCCCCGGTATACAGCGACAGCCAGGTCAAGGCTTCGGCCGCCAGGCTGGTCCCGCTCGGAAGCGGATTGTCCATCTGGTCTTTCGGACGGGTGATCAACTTCTCCGCCTCGTTGTCGGTTTGGAAGAGTGATCCAGTGTCGTCGGCGAACCGTGATCCGATCTGAGTGGCCAGATTCACAGCTGCGTGATACCACTCGACTTCGCCGGTAGCCATGTACAGGCTGAAGAGCCCCAGGGCGTATCCGGCGTAGTCGTCGAGGTAGCCAGGAACCGACGTCCGGCCCTTCCCCCACGAACGCATGAGTTGACCGTCGACGATGAGGTTGTCGAGCACAAACCGGGCGTTGGCTCTGGCCGCCTCCAGGTACCGCTCTTCGGCGAGGATCGCTCCTGCCTCGGCGAGAGCTCTGAGCATAAGACCGTTCCAGGCCACCACGACCTTGTCGTCGAGTCCTGGGCGGACTCGTTGCGAGCGAGCCGTGGCCAATGCGTGCTTCGCTCGCCCGACTGCTGCCCACACGTCGTCGGGTTCCACCGAGAATCGCTGGGCAACCACTTCGACAGGAGTGGCGGCGATGAGATGGTTGGACCCTTCGAAGTTACCGCGGGCACTCACTCCGAAGTATTGACCGGCCATCCCGGCGTCGTCGCCGACGATGTCGGCGAACTCGTCGGCAGAAAACACATAGAACTTGCCTTCTTCGCCTTCCGAGTCGGCATCTTCGGCTGAGTAAAACCCGCCATCCGGATGAGTGAGGTCCCGCAGCACGTACTCAATCGTCTCGATGGCCGTGTTCTTGAACGACTCGGGTCCGCCCAGTTGCCACGCCCGCAGATAGAGCCGCGCCAGTTGGGCGTTGTTGTAGAGCATCTTCTCGAAATGAGGAATGGTCCAGGTGCCGTCGACTGTGTATCGGGAGAACCCGCCCGCGACATGGTCATAAATGCCACCGCTTTCCATCTTTGACAACGTAGTGAACGCCATGCGTTTCGCTTCAGTTGCCCACTCCTCGTTGGCGATGCGGAGTAATAGCTCGATGGTCGGCTCCTGGGGGAACTTCGGTGCGCCACCCAAACCTCCGTTGACCGGATCGAATTCGCGTACGAGCGCGTCGTAGGCACCCTGGATCTGCTCGATGGTGGGGAAGTCGTCGGCGGGTGGGATGTGGCGGTCAATCGACTCAGCGAGTTGGTCGGCCTGGTCGGCGACTTGATCCGGCCGGTTGTTCCACGCATCAGATACGGCAGCCATCACCCGCTTGAACGAAGACATGCCATGCCGGTCGTCGTTCGGAAAGTAGGTGCCTGCATAGAACGGCTTTGCGTCCGGCGTCATCCAAACTGTCATGGGCCAGCCGCCGCGGCCGGTCAGGGCCTGGACGGCGTTCATGTAAATGGCGTCAACGTCGGGTCGTTCTTCTCGATCAACCTTCACGTTGATAAACAGCTCGTTCATGATCGACGCGGTGTCCGGGTCTTCGAAAGACTCATGGGCCATTACGTGACACCAGTGACAGGCCGAGTACCCGACCGATAGGAGGACTGGCCGATTTGACTCCCGAGCCGCCGCGAACGCTTCTTCGCCCCATGGGTACCAGTCGACTGGGTTGTCGGCATGCTGAAGCAAGTAGGGCGAGGTCTGATCCCCGAGACGGTTGGACATAGCGCCAGGCTACTCGTGCGAGCGTTTTGTCTTCTGCGGTCGGGTCCTGTTCATGTGGCACGTTCGCGGACCCGAAGGTCAGTCGTCATCAAGCTGCCAGCGCTGGCCATCGTCACGAATAGAACGGACGTCGTGACCGAACCCAACACGAGGTACATGACGACGAGTTGGATCAGCACCGCTTGAAGTGGTTCGACCCCGGCAAGCAGGAGTCCAGTCATTGCTCCCGGGAGCGCAATGAGGCCGACCACCTTGGTTCGTTCGATCTGGGGGATGAGTGCTGATCGAGCCACAATCGCACCGACGACTTTCGCTACTTGGCTTCGGTTGAATCCGAGGGCGAGCATTGCCTCTAATTCGCCGCGCCCGGTAACGAGGTACTCATTGGTTCGGGTTACGGCCAGAACGGTGGCCGGCATGGTGTTCCCGACCGTGATGCCGGCGGTCACGATAAGCCCAACCGGGGTGAAGTCGAGGACTCCGAGACCGAACACGATGAGCAGGCTGAGTGCGGTCGACCCGCCGATGGCGAGTAGTGCGACTGTCCGGATCTTGACATCACCAGAGGCTCGTTGTCGCACCACTTCCGCCGAATAGCCAACCATGGCTATGACCCAGACCCAGGGAAGGAATTGCGAGTCGAAGGCTATCGCCAGAATGAAACCGGCGGCTAGGAGCTGGACGGCGGCGCGAATGGCAGCCCAGAGGATGGTCCGTTCCAGGTTTAGCCCTCGCCAGGCCGAAACGGCGACCGCCACTCCCACCAGTGAAAGTGAGGCGAGTACAGCCCAGACGTCCAGATCGCTTTGTGGCACGGGTCGATACTTGCAGAACCGGGACCGGGCGATATGTGCAGTGTTCAGGAATTGCTACTTGCCCGAAACGCCAGGGAAACATCAATGCGCAACCCTGATGCCTCGACGAGGGAGGACACGACGCTCTGTGATGAAGGCTTGCCGCCGGAGAAAGCCGTAACCTGGGTGCAGGAGGTCTGCACGTGAGATGGCTTGATGGCGGGGGTCTGGCGATTCGGGTCCGGTCGATGGTCGACAGGTTCCGAACCAGCCTGTTCGGGGTGCCCGTCCTTTGGATGGTCGCGACGATCGTTCTGTCTCGTCTGGTCATTGAGTTGGATAGCTCGGTCGAGCCCTCCAGCTTGCCTCCCCTCATCGTTACGACCGTTGATAGTGCCAGGGCGATTCTGAGTGCCATTGCCAGCGGCACGATCACTGCCGCGTCCGTGGTGTTCTCACTAACCCTTGTGGCGATCCAGTTGTCGTCATCTGCTTACTCGTCGCGAGTGCTGCGAATCTTCCTACGAGATCCGTTCCAGCAGAACATGATCGGTCTGGTTCTCAGCGCGTTCGTGTTCAGTGTCCTCGTGCTGCGCGAGGTGCGTGGTCCGGTGGAGGAGGGGGGAGCGCCCTATCTCCCGAGTATCGCGGTTGCCTTCGCGATTGTTTTTGCTCTCGGTGCCTTGCTCGCTCTGCTCGCTTCGATCAACCACACGGCACAACAATTGCGGGTGTCCACGGTCACCCGGGAGCTCACACATCAGGTCCTCGCCACTATTCGAGAACGGTATCGGGATCCAGCCGTCGATGCCGACGACGACGCCGATGGTGCTGCACCGGGCGATACTCGGCCAGCGGTCCTCGCTGAGATGCCAAGCGTTCCAGCCAGCCACGGCACATTGGTGACGGTCAACCGGTCGGGATGGGTCCAGCAGATCAGCTTGCAGGCACTCCTCGAAGTCATCGAGCCACATGACGCCTTGCGGATTGAGGTGGCGGTAGGCATGTACGTCTTCGCCGGTACGCCGCTCGTGACCGTTTGGACAACAGATCCAGATGCTCTGGTCTCTCTCGACCGTCGGGTCCGAGAGGCCTTCGGTATCGGAGATCAACGCACGCTCCAGCAAGACGTCGGGTTTGGACTGGTCATGCTGGAGGACATCGCTTTGAAGGCACTCTCTCCTGGGATAAATGATCCGAACACTGCACATGCGGTGGTGGCGCATTTGGGGGAGGTGGTTCTGGAAATTTTGAGCCGGAAGCTTCCTGCCCGATTTGTCGCTATCAACGATCGGCGACTGTTTATCCCCCATCGGACGACCTATGACGATGTGGTCCATCAAGCTTTTGACCAAGTCCGCACTTGCGCCCGGCCGCTCCCGACCGTGCTCAAGGCGATGCTGCTGGCGCTCCAGGTGGTCCGCTCTGAACTGATTCGGAGGGGTTTGGCCACTGATGCGGCCCTATCTGCGTTGCGAGACCAGGCGGCCGCGGTTGTGGCAGAAATCGGGCTTTCTCAGGCGGCAGAAGTCGACAAAGCCCGGGCACTCGATGTCCTTGATGTCGCTGCCTGGCAGTTAGATGGTCTCTAGCTCTTCCCAGGTGGCTGATCGTGAGTGACCCGGCCGACGGACTTGGCCTCGAGGGATACCTTCGTCTTCGTGAGGCTTTTGCTGAACGACGACCTTCTGGCGGCGGACGACAGATCGCGGTTGAGTTGGTGCAAGCCCTCGACACCGCGATAGGGCAGTTGGCTGAAAGCCTTCCTGCGAATGTCGTCGTAGTGGCCGCAGGAGGGTACGGGCGGGGAGACCTCTGTCTTGGCTCAGACGTTGACCTCATGACCATCCATGTCGATCGACCCGACCCCGGCGAAGTGGCCCCGCTGCTCTATCCACTGTGGGATGCCAAGCTTGTCGTTGGTCATGCGGCCAGGACCGTTCGGGAGATAGTCGGAGCCGGACGCGAATCGATCGAGACGCTCAGTGCCCTCATGACGATGCGATATCTGGCCGGCGACCGCGATCGCTACGACGAGGCCATGCAGGCGGTCACCAAGCTGGTCACGCAGCAGTCGGGAGGTCTGGCCGAGATTCTCAACTCTGAAGAAGCCGCCCGCCGGACTGCCGAGCCCTACTGGCTCCTGGCTGCCGACACTAAGGCGGGACGCGGTGGGCTTCGAACCCTCAACGGGATCGCCCTTGAACGGATGCGAACTCGTCGTGAAGGTGGTGACCTTGCCCTGGTTGCCGATGTACTGCTCGACGTACGCAACGCTATCCACGCCGTGACCGGATACTCGGTGCGTAAGCCGAGCAATGTCTTCGCCTTTGAAGTGCGTGAACAGGTTGCTGGGTGGCTGGGCGCCGACTCATTCGTCGTCGGCGAACGCCTCCAGCAGGCGAGGCGTTCGGCAGAACGGCTGGCTAGCCAGGAGTTTCCCCGATTAGGTGAATCAAAGGATCCCGTTGTCGGAGTGGGCCGGTGGATGGTGCGGTCGCTCCGACGAAAACCGTCAGGGTCGTACTCGTCGGCGTTTGTGCAGGCGGCCGCGGTGTTCGATGGACCGGAGGGCAAGACGTTTTCGGCTGCAGAGGAACAGGCTGTTCGCGCGGCCGGTCCGCCCTTGTGGTCCAACGACGATCGGGGTCTGTTCGTCAGACTCCTGGCCGGTGGCGCCAACGGCCGGGCCGTCGTTGAGCGGCTGCACGATTTTGGTTGGCTCGCCAAAGCGCTTCCCGAGTGGGCGGAGTCCCAGGACCGGCCCCACCAGGTCCCATTCCATGCTTACACGGTAGGGAGTCACCACTGGTCAACGGTTGACGAGATTATTGGACTCATCGACGACGACGATCCAATGCTCACCACGGTTGCCGATGAACTGGGATCCGTGGACGACCTCCTCTTGGCGGGTTTCTTTCACGACGTCGGAAAGTCGCGCCCCGGCGACCATTCGGTGGTCGGCGCCGAGATGGTTACCGGATTTGCCGAGCGTGCCCACTTTGGGAATGTCACTCGCCGTCGCCTCGGCCAGGCTGTCCGCTTCCATCTCCTGATTCCTGACACCGCGTTTGGCCGAGATATTGACGATCGAGCGGTGATCACCGACGTGGCAGAAAGAGTTGGCGACGTCCAGTTGCTTCGGTTGTTGTATCTCCTTTCGATCGCTGATGCCCGTTCGACCGGACCGAACATGCTTTCGGCCTGGAAGGCGAACCTTATGCGGAAGCTCTTCGGACGCGTCGAGGAACAGATGACGGGTTCGCCGTCGCCTTCTGACCCCGAATCGATCGTGGCGGCAGCCGGTGGTGCAGTCGGGCCGCAGCGAGTCGCTTCGTTTCTCGAAGCTATGCCGCCCGGCTACGTCGATCGGTTCAGCGCCGAGGAAGTGGTTCGCCACCTACAGGTGACCAGTCCGCCGCCTCGCTCACGGGAACTGCGATGGAACGTTGAGCAGTTGGGAACAGTCACCTCGCTTGTCATGGCCGCGGTTGACGAACCCGGTCTGCTGGTTCGGGTCGCCGGAACGATGGCGGCGTATGGCATTGATGTGCTCGACGCTCGCTTGGTGACGAGCAGCGACGGGATCGGGGTGGATACCTTCCATGTCGAAGATGCCCTCCAGGGCGGTCCGGTGGGGGAGCACAAATTGGAAGAAGTACGACGAGATCTCATCGCCTCGGTCGGATACCGGGACCGACTTGACGAACGTCGGCGCCGGTATGGGGCGCCGGGCGCCGCTGGGTCGGTGAAAGCCCGTCGCGATCGCCAGGCGGCCATCATCGAGGTGCGGGCGGCGGATCGGATCGGCCTGCTGCACGATGTCAGCGAGGTCGTCACCCGCTACGGCGCATCAATTCATCTTGCCAAGATCCGGTCAAGACATGATCTGGCGATCGATACCCTTTGGTTGAGAGATTCTGCCTCCGGCGACGACCTCTCCGATCGGCAATTGGAGGGCCTCGTCGATCAACTCAGCGCCTTGTTCGGCGAGTCGACAAATCCTGAGACTGGGAAATAATGACAGTCGGATCCTGAATTCGACCATGACCGGCGCGATAGTCACCACTATGAGTGGTCGACGGCGTCAACTATTTTTAGGCGCGGCATTCGGCCGGGAGACCTGTCGTGACGGGCTTTTCGGGGATTCCCATTGCCGGATCGGAGCGTAATTCGCTCTATTTAAACACTGAAACGGGAAAAAAAGGGGTTCACAAATGATTGAACTTGTGTCATATTGAGCAAGCGCCCCCGGATGGAAAGGTTTCCACTCGGTTGCGCACTCCCCCTGATACAAAGGACATTTCCCGCATGGCTGCAACTGACCCTGCGCGGGCCAAGGCTCGCAAGGCGCCCGCTCGGGCATCCAAGCTCACTGATGAGCGTGGACGACTCACTACTGACCTCGTTTCGCAGTATCTCACTGCGATTGGCGAATACGACTTGCTCACTGCTGAGCAGGAAGTTGAACTCGCCCAGCTCATCGAAACCGGTGAAGAGGCAGTAGGTCGAATCGAGGCAGGCGACTACAAGGGCAAGAAGGCCGAGATCGAATTGCGCCGCAAGGTGCGCAAGGGTCGCGAAGCCAAGGACGCGTTCTTGACCGCCAACCTGCGGTTGGTCGTCGCCAATGCTCGCCGGTATGCCAACACCTCCGGCATTGACTTCCTCGACCTCATTCAGGAAGGCAACCTGGGTCTCATCCGGGCCGTCGAGAAGTTCGACTGGCGCAAGGGCTTCAAGTTCTCCACGTATGCGACCTGGTGGATTCGCCAGGCCATCACCCGAGCTATCGCTGATAAGTCTCGAACTGTCCGTATTCCTGTCCACCTGCACGACACCTTGGCGGCAGTTCGGGCCGCACAGGCCAGCCTCAAGGCTGAACTCGGTCGCGATCCCAAGCCGGACGAAATTGCTGAAGAAGCCGGCGTCACGGTCGATAAGGTCGAACTCGCTCTGAGCGTGGCTGACACCGTTTCACTCGAACAGCCCGTTGGTGAAGACGGCGCTCAGCTCGGTGACTTCATCGAAGACGAAGACGCGGCCGATCCTGTCCTCATCACAGAGGAAATGGACGTTGCGAATAGCCTGCGGGTTTCGATCGAGCGTCTGCCCGATCGAGAAGGGCGAATCCTTGCCCTCCGCTACGGCTTCTACGACGGTGTGCCCCGCACCCTCGAAGAGATCGGTGACGAGTTCAACTTGACCCGTGAGCGCATCCGCCAGCTCGAAAAGCTCGCACTGTGCCGGCTGCGCCATCCGTCGTTCGGTATTCGCGAACAAGACCTGATCTAGCCGTTTCCAGGCCGGTTGGCGTTTTCCAATAGGCACTCGTGCCCTACGCCTAGGGCAGGATCTCACCGTATGATTTGTCCTCCGAGGAGGGTGTGTCATGAAATTGAGAGACCTGGTTGAAAACTCTGCTGAGACTATGAGTCCGGCTTCAACGCTCCGCGAGTGTGCCGTGGCGATGGTGACTGGCGACGTCGGGTCGATGGGCGTAATCGATGACGGCGCTCTGATCGGGATCCTCACTGAGCGCGACATCCTCGAGGCGACCGCCGAGGGGGTCGATTTCGACCAGGCGGTGGTCGGCAATCACATGACCCGCAATCCTGATGTTTTTGATCCCGATACGGACGTCGCTCAGGTGGCCGAGTGGCTGCTCGAAACCGGATACCGGCATGTTCCGGTCATCGACGGCGACATATCGGCGATTCTTTCGATCCGAGACATCCTGGCTGCCTTGGTTGATCCGGGCCGGATGAACTTGCTCAACCCGTAGCTTTAAGCCGGGGTTCTCACGTCGACTAG
This sequence comes from uncultured Acidimicrobiia bacterium, assembly GCA_965363765.1. Taxonomy (GTDB): domain Bacteria; phylum Actinomycetota; class Acidimicrobiia; order Spongiisociales; family JAENVV01; genus JAENVV01. Next base: position 21,124 of record CBDTUI010000022.1, read on the forward strand.
TTTCCTATCGACTAACGAGTCGCGGGGGAGCAAAGGGTATGAAGACGGTACTGGTAACGGGCGGCGCCGGGTTTATCGGCTCGGTTACGACCGATCAACTCATCGACCGGGGCGACAAGGTCATCGTTATCGACGACCTGTCGCGAGGGTTTGCCGACAGCGTCAACGAAGCGGCCGTGTTTGTTCAGGCGGACCTCGGTGATCGAGGGGTCGTTGAGTCACTGCTCGCTGAACACAGACCCGACGCGGTCATCCACTTCGGCGGGTACATCGCCGTGGGTGAATCGGTCCGTGACCCGGGCCCCTACCTCGATCGTAATGTGGCCAGGTCCGCAACCTTGCTTGACTGTCTTGTCCGTCACAAGTCGGGCAACCTCGTCTTTTCAAGCTCGGCGGCGGTTTACGGACAGCCGGCGACGATTCCTATCCCGGAGGACGAGTCCAAGGAACCGACGTCCCCCTATGGTTGGAGCAAATGGGCGTTCGAGCAAATACTCGGTTTCTACGAAGTCGCTCATGGCATCCGACATGTTGCCCTTCGCTACTTCAATGCAGCTGGTGCGACTGAGCGTCGCTCGGAGCGCCATGACCCTGAGACCCACCTGATCCCCAACATTCTTCGATCCGCGGCCGGCGGTGAGACGGTGTCGATCTTTGGCACGGACTACCCGACCCCTGACGGCACTGCCATACGAGACTATGTTCACGTCCTCGATCTGGCGGACGCCCACCTGGCTGCCGTCGACTATCTGGCTGAGGGAGGTCAATCGACTGCGATGAATCTCGGATCGGGAACCGGGTTCTCGGTGATGCAGGTCGTCGACGCTGTACGGCGGGGAACGGGCCGGGAATTTGCTGTCGACGTGGGACCTCGCAGGGCAGGCGACCCTCCCGAATTGGTGGCGAATCCGACTCGAGCCCGTGAGATGCTTGGCTGGGAACCTACCCGGTCCGACCTCGACCAGATTGTCAGCAGCGCCTGGGAATGGGCCAAGAGCTAAGGGTTGGTTGGTAGGTCCAAGAGGCAGGTGAGGTCGTGACCGACGATGTCTGGCGGATTGTTGGGGATTCCCCAGATCGCACCTGGCCGAGCAATGAACGCCGCCTGACAGCCAATGGATTGCGCCCCCAGAACGTCCCAGTCGTGGGCGGCCACCATAAGCATCTCGTCGACTTCGATGCCGAGTGTGGCGGTAGCCCACAGGTAGGTCTCGGGGGCTGGCTTGAACCGACCGACCGACTCGACGGACAAGACCTTTTCTAAAAATGTGGCAATGCCGCTGTTAGTTACCTGCGCTTCGGCGGCGGCCTGGCTGCCGTTCGTGAAGGTCACCATTCTCCACCCCCTGGCAGCGAGTTCGGTCAGGGTCGGGATGACATCAGGATGGGGAGGGAGATGCCGCATGCCTCCCACGAAGTCAGCAGCTTGATCGGCAGACACTTCGATCTGGCGTTTTTGGGCGACCACGAGTAGAGCTTCGACGCCGATCATTCCGAACGACCGGTGGTGGCCGGTCTGGTTGGCGACGAGTGATCCGTGCAACATCCGGGCGAACCATTCGCCCATCGGTTCGGGGCTGCCCATGAGGTCGGCGAAGGCCGGACGCATGGCGCCGAGGTCAAGGAGCGTCTCGTTGACGTCGAATGCGATGACTTTGATCATGTCGGCAGTCTGCCAGATGCAAACAATTCGGTGCCTGCGTGGATGAGGAGGCCGACGAGTCCGCCAACCACGGTGCCGTTGATCCGGATGATCTGGAGGTCACGCCCGACTCCGAGCTCCACCCATCGGGCGGTCTCATTGGCGTCCCAGGCGAGCACCGTAGATTCGATCATGTGGCTCAGTTCGGCTCCGACGTTGTCGGCGACTGCGCCGCCAAGTCGGATCGCCCAACCATCGAGCTTGCTGGCGAGTTCGGGGTCCGAGCCGAGGCGTCTGGCGGCCTGGGCGATCGGCTCGCTCACCATGCTGCGGAGTTCTCCGGTCGGTTCTTCGGCGACTCGTCCGATGGTCTCGACGGCGCCATTCCAGAGCGAGCCGATCCAGGCTTGAAGAGCCGGGTGCTCCATGAGGTCCTGGCGGAGCCGGCTGGTGGTCTCCGACAGCGATCCGTCCGCTTCGAGGGCTCGTAGCTGTTGCACGATGTTCGTGTCGAGTTCTACCCGGAGGGGATGTTGAGGTTCGGCGCGGACGTCGCCAAGGAATCGGTCGAGCCCTTGTAGCAACCGGACGAAGACCACGTCGTCGACCGACTCAGGAACCCACCAGGGGGACTCGTCGCGGAGTCGGTCGCGCAGTGTCGGTTTGGCGTTGCGCACCGAGGATTGCAGGGCACCAATCGCCGCGTCGATAACCGGCACGTGGTGGCCATGTTCGACGGCGTGCTCGACGAACCCGACAAGAGCAGGACCGAGATCGGCGTCGATGGCGTGATCGACGATGAGTCGTTGAATGTTGTCCTGAACAGAGGTGTCGTCTACAGCTTCGGCGAGCGAGTGAAGCAGGCCAGCCGCTACTCCTGCCACTGCCGTGGCGTGCTCTGGATCTGACAGGTAGTTGGCCAGACGTTCGGCCGGTTGGAGATCGGCGATACGTTTCGTGAGCTGCTCGGGGTTGAGAAACGTGTCCGTAATGAACTTGCCGAGACCCGCTGCCACCGCATCCTTGCTGCGTGGCAGCACCGCCGTGTGGGGGATCTTGATCCCGAGGGGGTATCGGAAGAGCGCCGTCACTGCGAACCAGTCAGCTATCCCACCGACCATTGCCGCCTCGCTGGCGGCTCGGACGTAGCCCACCCAGCTCTCGTCTGGCATGGAGAAGGTTCCGACGAAAATGGCGGCGGCGAGAGCCAGCAGCAATACCGCCCGTAACTTCATGGCACGCAAACGCCGCACCTGCTCAGGTGTGCCGATCATCAGTTGTCGCGCAAAAACCGTTCGATTTCGTCGACCAGTTGTCCGCCGGTGTCGGCCGGTGGGGAATACAGGTCAGCCGAATCTTCGAGTTCGGCGAGGTACTCGGACATTTCGTCCGAATTGGCGACCGCGCTGTCGACCCGTCGCTCCCATTGCTTGACCTCACGGTCGAGGCCGGACGAGTCCAGGTCCAGTTTCAGCATTGCTTCGGCCTTCGTGAGCAAGGTTCGAGCGGCTTTCGGGTTGCTGTTCTCAGATAGGTAGTGCGGTGTGGCTGCCCACAGGCTGGTCACGTTGACTCCAGCTGAAGATAGGAGTTGGGTGAGCACCCCGGTGATTCCGGTCGGGCCCTCATACGTTGGTGGGAGCAGGCCAAGGGCCAATCGACGTTCGACATTGTCCGTAACGCCGACCACCGGTACGGGCAGCGTGTGCGGTACCTGGCCGATGAAGGCTCCCAGCGCGATCGCTTCGGCAACGCCGAGTTCGGACAACACATGGGCCACCGTCCGAGCGAACACTTTCCAGCGAAGGCGAGGTTCTTCCCCAAGGATTAGGACCAGATCGCGGTCTTGGTCGGTTTCGATCGCATAGATACGGGTTTCGGGCCACGTGATGACTCGCTCGTCGCCCTCGTAGCTGATCAGCGGCCGACTGACCTGATGATCGTTGAATCCGTCGTGGTCGATCATCGCTACGTCGAGGCTGTCGTTGAGGCTCAGAATGTTCCAAAGTGCCCCGGTGGCAGCTTCGGCAGCGTCGTTCCAGCCTGAGAAGGCGAATAAGGCGACCGGGTCACGGAGTGACGGCCGGGAGATCCACGACAGTTCTTCCATCAGCCAAGCCTAGTGGCGTATCACTTAAACGGGCACACGACCTTTGGCGATCTAGCGATACTCTGGGTTTGGGAAGTCGAAGCGACAGCCGGCGTCCCACGATGCTCGCTGGTTTCCATGCACTGGCCAGCCTCCGACATCTTTGATCATCCGGGCCGAATGAAGAAGGTTCCACGTCATGAACGTTGTATTTCGATTCGTGAAATCGTTTTCGGGTCCGCCCGAACCTGGATCGAGGTACGACGGACCCGGGCCAACCTCACCGAGCCAGGCCGCATCGGCCTGCGGGGGGATTACGTAACCGAGGTGTTGAAGGGAATAGAGGATGTTCATGGCGCAATGTTTGGCTCCGTCTTCGTTGCCGGTCACCAGACACCCGCCGGTTTTCCCGTAGTACGAATACTGTCCGTGTTCGTTCAGCTGCGAAGAGTTTCCATAGAGGCGCTCAATAACCTTCGTACATATCGACGTTTTTTCACCAAGCCAGATGGCCGTCCCCAGCACGAGGATGTCTGCGTTGCTCACCTTTTCGTAGATGCCGGGCCAGTCGTCGACGGTGGCGCCGTGTTCGGTCATGTCCGGCCAAACGCCCGGTGCAATCTCGTAATCAGCCGCGCGGATCGTTTCGGTGGTCACGCCGTTGGCTTCCATGATGGCAGTGGAGATGTCCATCAATCCCTGGGTATGTGACATCTCTGGCGACTTCTTGAGCGATGTATTGATGAACAGAGCCGACAGGTCGGTGAAATCCCACTGGCTCGTAGTGTCTAGTCCTTGCTGCTGCGTGGAAAGCTCCATGTATGAACCCCTTCTTCGGCTACCTCGCTCAACCAACGGTAGACGGCGCTTGTTCCGATTCGAGCCGATGCTGGTCGATTAGACCCGTACCCACACGAGGCTGAGTTCGCCAACACTGATATCCGTTTTTTCCAGACCGATCTCGACGGTTTCGATGTCGTCAGCGGCGCCGTTCCATTCATCCATGATGTCGGTGACGTCGTTTTCGACATCGTCTTCAAGCGCATCGAGTCGGTCGGTTTTGTCGGCAACTTTTTCAGAGGCAGTCTGGAGGCGCTCCTGTGTCTGGCGCGTCATACGACGCCGTGAGGCCGCTGATCCAACTGCTCGCGACTTTGATCGACCACCAAGGATCGACCCGAGTAGATCGCCCGCTCCCGAGATGAGTTCGCTTTGGCGCCGTCCCTGCACGTCGGCCTCCAATTCCCGTACTCGTCGCTCAGCACTAGCAATTTGGTCGCTAACGGTCCGGATCTTCGTCTTATATTTGTCTTTGAGCTTGGCGATTGCTTCGTCGGCGGCTTCCTCGGCAGCCGCCTGGCAGCGGGTTCGGAAGTCCTCCTCTGATTCACCGATCCGCGAGTAGATCTTCAGCGTGGCGTTTTTGAAAACCTGCACCTGTTGATTGCGGTAGAGCCAATCGCGCAGGCTGGTCTTGGCCGACGTGTAGAAGGTCTTTGTGTCGATTTTGGCTTCCGGGAGGGCGTAGTTGCATCCTTCGGGTGCGGCCGTTGCGAGATCACGTTCGTCGTAATCGACAACCTTGGCTGTCTCGGGATCGAACTGATCCGACAGCGGATAGAAAATGGCTTCCCATTCCTCGGTGTGGTTGACGTCGGCATATTGGTCATCAAAAACCATGTCGACCCTGGCGACCAGTGCCGCCTCGAGGCGCGTTCCTACCGGGTCGACGCCCAGGTCGGTCGCCCATGGGGCTGCCGGGTCGAGGTAATACACCCGGGTGGTGTCGGGTACTTGAGGCGCGACCGGGCTCTCGTCGTCCGCTAATCCGTCTGTCGAGGCAGCCGTCGATTCGTTCGCCGTCGGGGCGGTCCCTTGAGTGGAAGCTGGCTCGGGGGTGGCTATGGCTGCACGTTCGGGAGAGTCGCCGGTCAGGGCCTGGACCTGTTCGCGCGAAAGTGGGCCGGCGAGATACGACATGGCCCACCGGGTCGTGAACAGACGGGGCTCCTTGGCTGAGGTCGAGTGCAGGATGAACTGTCGTTTGCCGAGGTCGGAGATGAGGGCATCGAGCATTTTGATGTCGACCGCCCCGGACGCCGACTTGAGTCCTTCGATGATCCTGGCCTTGTCCCGTTCGGTCTGTAAGCGTCCGATCATCCACGTACCGGCGTTCGACATGGCCTTGTAATCGAGGTCCACCGGGTTTTGCGTTGACAGCAAGAGACCAACCCCAAACGCCCTCGCCTGCTTAAGCAGAGTCAGGATGGGCTTCTTCGACGGCGGATTGGCCGTCGGAGGAGCGAAGCCAAACACTTCATCCATATAGATGAGCGCCCTTAGGTCCGAGGTGCCCTGCTGCGCTCGCATCCAGGTGACTACTTTCGACAGGAGCAACGTGACGACGAACTGGCGCTCGGCGTCGGAGAGGTGCGACAGGTACATGACGGATGCTCTGGCTTTGCCGTCGGGGGAGTAGAGAAGACTTGCGATGTCGAGCGGCGGGCCTTCGGTCCAGGACGAGAAGGCCGGCGATGCGACCAATCCGTTGAGGCTCATGGCCAGCTTCATACGGTCCTTAGGAGGAAAGAACGTGTCGAGGTCGAATACGCCCAATTTGCGGATCGGCGGCGATTGCACTTGGCCGATCAGCGTGGCAAGGTCGAGGTCGCGGCCTTCGGACCAGGCTTTCTCGATGATCGTTGCCAGCAAGATGTGTTCGGGAGACGAGATCGGGTCTGCGGTGATGTTGGCCAGGACCAGCAGTGACGAAACGAAGCCTTCGATTTCGGCGCGGATTGTTTCGGCTTCGGTCTCCCAACTGAGGTCAGGTGCGGCGAGCGAGCCCACAATGTTGAGCGGGATTCCGGCGGTCGACCCTGGCGTGTAAATCTGAAATTCGACGCCGAGTCCGAGCTGGCGGAGGCGATCGCCGGTGATATCCCAGCCGGCGAGCCCGTTCTTCCAGGTCTCCGCCGTGGCGGCTGCGTATTCGTCGAGCGTTTGGTCTTTGCGGCGCGCCTCGCCCTCGTCCACCCACGGACGGAAGTCGTCCGGTTGGAAGGTCGGAAAGTTGAGGAGCAGGTTCCCCATGTCACCCTTGGGGTCGATGATCAGGCAGGGAATATTTGAGAGGAGCGCTTCTTCGAGTGCCACGACTCCCAACCCGGTCTTGCCCGAACCCGTCATACCGACGATGATCCCGTGGGTTGTGAGGTCGTGCGCTTGATACAGCACGTTTTCGTTGGTCTTTTCACCGCTGGTGGGATCGATGATTCCACCAAGGAATAGTTCGCCGCGAGCTTGTTCAACCATGTGTTCTCCTGGACTGATCTGGTCGGATTGTAGGACGCCGCCAGGCAACGTCGACGAGGGGCCCTAGGTCGGGGCGGCTGGCAGGTTGGTTTCGAGGTCGGCGAGCGCCGCGTCCAACAGCTGTCGGTCCTCTTCCGAGTCGACTCTCCCGGCGAATGCGGTGGCGGAGGCGATGTGGCGCCGACTGACGGAATGGTCGCCAGCGACGAGCCCAGCTCTGGCAAGTGCCTCGTGCGCAAACGCAGCATAGAACGGTCCGAGTTTGCTGTCGCTGGCCTGCTGGAGAGCGCTCTCGCCATAGTGTTTGGCCGTTTCGGCGTCGCCCAGCAGTGCATAGACGCGCGACACCTGCCAGTCGGAGATGGAGAAATTCTTGGCGTCGCCGGCTTTGCGCCAGCAGGCAAGCGAACCGAGAGCTGCGGCCAGCATGGCTCGATCGTCGTCGGCAGATCGCTGTTCCATATCGATGTACGTCCAGGCCTCATTGAAGAGGGTGACGGCGGGGGATCGCCAATCGATATCAGCCATGGTCAATGCTTCTGATCGTGTCGATGAAGGTATCAAGATCGGTTTTGTCGTTGTAAAAGTGCGGGCCGATGGCGAGTTCGTCGGGGCCGAACGTTCCGACTCGTACATCGAGCGCTTCCAGACCGGCCTGCACCCGGAACGCGTCGGTTACTGCCACCGTCACGACCGGCCCGCGATCGTCGGACGTGTCCGACGTAACAGTCAAACCGGCTTCTCCCGCTTGGTCGACCAGCCACCCCGTCGCAGCAAGAGACATCTCACGTATCTCTTCAACACCGACTGAGGTGAGTGGATCCAAGCCGGCTTCGAGGGTGTAGAGCGCGGCCGGGTTCGGCGGACCGTCGAGAAACCGCCCAATCCCAACCGGCTCGGGATCCGGCCAGGCGGGGTCGCCGTCAATTCCCCATCCCGGCGTAGTCGGTTCAAGCTGTTCGATGATCTCGGGATGAACGAATAGAAAACCAGCCGGAGTACCGCCACACAGCCAGCCGTCGGTGCGCCCTACCGCGAAGTCGATCCCCAGGTCCTCAACCCCGATTGGCCGGGACCCGGCCGTATCGGAACAGTCCAAAACGACGTACCCGTCTACATCGTGAGCGGCGGCCACTACTCGCTTGAGGTCGACTGCCTCGCCCGCCGCGCATCCGCTACTCAGCATGACGAGGGCGGTCCGTTCGTCGATGGCGGCCAACAGCGTTTCGGTGGCGATCGTGCGCCCATCCCAACTTCTCACCACGGTCTCTTCAAGAGCGGCTTGCCGTCGCCAAAAGGTTCTCCCAGGACTCTGTTCGAGTTGGGTGGTTACGAAGCGCCGTTGCTGAGGCGGGAACCGAAAACACGAGTCGATGCTGGTAAACGCCGTCGACAGGCTGGTGGTAGCCACGGTTGTGGCTGGTGAGGCTCCAATAATGCTGGCAATGTCGTTGCCGAGATCGAACGGGAGCTTGGCCCAGTTGCGGTCCCATGCCGACAATCCCAACGTTGCCCAATCCTCGACAAACTGTGCAAGCAGATCCGAAGCTGCGTAACTCATGGCGCCCTGATCCTGGCTGGCTAGGTAGGTGGCGGTTTCGACAATCGGATACTGAGATCGCCAGTTGGGTGCCATCTGCCGAGTGTATCGCGATC
>CBDTUI010000023.1:0-28265 GCA_965363765.1 uncultured Acidimicrobiia bacterium
TGGCGGATCGGTCTGTACATCGTGGTGGCCGCAGCCAGTTTCATCACTTTGCTGGCGCTGGCGGCCGGGCTGGCCACCCAACCGACCTGCATCGGGTGCGATTCCGTAGAGCGAGTCGGCATGAGCCGCTCGCTCTCGACCGACGCCCTCGCAGTTCAGTTTGCGTCGTGTGGTGGCGAAGCCATTCACCGAGTCACCGTGCAATCGGCCGAATCTGGAGCCGTCTATTGGCAGGCGACCGCCTCGCCGCCTATTTCGACTGAGACGATCGTGGTCGGCCAACCAGCCGAGGCCATGATCGAAACCGTTCCGCTAAGCGACCCACTCCCACCGGGTGAGTTGTTGGCCGTCGTCACCACCAACCGTGATCATGTGCTCTCGTTCAGAACGGCCAACATACTCCCGAGCAAGGTCTACTGGGATGGTCTGCTCTGGTCGTCCGATGGCTTCCAGGAGGCGGTCCGGAGTACTGGTGGCTGCGTCGACTGGATCGGGCCTTTGGGCAGCTCGACAGGATCTGCTTTGCAATGGAGCATCCTCATCGGCGCGCTTGGTATCGCCGGTATTGCCGCCAGCCGCCTCGGAAACGACGACGCGATTTAAGGGCGCGTCGCAGCTACGGGATGACAAACCGTTCGTGAAAACATCGCCGGAGCGACTGTCGTAGCTAGCGCTTGCGCTTGTGGCGATTGGCCTTGATGCGCTTGCGATATTTGTGCTTCGACATTTTCTTGCGTCGCTTCTTTACCAGCGAGCCCATCGAAATACCTCAATCGTTACGTGTTAATTCGCCATGAAAAATGACAGGGCCGTAGCTTGCCTGGTTCCGGGCTAACAAGCAAACTCAGCTTGGCTCCAGAATAGGTCAAATGACGAAACGGCCAGTCAGTGAACCCGTAACCCCTCGACGGCGATCTTGAGTTGGCGGACATCGCCCTGATCGGCCATCGATACCGACATCAGCTTGGCTACCTCGTCGACCTGGTCGGGTTTACTGAAGGCAAGGATGGTCGGGCCGGCCCCGCTCCAGGCAGCGTGGGCGGCTCCTCCACGGCGGGCTGCCGCCATCAGCTCTACGGCCCGTTCGTGCAGCGTTGCCCGTGGTTGTTCATGCAGTTCGTCCCCCGTTGCCAATTTCAGCGTCTCAGGGTCTCCGCTGCGCAGCCCTTCGACAAGGGCGACGAGACGACCAGACGTCCGCACCACCACCGACCTACTTATCTGGGTTCCGAGAATGGATCGGGCCTTGGACGTCGCCAGTTCATAGTTGGGTATCGCCACCACAACCCGCCAGTCGGGATGCACCGAAAGGGCGATGGAGTGTCCGGTGGCGTCGACCGCGACCAGACCGCCGTAGACGGTGGCCGCAGCATTGTCGCCGTGGCCTTCGAAATCCGCGACCAACTCAAACACACGAGCGAGATCCAAAGATCCATCGCGTTCCAATAGGGCTGCCCCGGCACCGGCTGCTCTGGCGGCCGACGACGAGCCAAGCCCGCGAGCTAGCGGAACCTCGTTGCTGACTACAAGTCGCATCGGGGCCGCATCACCCACGGCAGCTTGAGCTGCCACCAGGACGGCATCCGTGTGCCCGGCTGGCAGCACCTCAGGACCAAGGTGCTCTACCGACCAGCGATCGGCCCGCTCGGCGGTCACCTGACAGCGCATTTCCAGCGCAAGCCCAATCATGTCGAAGCCCGGTCCCAGGTTGCCCGACGACGCGGGAGCTGACACTTCAGCCACGGTGACTCTCCAGTTCCACAAAAATGTTGTTGGCCTCGGGCAAGACCTCGCGAATCGCCGCTTCGACGCGATCGATGGCGCTCTCAACGTCGTCGGCTGCCAAACCATCGACCAGATCTACGTCGATATTGACCAATATCTCGTCCGGTCCCATGTGCATGGTCAACAGGCGGCCAACGCTTTCAACTTGCGGGACAGACAAGATCCGCAACCGCATCGATGCTCGATCGGATCGACTGGCGGCCTCACCGATCAACAGTGCCTTGGTTTCGACGGCCAGGATCCAGGCGACTGCGCCCAGCAGGGCACCGATTGCCAAAGACGCTATCCCGTCCCAAACCGCGTTCCCCGTAACGAGGGAAAGCCCAAGACCGACAAACGCAAGCAGCAGTCCGAGCATGGCTGCAGAGTCCTCGAGTAGTACCACGAGAGTCGATGTGTCCTTTGTCACCCGCACCGATCGCCATACCGATCGGCTGCCGCGTTCCTCGTTGAAGTGTTTGAGCGCGATCCAGAAGACGGCCCCCTCGATGGCCATGGCTATCCCCAAGACAACGAAGTTGATGAGCGGATTGGTGATCTCGTGCGGATGCCTGATCGCCTCGATACCGTGTCGAACTGCCAACACCGACCCACCCACAAAGAGCATGACCGCCACCATGAACGACCAGAAGTAGATTTCTTTTCCGCGTCCGAACGGATGCGCTGGTGTCGCTGCTTCCTTCGATCGCCCCAAGCCAAAGAGTAATAGCGACTGATTGCCGACATCGGCGATGGAGTGATACCCCTCTGACAGCATCGCCGCGGAGCCGGTAATCGCCGCAACGGTGAGCTTGGCGACCGCGATCAAGCCGTTGCCGGCCAGTGCAGCGATAACCGTCTTCTTCGAGCCATCCGCGGCCATTGTCAGATCTCCAGTTCCCGGGTCTCGTCGTGTCGGACCTCGCCACCTATCCGGGTATGCGCTTCATCCCAGTCCAAACGGATCGCCGATGGCATGCCTACCTCGGCGCCCTGATCAATGATAAGCGAGCCGAAAGGTTGCCCGAGTCGACGCTGGACCGCCGCCAGCGCGACTGCTGCCGAACCGGTAGCAGGATCTTCGAAGATTCCATGGCCGGGAGCGAAGAACCGCAGATGAATTGATGACCCATCGCGTGCCCATACGGCCAACATGTCTCCGTGGGGGTGGGACGAGAGCGTCCGCTCGTCAGGTGAATAGGCGCCAACCGCTTCCGATGAGGCCAACTCGACGACGGTGTACGCCAGCGGCATCGCCACCGAGAAGGCCGAAACGATGTCATCTAGGTCAAGACCGAGGCAGTCGGCGTCGATCAAAGCGGTTACGGTCTGGCCGCCAGGAGCCGTAATCGTCGTTACGTTATCGGTCGAATCGATGTCGATCGGTCCGATCTCACAGACCAGCCTGGCGGGCTCGAGTGGTGACCGGTGGTGGAGCAACCAGGCGGCACCAACCAGTGGATGCCCGGCAAACGGCAACTCGGACGTCGGCGTAAAGATCCGACAGATCGGTTCAGCGACGGTGGTGTCTACGAAGACGGTTTCCGAGAAACCAAGGTCGAAGGCAACCGACTGCATCAACGTGCCGTCGAGTCCGGTGAGGTCAGTGACGACTCCAAGATGGTTGCCGCCTTCGTCTCCTCGAGTAAACACTCGCAATACGTAACAATGCCGCACAGCAACCTCCGCAAACAAGATACCCTGCCAGGTTCATGGACATCCTCGGAATTGATTCGCTTTTCGCAGAACTAACGGTTGGCATCGGACTCGCCATGATCGGCGGCAACGGTTGGGCCATGATCCAAAACGTCCGGGGCCGCCGCCCCGAAGGCGCCGAAGGCAGATACCGGCCTGGGCGCGCCTGGTTCTTTATCGTCATCGGGGTCGTCATGGTGGCCTGGGGGGCCTTGACCCTCACCCAAAGCTGACATCACCTCGAAGGGTTGGGACGGCTATCCTGGCGGGTACAAGCGGGTGTAGTTCAATGGTAGAACACGAGCTTCCCAAGCTCGATACGCGGGTTCGATTCCCGTCACCCGCTCCAACACCGACTCGCCGGCAATCCGACACTCGCACTGCCCGCCCGGAGATCCCACCGTGGGTATACCCCGAACCACGCTACGTCAAACAGTGCCATCGACCCGGTTGCTCTCGAAGACTGCATAACGTCATCGTTGCTTGCATAAAACCTGGGAATCACACCCGAAGGCGGCTATGGTGACAGACACGGGGGGATCCGTGCACGTCGCGAACAGAACGTGGTGAAGTGGCAGACACAATAAGGGTAATGATCGTCGATGACGACGATGAAGACCTCCAGATGCTTGCAGCCTTATTGGAAGCCGGTACGACTGTTCCCATGGAGATTGACTCGGCCAACTCGTACGAGGACGCGCTGAGCAAGCTACAGGGCGGCGCTTTCGATGTTGCCCTTGTCGATCACCGACTCGGCTCCCACACCGGGTTCGACCTCATCCGAGCCAGCCGGGCTCAAGGTTTTGTTGGCTCCTACGTACTCGTCACCGGGTTTGGGAGTACCGCCATAGACGATGAAGCGCTCGAGGCCGGGGCGGCCGGTTACATCCCCAAGGAAGAACTTGAGCCGGAACCGCTCGCCCGCATGGTGCGCTACGCAGCCAGCACCGCCCGGGCCGTCACCGCTGAACCTGGCAAAACCACCTGGACACCGCGCAAAGGCGACCTGGCGCTCCACCTCGCTCTCGCCAAAGGCTCGACCGTGCGAGAATCGGCCGCTATCGCCGGAATCAGCGAACGGACCGTTCATCGCCGCATGGACGAGCCGGGCTTCTTGGAGGAAGTGGAACGACTTCGATCAGATTTGCGGGACCGGGCGCTCGACATGGCCGCCCGCGAGATCTCCGAGAGTCGTTAGACGGTCCCTGGATTCAGGCCAGCGGCGAATCAAAGTCCCGTCGCATGATGCCGAGTGTGACGCCTTCGAGCAAGATCGCTTTGGCTTGGTCCATGTCGCGGACCTGATCGGCAATTACCGTCGAGGCGTTTTCCCAGGCAGTCTTGACGATCCCACCAGTCGAACGGTCGGTGGGCTCGGGCTGCCAATCGACCAGAACGTACTCATGACTCAAGTGGAGCTGGCGGATCACGTTGGCGATCGGCGTCGCACTCCCGACAATGAGGCAGGTTCCGTCGCCCTGGCGATGGGCACGTTCGAGCTTACGGCGGGTCTCGTAGATCCCTTCATCACTACCGATCGCCCACACGGTTCGAAACGTAGGAGCGGAGCTCTCGCTTTTCTTGGCAGGACCCAGACTGCCATCAGGCAAAATAAGGATCCCTTTTGACTCCGTGTCAAGGTACTTCATGCAGGTCACTGCGTCGCTGGTTGAAGTCATTCGGGCTCCGACACTGCTTTCCATACCCTGGGTGAGCGCAGACAGGTTGCGAATCACCTGGGGGGCGATCGCAGCGACCCTGGTTTCGCTTGTGTGAAATAGCCTCGTTTTGTTCATGTCACTCTCCCAGCTAGGCCCACGGCCCCTCCCAGCGATGTGCGCCGGGTGGGACCGGGGATTTCCAAGGCCACCCTCAGCGTCTGCTCAGTAATGGCGCTATAAGAATCTCGGTTGGATGTAGATCTTTGCGTGCCAGTAGCCGCTCGTTTCGGGACGAAAATTGAAGGGTCGCTCGTCTCGCCAGCCAGGCCACGAACGAGGTCGACGCTGGGGGGTGCGATGTTGATTCGACCAGTGCTGGTAGACAGCACCATCTGGCTCACTGCCTCAGCAAATTGCTCGGCCGGCGTCGCTGCCCATCCGTCCGAATAGTCATACCACCCAATGGACTCCGGAATCCCCTGGCTGGCATAGAACGCTTTCTGAAACTGCTGGTCGCTATCGATCTTGCAGGCAATCATCAGATGATGAGCAAGTTCGTGGACGACGACCTGAGCCATGTCGGCCACGACCCGATTCGGATTGACGGCCACAGTTGAGCTTCCAACCCGGTATTCCCCTCTTCGGCCGGGCAGATCCTCAAACAGGATGGTCGGATTACCGAGACAGGACGCCAGGGGCCTGAATGACGTCTCGAAGGCATCGACTGCTGGCAGGACGACTGCCAGGGCTCCAGCCGGGGCGTTGGCGTCCGCTACGTAGGCGGCATCAGCGCCCGAAACCGCCATCGTCGAGAACATCGCGACCGTGGCACCGAGTACCAACGATTTCCTCACGCTGCCGATCCGACTGGACCGAGCAATGATCTTGTTTCCCACCATGTTCACAGATATCGGACAAAGTCGGACAGAACTTGACAAACAAGTATAAAAAGAGACCTAAACACGCAATACGGGCCGTTTGGGGCCACAAGGTCCTGGCGAAACTACCGACGGCAGCTAAGGTTTCGAGTGCAACTAGACACGAGAGGGAGTGGGCGTGCATCTCACGTCGGTGCTCATAATCGACGATTCGCCGACCGACCTTATGATCCTGTCTGCTCTGCTCGACATGGCCGGCACCTACGAAGTAGCCGAGGCGGCTAACGGCTTCGCAGCACTGGCGGGGCTCTTGGACCGGGTTCCCGATGTGTGTTTGGTCGACTTCGACATGCCCGGCATGACGGGTTTGGACTTTGTGTCGCGCGCCAAGATCGAACACCCCGACTTGCAGTGCATCCTGGTTACGGGAGCGCCCCCTGCCGACCTGGCCGCCGCCGCCCGGGAAGCGGGAGTGAACACGATCATCTCAAAGGCTTCGCTCAGCCCTCAGGTGCTCGACGCTACGATCCAAGCAGCAATTGGAGCGCGCGTAGAATAGGTGCACTGCCTCACGGCGTGAGCACGAAGGATCTAATGACCGCGATCGACCTCAACGCCTATCGCCAGCTTTTCGACGCGATGCCGGTAGCGGCCCTCTTGCTTGACGATGACGGCAATTGTCTCGTGGCCAACCGGGCCGCCCTGGGTTTCCTTGGCACATCAATTCTCGACCCCGATTGGAACGTATTCGAAGCCGACCACGTCCGTGGCCAAGAGCTGACCCAACTCATCGAATCGCTACGCACCGCCGGGTCGGTCGCCAGCCACGATGCCATGCTGTACGGTCCCGACGGCGGGCGCCTCGTGCGGATATCGGGTCACCGTGTGCTCAACGAGTCCCTCGGAAAACATGTCACCTGGATGGTCTTTGGCGACGTTACGGCTCGCTCAGCCGCCGCCTACCAGTTGGCACAGATGAACCGTCAACTGGCCGAGAGCAACCGTCAACTTGACCAATTCGCGTCTATGGCCGCCCACGATCTGAAGGCGCCTGCCCGGCGAGTGCGCATGTTCGCTCAGCTACTCAGCAACGATGAGGGGCTCAGTGAACTCGCCAGGGGCTTCGTCATGCGTATCCAGGCGTCCGGGGCCCAGATGGAGGACATCGTCGATAGCCTGCTTCAGTACGCCAGGGCCGGAGACGAACTCGACAGCCAGAACCTAACCGACTTTCGCGAAATCCTCCGCCAAGCCTGCGACCGCTGCGCGGAAGAGGTGAAGGGAGCTGGCTACGAAGTGATTCTGGATGGCACCTTTCCGATCGCCATGATGAACCGTCTGGCCGTTGAGCAACTGATCGTCAATCTCGTTAGCAACTCGCTCAAGTTTCGACGACCCGACGTTCCAGGCCGACTGATCATATCGGCGAGGACCGACAGTGATCCGGCCGGCAACTACGTCGTCACGTTCTCAGACAACGGCGTCGGATTCTCGAACCAGGACAGCGAACACGTATTTGAGATGCTCTACCGGGCCCATAGCAAGTCCGACTTCGAGGGGAACGGAATCGGGCTGGCCATATGTCAACGGATCAGCCAGGGGCACGGCTGGATGATCCGAGCTGAAAGCCCGGAGGAATACGGGGCGACATTTCGCCTGGTAATCCCGAAGAAGGTAGCTGCCGGATCTCAGGATGAGCCGCTGACCTCGCGAAGCGAGCTTCAGACAAGTACTATCTCGACTCGTGATTTTCTCTGACCGCACCATCAAAGAAGCCATCGCCGACGGGCGGGTGTCCATCGAGCCCTACGACCCGTCGATGGTTCAGCCATCGAGCATCGACCTGCGGGTCGACCGCTACTTCCGCGTGTTTCAGAACCACAAGTATCCACATATCGATCCTCGTACCCGTCAGGAGGATCTGACGACGATTGTCGAAGTGTCAGGAGATGATCCGTTTGTCCTGCACCCGGGTGAGTTCGTCCTCGGTTCTACGCTAGAGCGGGTGCGACTTGGCGACGACGTTGTGGCCCGCCTCGAAGGCAAGTCCTCGTTGGGCAGACTCGGACTCCTCATCCATTCGACGGCAGGGTTCGTAGATCCAGGCTTCGACGGCTATCTGACGCTGGAGCTGTCCAACGTGGCAACTCTGCCGATCGCGATCTATCCGGAGATGAAGATCGGACAGATCAGCTTCTACCAGATGACGACCCCCGCCGACCATCCATATGGCTCAGCTGAGGCGGGTTCGAAATACCAGGGGCAACGGGGACCAACCCCCTCTCGGGTCCACCGGGATTACAAATAGCTGCAACGCTCGGACCGCTGTCGGGGTTCTTATTAGTGAACCATGACGAACGACGACCTGACAAAAACTCTCGCTAGAAGCGTTGACCGGGCCTTTCCAGGCTTCGTCGAAGCCACCCAGGACCAATTGTATGGCGGTCTGCGGATGCTCGTTGACCACGACGCCGAAGACCTCGCTCAGGAAACCTACCTGCGCGCCTACCGGGCACTTCAAAAGTACCCGCCCCGTCGCATCCGGCAACTCCAAGTCCGACCGTGGCTATGGACGATCGCCCTCAACGCCACGTACAACAGTCGCAGGACCAAGGCTCGTCGACCACTAGTGCTCGTCGATCGGCTGCCAGACGTCGTCACCCGTCAACCAGAGCCAGTCGACGAAACGTTGATCGCGGCCATGCAATCCCTTCCTCGTGCGCAGGGGGCGGCGGTAGTCCTTCACCATGTGCTGGGCTACAGCTACGGCGAGATCTCCGACATTGTCCAACGCCCCGAAGGCACCGTGAAATCCGACGCCTCCCGGGGCCTCACCGCACTCCGAAAGAAAGGCTGGCAATCATGAACCTGTCCGACGCCACATTCACAGCACCCAAGGGTTTCAAAGAGCAGACCCTCTTGAACGCCGGCCTCGCCGACGGGTTCGTTGCGCTTCCTTCTCCTGTCGGGGAAGTCAATATTTCCTTCAACACAATCGGCGTCTCGGCCGTGGCCCCGGTTGCCGGCGACTTTATTGCGGCGTTCCACGATCGGTTCCGGCGCCAGGTCGTTGAGGTCGATCGGTTGCCCGAGCGCCTCTCCGCCGATGTGCAACGAACTCTCGAGACCGGCCAGCTCGCCAACCTGAGCATCGACTGGCGGGGCCAGACCAGCTTTCAGAAGGCCGTGCTAACGGCAGCAGCCGGCATCCCGACTGGCGAAGTACGCCCTTACGGGTGGATCGCCAGCAAGATCGGCAAACCAAGCGCAGTTCGGGCGGTCGGGTCGGCACTCGGCCAGAACCCGGTCCCGATCCTCGTCGCTTGCCATCGAGTCGTCCGGGCGGACGGGAGTCTCGGACAGTACCGTTTCGGTAGTCCGATGAAGGCGGCACTCCTCGAGTCTGAAGGGCTACATGTTGAGTCGGCTCGCGGCGTGCTCACCGGCAGCACCGCCTCCAAGATCGTCTGCTACCCCTCATGCGCGGTGGCTCGAGCGATCGAACCAGACCAGCAACAGTGGTTCAGTTCGACCCACGAGGCAACACGTGCCGGGTACGGGCCATGCCGCCAATGTCAGCCGATCATGTAGAGCGCCTGTGGATTCACCGGGTCACCTCCGAGCAGTTGCACTCAGGAGTGGCTGCCTAAGCTGACGAGCGATGAGTTCCCCGACCTCGCAGCTGCGCCAACCGCTCCAGACGGACGGACTGGACCTCATCGCCGAAACCACGGTGCAGGCGTACAACCAGGTCGTGCCGGATGGCTACGAACTCCCGGACCTGAACCGGGAGAACACCCTGGTCGTCGTCATCGGGAACAGCGCCGCACTCTGGCCGAAGCTCGGTCGAATCTGGGACGACCCCGCCTACCACCCGGATCCCGTTGATCGGTATACCAGCCGCTCCATCCGGGCTGCGGTCGATCAGGTACCGCTTCGATCAGAAGTACGTTTCTCGTTCGAACCCGAGCCACGGCGGGTTGCCATCCAACAACTGGCCCATCTCGCCGGCCTGGCCTGGCTGTCACCATCTCACCTCTGCGTGCATCCAGTGTTCGGCCCCTGGATTGCGCTCCGAGCCGCAGTCGTGTTCGATTGTGATGGTCCGGAGAGCACCCCGCTCGATCCACCTTGCGACTGCGCCGCCGGGTGTCTTCCTGCCTTCGAACACGCTCTCGCCGCTGGCGTCCCCGGTAGCAAAACCGATCTGGCCGATCGTTGGAAAGACTGGGTAGCCTTTCGAGACGCCTGCCCGGTAGGGGCAGCCCACCGATACTCCGACGACCAGATCCGCTACCACTACACGGAAGATCCCTCGGCGCGCCCACCTAGGCCCTCATGACCACCACCGTCACGATCACCGGGTCAGGAACGCCAATCATGCGACAAGGTATCGCTGGACCAGGAGTGCTGGTGGTTTCAGGCGACGTTGCCATCCAGGTCGACGTCGGCCGAGGCACCACGATGCGGCTGTCCGACCTCGGGATACCACTCACCGCCCTGTCAGCAGTCGCCATCACGCATCATCACAGCGATCATCTCGTAGGTCTCGCTGACCTGATTATGAGCCGCTGGCTAGAAGGCGGCGCTGACCCGCTTCCGGTGATCGCCCCGGCCGGCGAAGCGGCGCGGATTGCCACCAAGGTCCTCGACGTATGGCAGGACGAGATCGAGATGCGTCGACTTCATACCGACCGAAAAGGAAACCCACAAGCGGACGTGCGAGCGTTTGACCCGCAAGCTGCGCCATACGAGATCTTCCGGGTCGGCCCAGTCCGGGTGCTCGCCGCGGAGGTCGAGCACTCTCCGGTGGTACCCGCGGTTGGCTACCGGATTGAAACACCAGACGGCGTGGTCGCTATCTCAGGCGACACCGCCGTGTGTCCGTCTCTCGGGCTTCTAGCTGCCGACGCTGACGTGTTCGTCTGCGAAGCGTTCCGCAAGGAAGGCACGGTCGGCTTGCTGTCGGATCCTGACGCAATCGGCGCGTATCACGCCGACTCTGTTGGGGTGGGAACGCTGGCGAGGGATGTCGGAGTCAAGACTCTGATGCTCACCCACCTCATTCCGCCGATCGCCGGACCGGCTGACAAAGTTCGTTTCGAACAAGACGTACGAGACGGAGGGTTTGCCGGAACGGTGATCGTCGTCGACGACCTGGACCAGCAAACCCTCTGAAGCCTCGTTAGCTCTTAGCTCTTAGCCCTTCGACCGCAAGAAGGCGTCCTGGAGTTCCAGGCCGAGTTCACCGGTCTGAGGAATGAACTCCAAGTTCTCCAGAGCTTCGCCGGTCGGATAGATGGCCGGATCTTCGAGGATCTCGGGAAGAATGAACTCCTCCGATGCCAGGTTGGGGCTTCCGTAGTAGTTCCAGTTGGTCAACTGGGCGCCGTTCTCGGCATCGAGAAGGAAGTCGATCATTGCCAGGGCCGAGCAGGGATGCTCAACGGTGACAGGAATCGATAGGTTATCGACCCAGCGGACGCCGCCTTCACTCGGGATGATGTAGGCGTAGTCATCTGGATTGTCCACTTCCGCAAACGAGAAGAAGAAGCCGCCGGACCAACCCTGGGCAACGTCGATCTCGCCGTTCACGAGGTCATCGCCGTAGTTCACAGAGTCGTACTTGGCGACCCGTGCATTCGTTTCGGTGAGGACCGCTTCGGCTTCGGCGATGGCGTCCAAGTTGTTGTCGGCAATGACCTCTTCCAACGTATACCCGAGATAGTGGAGGGCTGCCACCATGGCCTCGAGCGGATCATCGAGCATGGAGATGCGCCCGGAGTAAGCGCCGGCAACATCCGGATTGAAGATCAGGTCCCAGGATGGCTCAACGTCGCCAAGGGTGGCCGTGTTGATGCCGATGCCGGTCGTTCCCCACTGGTACGGAACTGAATAGTCGCTGGTCGGGTCAAACGGCAGATTCACGAAGGCCGGGTCGAGGTTGCCGAGGTTGCTGAGGGCTGACTTGTTCAGCTTCATCAGCAAGTCTTCGGCAATCATGGTGTCGACCATGTAGTCCGAAGGGACCACGAGATCGTAAGGTGCTGCTCCCGCTTCTACCTGGGCAAGCATCTGCTCGTTGGATTCATACTCGGTATATTCGACGGTGATCCCTGATTCCGCCTCGAATGCGGTGACCAGGTCAGGGTCGATGTACTCGGCCCAGTTGTAGAAGTTCAGATCGCCATCGGTCTGACCGGGCTCGCAGCTGTCTATCGCCATCGCCTCGACGGCAGTCGTGTCACTAGAACCACCAGAAGCACTGGTTTCGTCCGGCGTTCCAGAATCTGCACCGCCACAAGCCGTGGCGATCATGGTTAGGACAAGCAGCAGCATCGTCAATCGTTTCATATTTCCTCCTATGTTTCGTTCGTTAGTTCATCGGGCAGGACGGCGTCCTGCGGGTTGCGTTGTAAAAGCAAAGAAAGGCCGACCAGCGCGATCGACGCAATCAGCATAAGTGAAGATATGGCGTTGATCTGCGGCGAGACGCCGCGGCGGATCAGGCCGAATACATAGATCGGCAGCGTCGTCGAGCCCGGGCCCGCCACAAACGACGTCACGACAACGTCGTCGAGCGACAACGTGAGCGCCAGCAATGCCCCTCCCAATACGCCCGGCATGATCAGAGGGAGCGTGACGCGTCGGAACGTCTGCCAGGCACTGGCGTAGAGGTCGCGAGCGGCCTCTTCCAGGCTTTTGTCGATCTGACCCAACCGGGCTCTCACGACGACCGCCACAAACGCGATATTGAACGCCACGTGGGAGATCACGATCGTGGTAATCCCGAGCTGAAAACGAGGTCCGACGAGTTCGATGATGTCGAACGCCCTCGCAAAGAACAACAACATCATGACGGCCATGGTCACATCCGGAATAATGATCGGCAGATACAGCATGCCGTCGAGACCCCGGCGCCCCCGGAACCGGTAGCGGTCAATCGCCAATGCCGCAGCCGTACCAATGATTGTCGACACCACTGTGGAGATACCCGAAACGATGAGCGAGTTCTTCAGGGCGTCGAGCGTCTCGTCGTTTCTCAGAACCTCGCCGTACCACTTAGTCGACAGACCACCCCAGATTCCCACTCGAGCCGAAGCGTTGAATGAGAAAACCACCAACACCAAGATGGGAAGGTAGAAGAAGGCGTAAACGAACCAGGCGTTCGACGCCATGAGTCGGTCGATCCACGGATGCCGGAGCGATTTCATATTTCCTCCGCCCCCGACCGGTTGCGAATCATGAGCGCCAAGAGCATGAGCGCCATGATCACGATTGAGAGCGCCGAGCCGAGCGGACGGTTCCTGGCCTGCCCGAACTGGGTCACGATGTACGAGCCGAGCAGGAGGTCTTTGCCTCCGCCCAGAATCGCCGGAGTCACGTACGCTCCGAAACTAGGGACGAAAACCAGAAGGGATCCAGCGATGATCCCGCTCTTTGTTAACGGAAGGGTGACCTTCCGAAAGGCGGTCCAGCCATCCGCGTAGAGATCTCGAGCGGCCTCCACAAGACGCCAATCAAGTCGCTCGATCGACGCATACAACGGGAGGACCATGAACGGCAAGAACCCGTAGACGAGACCGATGAGGATCGCAGCTGGTGTAAATAGCAATCGCACGGGCTCCATCCCCATCGCCTCGGTCAGGGTGCCGAGAGGACCGTCGGACCCCAGGATGAAGCGCCAAGCATACGTTCGGACAAGGAAATTGGACCAGAAGGGAATCATCACGAGGACCAGGAGGGCGTTGCGTACGGCGGGCCGCCGGGTGGCGATGTAATACGCAAACGGATACGCAAAGAGCAGGCAAACAACCGTCGTGATCGTGGCGATCCAGAAGCTCCGCCAGACGATCGTCCCGACCAGCGGATCGAGCAGCTTGCCGTAGGCGGCGGTACTGAACTCGTCGTATTTGGTCGCCCCGGTCGCCGAACGCCGCGCAAACGACGTAACGAAGACAATGAAGAACGGCACGGCAAAGAAGATGATGAGATAGACGTAGGCCGGCAAGCCGAGCAGAAAGCCACGACGGCGCTCGGCAGCCTCAGCGGCTCTCTCCAATCCGGGTCCGAGTTTTTCGCCCTCGTTCATGCAGTGACCAGGCTTCCAGCGGCTGGATTCCACCAGACACTGAGTTGCGTGCCGGGCTCGAAGGTAGGAAGGCCCGGCCGATTCTCTTGTCGCACATCAAGGTTCCCGGCTGTGGTCTCAACGTCGTAGAAGTACGAGTCGCCGTAGTAGACACGATGCCGAATCGTTCCAGGGATCTGGACCATGCCGTCGGGAACGTCAGCAGGCGTCAGAACCAGGTGGAGGCTTTCGGGTCGCAGCGCTAGCCAGTGGCTCCCTGCTCCAGCGGTCGAGGTATCGGCCGGCACATTCGACCCGCCTGCCAAAGCCACCTCCGTGGGACTCACCACTGATACGGACAACAGGCTGATGTCGCCGATGAAGTCAGCGACAAACCGCGAGGTCGGAGACTCATAGATCTCCTTGGGGCTGCCGATCTGCAACAGCTCACCTTTGTCCATCACCCCGATCCGGTCGGACATGGTGAGGGCTTCTTCCTGGTCATGTGTCACATAGATGAACGTGATCCCGACCCGTTCTTGTAGTTCCTTGAGTTCGATCTGCATCTGCTGGCGCAACTTCAGATCGAGCGCCCCGAGCGGCTCGTCGAGAAGAAGAACCTCTGGCTCGTTGACAAGAGCGCGGGCGAGGGCGACCCGTTGTTGCATCCCGCCCGAAAGCTGCTCCGGCTTGGCGTTAGCCCGGTGCGAGAGTTGCACCATGTCGAGCGCTTTGGCGACTCGTTCAGCGATCTCGTTCGAGTTGACCTTCTTCATTTGGAGTCCGAATCCCACGTTGCGTTCAACGTTCATGTGGGGGAAGAGCGCGTAGGACTGGAAGACGGTGTTGATCGGTCGGGCATCGGGTGGCTCAAGCGCCATTTCCTTGCCATGAATCTGGATCGAGCCCTGAGTGGGAAACTCGAAACCGGCGATGAGTCGAAGCGTTGTGGTCTTGCCACACCCGGACGGCCCCAGCAACGAGAAAAACTCACCGTCGGTTATGGACAGATCGATACTTTTCAAGGCAACAACATCACCGAAGTGTTTGGCGACGCCAGAAAGTTCTACCGCAGCATTGGTCATACTTTTTCCTTTTCGAAAACGATGTCGCCAGCGACCATGGTCATCGCCACTCCGACATCATCGGGTCGTTCTGATTCGAACGGATCTGCATCCAACATTACGAGATCTGCCTGTTTCCCGCGCTCGATAGTGCCCGAGACATCGTCGCGATGGTTGACAAATGCGGACCCGGCAGTGAACGCCGCCAACGCGTCGGCCAAGCCGATTCGCTGCTCAGGCAGAAAGATCTCTTCAACGCCGGTCTGCGGGGAATTTCGGTGGACGGCCACCGCCGCCTGCGCCATCACATCGGGGGTCGACACGGACCAGTCGCTTCCCATTGCCAGGGTGGCACCTGCATTGAGCAAGGATCGCCACGGGTACTGCGTCGCTGCCCGAATCGGACCAATGAAAGGTATCGTCAGGTCAGTCATTGTGCCTTCGAGGACGGCCCAGAGCGGCTGGGCGTTAGCCGTGGCCCCGAGCTGACGGAAACGCGGAATGTCGATCGGGTCGACCAGTTGAAGATGGGCCAGATGAGGGCGAGTATCGTTCCATCCGTTGGTCTTCCGGGCCGCTTCAACCGCGTCAAGCCCGTTACGAACCGCCCGATCCCCCAAGGCGTGGAAGTGACATTGCAGCCCGGCCGCGTCAATCCGTGTCACGACCTCAACCAGGTGATCTGCGTCGATAAAGTCAAGTCCGGCGTTGCCGGACGAGGAACCACTTGCATCGAGATAGGGCGTCAGTAGGGCGGCCGTATGGTTTTCACAAACCCCATCCAACATCAGCTTGACCGTCTGAGGGTCATACAAACCAACCCCCTCGCGGCTGTGATCAATCAGCTCCTCCAATTGCTCAATACCGCGGGTCCGATCCCACCAGAGCGCACCTCTCACCGCTGCGATCAACTCGCCCGAGGATGCCAATGTTCTATACGCTTCGTGCAGAGGTGCCGTTACCCAGGCGTCCTGCCAGGCGGTGATGCCCAACGACAACAGGAATCGTTGGCCCTCCAGCAAGGCCTGGCGCGTTTCAGACGGGCCCGGTTGTGGCGCGACCCGCTCGATCAGATTCATGGCGCCTTCGTGCAAAGTTCCTTGGGGGGATCCGTCTGCCAACCGCTCGATCCGTCCGTCCACCGGGTCCGGCGTTCCAGCGGTGATGCCGGCCAAAGCCAGAGCAGCCGAATTGGCCCATCCCGAATGGCCATCGGCACCGCCGAGGTAAACGGGGCGGTCAGTGATGGCATCCAATAGGGATGCCGGTGGATTGCCACCGTCGAACCAGTAGTAGTTCCAGCCTCCCCCCAACACCCAGCCGTCAGTTGAGTGGCCGACGTAATCGCCGATCTCGCGGAGTGCCGCTTCAAGGTCATGGGCGTCTTCGAGGTTGCATTGCATCCGCGCCAGTCCGCCCATCATCGGGTGAACGTGAGCATCTTGAAAGCCGGCAGTGAGAAGACGACCAGCCAGGTCAATCTCGACAGCCCCAGCTCCGACAGCCGAGCGGACGTCGGACTCGGAGCCAACAGCCACGATCTTGCCGTCCGCGACGCCGACCGATCGGGCCCAGCTACGGGCCGCATCCCCAACAAAAATCGGGCCGTTAGCGAATACGTACTTCATGTGTTCTGCTTCATGCGTACCGCGGATTGATCCACACGATCAACGCCGCCCAGCCGTCGATATCGGGATCGTCGATGTAGTTGGCCAAAACCCCGCGTGCCTCAAAACCGTTCTCAAGCTGAAAGCTCAGCGTCGGATCGTAGAGTTCGCCCGCCGCCACTTTCTTCACATACTCGGCCGCCGACATGTCGTGCTTGTGGTCCGCGTAGCCGTGGATATATCCCCCGGCCAGGATTCCCCTCCGGTTCTTCTCCATCACCAGGTCTTTGCGGAGTTGGTATAGCCGTTTGCCTATACCTCGCCTGCGATAGGTACTGTCGACAACGATATCCGTCCCGTAATACCAGTCTCCGTCCGGGTCGTGGTTTCCACACTGATTCTCGCCTGTGATTTCAGCAATCGTGTGCTGGGGATTCTCGAAATCGAAGTCAACGAATATCCCGCCTGCTTGGCCCACCACGCGGTCTCCGTCGTGGCAAACAAAAAACCCTTCCGGGAAGATACCAACATACGCGGCGAGGTCTTCGGCGTTGAGCAGGTCGGCGGGATCGGCATGTGGGAATGCAGCCAACTCCAGGGCCGCGCATTGCTCGACCCACCGTTCACTCAAGTTTTCGTACTGAAGCTCCAACAAACCACCCTCGCGCAAGCGAACACGTAATTCCAGGGCCATGTATAGCACGAACCATTCGTTCCTGTCTCACAAGACAACCAATAAGATCGTTGAACGGTGTTCTGACGAACGAATCAACGCGTCTTGCCGCGCATCCAGTTACCAACCGTTGCCCAGCGAGACGGCTTATGCCGCTTCTCTTCGGAGGCGTCGGCCGTTCTTGCCATCCACAAGCCAGCGTTGATACCGATATACCGGAGCGGTTCGGGCTCCCACTTCTTCCACTCATGCTGAATCCACGGCAACGTCACCAGATCCGTCTCACGCTCCAAAACGAGATCTGCAAGGGTCTGTCCAGCCAGGTGCGCAGTGTTGACTCCATCGCCCACATATCCGCCGCCCCAAGCCAAGCTGGCTCGCCGGTCGATGCTGACCGATGGCCTCCAGTCGCGGGGAGCCCCGAGCGCCCCGCCCCATCGATGAGAAATGGCGACGTCAGCCAATTGTGGGAACAGTTCTGCAAGCACCCGGATGATTTCGGCGTGGACACCGTCGTGAATGTCGTTCTTTGGCGCCGTCGACGATCCAAAGTAGTACGGAGCTCCCCGGCCTCCGAACGCAAACCGGCCGTCCGCGGTTCGCTGACCGTAGATGATGAGATTGCGATAGTCACCGAACGTTGGTCGGGAGGAGAGCCCGATCTCGTCCCACATGTCGTCTGATAGCGGCTCAGTGGCGACCATCAGCGAGTAGAGCGGAACCATGTCCCGCTTCGATCCGGGAAGGTCGCTAGTGAATCCTTCTGTGGCTCGAACCACCATTGAAGCTGTCACGGTGCCCTGTCGGGTCGCTACCCGGTTGGGTGTCAGCTGTTCCACGGCTGAGTCCTCGTAGATCGTGACGCCTAGCCGTTCGCAGGTTTCGGCCAGACCATGAACCAACAAGGCCGGCTGGATGGCGGCACCGTGTGGGTGCCAGGTACCACCGAGAACGCCCGTGGCATTGAGCATTTGCTTGGCCTCGACTGCCGACAATTCTCGAAGGTCGTCTTCGCCGAAGCCAAGATGCCGTGCTTCTGCAATGTCGTCGCGGACCCGTCCCATCTGGACTTCGCTGCGGGCAATCGACAGCACGCCACCCTTGGCGTAATGGCAGTCGATCTGTTCCTGCGCTGCGACCCGACCGACCTGATCGACAGATTCGTTGAGGGCACGCAAAAACCGAACGGCCTCCGACTTGCCGTGTTCTTTGGCAAGGACGCCGGCCCCGAGAGGGTATTCAGCGTGACACCAACCTCCGTTTCGCCCCGACGCTCCGAAGCCGACGTGACTCTTTTCGATCACGGCCACGGACAGCCCAGGGTTGTGTTGTTTCAGGTAGTAGGCGGTCCATAGTCCGGTGAAACCTGCTCCAACGATGGCGACGTCTACCTCGATATCGCCGCCTAGCGATGGTCGGGTCACTTTGGCCTCGACGGCCTCCCACCAGAACGGGGCAGTTTTCGCTTCTTCAAGATTCATGCTTCAGTCCGATCGAGCACCTTACGTTCAGCCATGCCGTTAAGGATCTCCAGTACAACCCGGTTGGCGAGAAAAGCCGTCACCTGACCGGGACCGTCATACGGTGGCGACACTTCGACAATGTCGGCGCCTACGACAGGTAGTTCTCTGGCAAGTCTTCGAACCGTGTCGAGGAGTTCTCGAGAAGTCAACCCGCCTGGCTCGGGGGTTCCTGTTCCAGGTGCCATCCCGGGGTCGACTACATCGATGTCGACCGAAATGAATATTCCCTTGGAGTCTTCGTCAGTGCAGGCGGCCACAGCGTCGGCAACGACCGGTCGCAGCCCCCGATCAACAATCTCCGACATCAAGAAGACCTTCATGTTCTGTTCAGCCATCCAGGCAATCGTGGGGGGTTCAGGCCAGTATCCCCGCAGTCCGATCTGCACGAACCGATGCCCGGGAACGGCACCTGATTCGATCAGCCGTCTCATAGGAGTCCCGTGGCCGTGCAACTGCCCGGCGTTGGTTTCGCCGGTGTCGGCGTGGGCGTCGAAATGCACCAGCCCGAACGAACCGGCACCGTGAACGCGAGCGAGTCCTGTGCCGTTCCCATATGTCACCGAATGATCTCCCCCGAGAACGATGGGGATGGCACCTTTGGCGGCGATCATTTCCACCGCATCGGCAATCTGCTCGAGCCCCAACTCCAGGTAACCAGGCGGAACGGGGACGTCGCCGACATCGACTACCCGGAACTCGTCGAATGGGTTGATGCCGGTCGGTAGGTGCGGTCGTACCGCGTCTGCATCCAGGTAGTCGGCCTCACGGATTGCCTTTGGGCCGAATCGGGCGCCGCCCCGGTAGGTGGCTCCCCAATCAAGCGGGGCACCGACGATGACAACGTCGGCTCCCCCGTCGGCAAGTCCGGCCAGTTCGATCGAAGGGACTCCGGCGAAGGTTACAAATTGAGCGAACCTCCAGACTTCATCCATTTTGTGAACTCGCCTCCTGACGCCGGGCCTTAAGTTGGTCGGGGTCGTAATCGGGGTTGCGCCACACAATGAGACTCGCCCAACTGTCGACCGCCTGATCCGTCCAGTAATTCTCCAACGCCCCGAGCGCCTCAAAACCATTGGCGATCTGCATGCTCAGCGTGGGGTCAGTCATGTCACCCGCCGAAACTCGGGCCACGTATTCTGCCGCCGTCATGTCCTGCTTGTGGTTTGCGAAGCCCGGAATGACACCGCCGGCCACCATACCGGCCCGGTTCAGTTCTCGTATCAAGCCCTTACGCAGTTCATAGAGCTGTCTGCCGATGCCGAGGCGCTGGTAATCGTCGGTCACCGCGATATCGGTTCCGTAGTACCACTCGCCAAAATCAAGGTGATTGTCTGAACCGAGCGCGCCGACCACCTCGTCGATGTGATGCTGGGGCGAACTGAAGTCGAAATCAACGAAACAGCCCATGGCGAACGCCACCACCCGATCGTCGGCGTCGTGGTCAACGACCACAAATCCGCCCTCGGGGAACATCTCGCATTGTTTGAGCACTCCTTCAACCGAAAGAAGCTCTCCGCGATCAGCGGTCGGGAAAGCGATCGCCTCCAAGGCGACGAGCGCCTCGGCATGTTCGGGTCGGACCTGCATGTACTCAAGATTCACGTTGTCGCCAAGCTAAAGGATTCATAATCGTTGTCGGTTGGAAGGCCCCATACGGCCCAGAACTCCCTGGTCTGGGGTCGCATGATGGCAGCCCCGCAGGACTCTACGTGGTAGGGGTCGTAGCCCACCTGGCAAATGGCGTCTTCGTCGCGCGTTACGGCCATCAGGGTTTGCTCGTCGATGTCGGATCCGCTGAGTAGGTCTCTCGCTCTGGCCAACCTCGCTTCAGAACTTGCCTGGAGTTCGGCTGGCCTTGGTACCTCACGTTCGTTGGCAGCCAGCGTCAGGGTGTGGTTTGTGTGAACGATGACCTCGGTGGCTAATTCGGTTACCGCAGTCACCGTTGGCATGGCCTCCAGGTTGAACCCTGCCCCTTCGGCATCAAAAACAAGGTAGTTGTGAGCCCCAGCAAGATGCGCTTGGCTTATGACCTTTTTGGCTTCCTCGGCCGAGGTTTGTTCGAGCGCCTTACGAACAACGTGGGGCCAAGTCACTCCCGGGCGACCGTCTACACCGGTCAGATTGTTGATGCCGACGGCAACGCCGGCTTCGTTCATGCCTATCTGGCCGACACAACCCGTTGTAGTGAAGACCAGTGCCCGCGGTTTGTTGGTCGGTCGAAGGTCCGTCAAGATCACAAACGGGGTGGCGGTGTCATGCATGTCCCACGTCTGCCCGAAGTATCCGGACCCACCGGCCAGGTGGTCGGGGACGATGAAAGCTGTGCAGTCATCCTCGATGACTTCCGGTGGCATCGGTCCGCCTGTGCTCGCACGGACAGCATCGACGAAGTCGGTGAACCCCCCGACGACGATCATCTCAGCTGGGGATAGGCCAGCCGCCTCGCCAATCGCCATCATCTCCTCGGTCAGGTCAGGACTGAACGCCTCATGAAACGGGAGACACGACTCAGCGATAGCCAGTACTTCGTCCCGGTCGAGATGGTTGCCGCTCCACAGACCGGACATGACCAGGGCAATCCGGTCTTCGGCATAGTGCCGTATGTCGGCCGCGTACTGTTTGCCATGACCGGCGCCAATGGCGGCCGGGGACCCGGCTAGCTCTAGAACACGAATCGCCACTGGCTACTCCTTCTTTGCTGACTGTTCCTGGCTGCCTTGGAAGCTCTCGGCACCGACCAGTGTCCTCCATACTGGCCGAAGGACAGCCGAACTGTCGATCATTTCGTACTTACACCTTCCGAACGACGAACGGAATGCTTGAAATACCGTTTCGTATGATCGATACGTTCGATTCGCTAGCAATTCTTGCAGGATTCACTCGAAACACCCACCTGGTCAACTAGGGTCGGTCTAAAAGTCAACGGACGGAGGCCTATGTCTCAAATCACCAAAGCAGCGGCAGACCATCTATTGGTGCCCTATCAGGAGTTCGACACCAACCCCGACGATCGGCTCGTGATCGAGTACGGCGACGGTGCTCATCTGGTGGACGTCGACGGGAACCGCTACCTCGATGCCATTGGTGGCATGTGGTGCACAAATATCGGTCTGGCCCAAGAAGAAATGGTCGAAGCGATTTCCGCGCAGGTGCGAAAGCTGGCCTACGCAAACCCTTTCGGGGACATGATGGGGGTCCCGGCTGCCGAATTGGCGACCAAGCTGGCGACCCTGACACCTGCCGGCGTCAACCACACGTTCTTCAGCACGGGCGGTTCCACCGCCATAGATACGGCATACCGGCTGATTCAGTTTTATCATGCGGTGCGAGGCAACCGTGACAAACGGCATGTGATTTCACGTACCGACGCCTATCACGGAACTACTTACGCGGCCGTGTCGATCGGGGGCAAACCAACTGATCACACCAGCTACTTCAACTATATCGACACTGTCCACCATCTTCAGTCACCCAACTACTACCGCCACGGCGCAGGTCGCAGCGAGGCCGAATTCGCAGACGCTCTCGTGGCCGAATTCGAATCGAAAGTAGCCGAACTCGGCGGCCCGGACCACGTCGCTGGATTTTTCGCCGAGCCCATCATGGGTTCGGGCGGAGTGGTGCTCCCTCCCGACAATTACCTGAAACGGATCTGGGAACGCTGCCGTGAATGGGACATCCTGTACGTCTCGGACGAGGTCGTCACTGGCTTCGGCCGCCTCGGCGAATGGTTCGTGTCGGAAACGATGTTTGGCATTGTTCCTGACATCATCACCTCGGCCAAGGGCATCACATCAGGGTATGTGCCGCTCGGAGCGACCATCTACTCGGACGCCATCCACGAAGTGATCTCAGAACCCGGCCATGGCCGCTATTTCGGAGTCGGCTACACGTATTCAGGGCACCCCGTGTCTTGCGCAGCCGCCCTCAAGAACATAGAGATTATTGAGCGACACGGCATCCTCGAACAGGTGCGTCGGACAGGCCCCTACTTCATGGAGCAACTGGCCAGCCTGTCTGATCTGGCGATCGTGGGCGATGTGCGAGGGTCTCACCTGATGGCGTGCGTTGAGTTCGTCGCTGATAAAGAAACCGGCGCCTCGTTTCCTGAGGGCGTCGATATCGGCAAGATTGTTTCCGGTGAAGCCCAGAAGCGAGGCTTGATCGTACGCCCGATCGGGAATCTCAACGTTATGTCCCCGGCGCTCACGATCACCGAGGCTGAACTCGACGAGATCGTGGCCATCCTCCGAGATTCAATCGTCGCCGCCCAGACGCACACGTCATGAAAGTCGGCGTCCAACTGCCCGAGGTCGAACGAGAAGTTAGATGGCCAGAGATCGCCAAGATGGCCCGACTCATCGAGGACTCCGGCTTCGACTCAATTTGGGTGGGTGACCATCTGATGTATCGCACCAAGGCCCGCGGAGCACATGGGCCCTGGGAGGCGTGGTCACAAATGGCCGCCGTCGCCGCAATCACCAAACGGGTCGAGATCGGACCGCTTGTCGCCGCGACGTCGTTCCACGCCCCCGCCATGCTTGCAAAAAAGGCCTCGACGCTCGACGAGATCTCCCAGGGACGCTTCATCCTCGGGCTGGGCGCAGGATGGAACAAAACCGAGTACGAGGCTTTTGGCTTTCCGTACGATCGTCGGGCGAGCCGTTTTGAAGCCGCCTTCGACATCATTCGGCGACTGCTCGACGGTGAAGAGGTCACCCACCATTCCGAGTTCTACGACGTCGAGGGCTGTGTCCTGTTACCGGCCGGTCCGACCCCAAGCCTGCCCTTGCTCATCGGCTCGGTCGGACCGCGGGTGCTCGGGATCACGGCCCCGCACATGACGATGTGGAACGCCTGGTATTCCTGGTACGCCAATCGCCCTGACGGGTTGGCGCCGCTTCTCGACAATGTTCGGTCGGTGCTGAGCTCGGCGGGCCGAGACCCTTCGGAGGTCGAGATGACTACGGCGATTCTCGTGCAGTTCCCGGGTGGTGAGGGTCGGATGCAGGCCGAGCCACAATTCGAATCCCCGCCGCTCACGGGATCAGCAGAAGAACTAGCGGACTGGCTACACCAGTGGAAAGCAGCCGGGATTAGCCACGTGCAGTTGGTGCTCGACCCGATCACGCTCGAATCGGTGAGTCAAGCCGCCCGGGTACTCGAGCTGTTTCGAGCCAACTAGGAGCCCGCTGAACAAATACATGTCACGCAGACCCCTTGGCACTCAGGCCAGATCGAGGGCGGACCAGTCAGTTCCTTCCACCGGCTTGGCGTAACTCGTCGACGATTTGTCAACGGTGAACCCGTGTCGCTCGTAGAGGCCGAGCGCTCCGGTCTTCGATGCTGAGTCCACCCCCAGAACGGCGTATTCATATCCGGCGTCAGCCACTTTCTGCATCCAGTTGACGATGAGGGCTGAGGCGATCCCCTGGTTCCGGTATTCCCGCCGGGTACCGATGTTGTCGGCCCAGACCTCGGTTCGGCCTTTGTCTTCAAAATCGTGGGGAAAACATCCAGCCGTGAGGAACCCGGCCACTTGATCACCATCGAACACGGCAGCCGACAGGTTCGGACGAAACGAATCCCCACCAACGTAGTGGCGCTCCCACCGATCCGAAGGAACCGGTTGGGATCCCCAATGGTCGCGGCCCGCGTCATTGTTGGCTTGACGAACCGCCTCAGCCATCCCGGGCTCGTAGGCAAGCAACCGTAATCCGTTCCCAAGAGGCGCCGGATCGACTGGATCGGATAGGTCCCTGATCATCTCGAACCAGTGTCGCGCCGGCCGGTAGTGGTGGTCTGTTAGGAAAGCCACCTGTTCGTCTTGCGTGTCATAGAAGGTCTCCCAGAGAAATTTGGGTAGGTCGTCACCGGTGGCGAGGAGGCGTTCGGTGGCCCGGGCTTCCCGCCAAGCGAGGATCGCTTCTTCGATACCACCCCGGCGGTAATCGGGACGAACGGCTCCCCAACCGGCTGCTCTCCAGAGAAAGGCGGCGGGTGGAATCTGAACGAACCCAACTGCTACGGGGGTTCCGTCATCGTGAATAGCGATCACACCGTCCCGCACCGGGTTGTCGATTGGATCCTCGAGTTCCTGGACCCACTCCTCTTCCATCATCCGATACCCGCCGTCGGCCTCAAAGCAGGCATTCCATAGGTGCGAGCAAAGCGTGGCGTCGGTGCGCTCGAGAGGACGCCAGACGGTATTGTCGATCGGAGGAAGGCTGGGGGGCATGTCAAAAACCTAACAAGCTATGGGTGCTCGGGTCGGCCATTTTCCAGTCGCTAGTCTGCCGGACATGAAACGTTCGTGGCTTCTCCCGATTCTGGCCATGTCCGCGTTCGCGGCGTGTAGCAGCAATTCGTCGGCGCCGTCAGCCGATGCCACCACCGTCATCATGCGGGACAACGTTTTCGATCAAGACGTCTACGCCATCGAGGTTGGAACGACGGTCACCTTCATAAACGAAGGCCGCAACGTTCACAACGCTGTCGATAGCAACGGGGCCTGGTCGACCGAAGAAAGCTTCGGGAGCCTGGCCATGAACGCCGGCGACTCGACCCAGATCACGTTCACCGAACCCGGCGAGTACCTCTTCGTCTGTACCTTCCACTCGGCGAACGGGACGGGAATGGTGGCCACGCTCATCGTGCGGGCAGCCGGATCAGAAGAGCCAACCGAGGCCGCTCCACCGGTCGCCATCGACCAGACGTCAGCCGCTTCTGGAACGACCCGACAAGTCCCTGCCGAATACCCGACGATCCAGTCGGCCGTTGATGCGGCCGGGCCGGGAGACTTGGTCCTCATTGCTCCGGGCACCTACCGCGAGGAAGTCGCAGTAACCACCGCCAACCTCGTCATCCGAGGCGAGGACCGCAACACCACCATCATCGACGGCGAGCGCATTCGTTCCAACGGAATACTGATTACCGCCGATGGTGTAGCCGTCGAGAATCTGACCGTCATAAACCCCGTTGGCAACGGCGTGTTCTGGACCGGGGTCACCGGATTTCGTGGTTCCTATCTCACCACGATCTACGCCGGCAACTACGGGATCTATGCATTCGACTCCTCGGACGGAGTCATCGAGTACTCGCTCGGATCCGGAGCACCCGACTCCGGCTTCTACGTCGGCCAATGCGATCCGTGCAACACCATCGTTACCAACGTTGTCGCCGAATACAACGGCATGGGCTATTCGGGCACAAACGCCTCGACCGAGATGTACCTCATCGATTCGATCTGGAGACACAATGGCGCCGGGATAACTCCCAACTCCCTCGATGGTGAAGAGCTCGCCCCTTTCCACGACATCACCATCGTTGGCAACCTCATTCACGACAACAGCCGGACCGACGTGCCTTTCAAGAACGCCACGTGGCCGTCGTTCGGGAACGGGATCATCATGGCGGGAGGGAACACTTCTCTGGTCGAACGTAACCGGATCGTCAACCATCTCGGTAACGGCATTGTCATTTCGCCCAATCTCGACAAACAGTTCTGGTTCTCAGGCGGCAATGTGGTCAGGGACAACGTGATCGAGGGCAGCGGGCGGGCCGACCTGGCGCTGGCCGGCCTGGCAGATGGCGACAACTGTTTCGAAGGCAACACGTATACGACGTCTCTCCCGGTCGGGCTGGAGCTGACCCAGTCCTGCGATGGCTTCCGCCTTCCCGTTCTCTACGAGCTGATGGGAACGCTCGAACCGTTGGGCCGGGTGGCTCAGAACGGGACCGGATCCCGACCAGATGCCCCCATCGGGTCAACGCCGTACCCCGAGCCCCAGGATCAAATGCTCGGCGGGGCCGACGCGCCTGTCCGTCCGGCCGTGGACGTTTTTGCCTCGTATCCCCTCGACCTGCAATCTCTGACCGTACCGGATCTTCCGGAAAGCGTTACCGTTACCCAAAAGAAAGGGATCACCGTGTTCGGACTCTCATTAGCTATGGGCGCCTGGTCCATCTTCTTCGGGCTATGGGCCTATCTCATGCCATTCATGCTGTTTGCTGCCCTCCTGGCGATCGGGCTGTGGGATCTCGTGCGGTCTGAAGAGCGGTCCAAAGGGTCGACGATTGTATGGATCCTCGTTCAGTTGTTGGTCCCCTTCGTGGGCGTCTTGGCGTACTTCCTGCTGGCAAGCTCGCTTCCGAAATGGAAACGTTATTCGATTGCGCTCGGCGGTCTTGGCTCCTACCTCTTACTGATCGGGGTCGGTGCGCTGGTGGGCGGCATCGTCTGACGTGGCCGAACCGCCAGATGATCAAACCGGATTGACCCGCCGGGACGCGTTGCGTTCGGTAGGTCTAGGCGGCGCTGCCCTGGGCGCCGGATTCCTGGGAGGCACCCTCGCCGATCCGGCCGGAGCCACCTCGGGTGATCCCCGAACCGCCATATATGGCTCCGATGCCACTGGCCCGGGATATACCGGCGTGTTCGATGCGCCAGAGGATCTCGACGCTTCGGCCCTAGACCCCATCACGATTGCCCCGCCAATCCGCATCGGCCCCCAGGCGATTTCTCTGGATGTGGTCGAGGCGACCGTCGAGGTTGCCGCCGGCCAACACATGGCCCAATGGACCTTCAACGGAACCGCACCCGGCCCGATCATCCGGGCGACCGAGGGCGACCGCCTGGAGATCACGGTCCGCAACAGGACCGCCCATAATCACAATCTCCATCTGCATGGACGCCACTCGCCCTTTATGGATGGATGGGAACCCATTCCACCGGGCGGCGAATTCACATATTCGGTACTGGCCGGACCGCCTGGTGTTCATCCGTATCATTGCCATACGATGCCTCTTGCCAAGCATGTCGCCAAAGGACTATTCGGCACGATGATTGTGGATCCGATCGAGGGCCGACCGACTGCTCACGAGTTCGTTCTCATGCTGTCGGGTTGGGACATCAACGACGACAGTCGCAACGAGATCTACACCTGGAATGGCGTGGCCAGCTTCTTTGCGAAGTATCCGATCAAAGTTCCGGTCGGCGAACTGGTACGCCTCTACGTGGGCAACATGACCGAATACGACCCAATCGGGTCGTTCCATCTTCACGCCCAAACCTTTGACTTGTTCCCTAGCGGCACAAGCCTGATCCCGTCAGCCCATACCGACACCGTGACTTTCGGCCAGGGCGAACGAGCCGTCGTGGAGTTCACGCTGCCCGAACTGGGAAGGTACATGTTTCATCCCCACCAACATCACATGGCCGAAGCCGGTGCCATGGGCTGGTTCGCAGCGATCTAGTGGTGTGTCGCAAAAATAGCGCCCGCGTGTCTCCGAGGCATGGGCGTCATCTGGCAAGGACGCACAACGAA
>CBDTUI010000024.1:0-27986 GCA_965363765.1 uncultured Acidimicrobiia bacterium
TGCGACGCACCATTGCCGATCGAATGAGCCAGTCCTGGGCTGAGATTCCCAGAGTTACCACGTTTGACGAGGTCGATGCCTCCCGCCTCTTGCAAGCCCGCAAGGCGCTCTCTCTTCGGCATGGCCAGAACATCACCATCGAGGCGCTGGTAGTCAAAGCTGTCGTGCCGGCACTGGTCGAGTTTCCGGAATTCAACGCGACCGTAAGCGGCGATGATCTGATTCTGCATCGACGCCACCACATTGCTGTGGCCGTCGACACCCCGAACGGACTGATGGTGCCGGTAGTCCACGATCCCGGTCAACTGTCAGTGCTGGAGATTGCTGCTGAGATTGCCAGGCTGGCTGCCGGGGCAGCCGACCGAACCCTCGGCGCCGAGGACATGTCCGGAGGGACGTTCACTGTATCGAACATCGGCGCGGTGGGGGGCGGGCACGGAACGCCAATCGTTCCGCTTGGCACTACCGCCATTCTGTCTGTCGGTCGGGCCAAAGACAGTGCCGTAGTTCGAAACGGATCGGTTGTTGTTACTCCAATGATGCCGCTCAGCTTGTCCTATGACCATCGGGTCATCGACGGCGCCTTGGGGCGCAAGTTCGTAGCTCGACTTCTCGAGAACCTTGCCGAACCCGCCCTTTTTCTCGCCTGATCAAGCCGGTAGGGTGCGGTCATGAGAGCTGTTCTATGCGTCGAACATGGTCAACCTGAATCGCTGACGCTTGCCGACGTACCCGACCCGAAGGCCGGTCCAGGCCAGGTGGTCATTCAGGTGGGTGCCGCCGGGGTCAACTTTCCCGACACGCTCATCATCCAGAATCTCTACCAATTCAAGCCGGATCTGCCGTTTTCTCCTGGTGGCGAGGTAGCTGGCATCGTCGCCTCGGTGGGTTCGGGTGTTGATCACGTTGCGGTCGGCGATCGGGTGATCGCTTTTCCCGGTTGGGGAGGGTTCGCCGAACAGGTCGTGGTTGAAGCCCGAACGGTTATTCCGATTCCCGATTCGATGCCTACCGACGTGGCAGCTGCTTTCGTCATGACGTACGGAACCTCGTATCACGCCCTCAAAGACCGGGCCGATCCGATGCCAGGGGAGTCGCTGCTGGTACTTGGTGCGGCTGGGGGAGTGGGCCTGGCAGCCGTGGAGTTGGGCAAGGTCATGGGTCTGCGCGTCCTCGCCGCCGCTTCCACCGATGAGAAGCTGGCTGTTTGTAGGGAGCACGGCGCCGACGAGACGATCAACTACTCAAGCGAAGATCTTAAGTCTCGAACCAAAGAACTGACCGGGGGCGATGGTGCTGACATCGTCTATGACCCGGTCGGCGGCGACTACACAGAGGCGGCGCTGCGAGCCACAGCCTGGCGGGGGAGGTTGCTGGTGGTTGGATTCGCATCTGGACCGATTCCCAAGATCCCGCTCAACCTGACCCTCCTCAAGGGTTGTGATATTCGTGGTGTGTTCTGGGGGTCCTTTGCGGCGCGGGAACCGGAGGCGAACGCTCGCAATCTGGCCGACCTGGTTGGCTTCTATGAGGCGGGGACGATCAAGCCATACATCTCAGCTCGATATCCGCTTGAGGAGACCGGGTCGGCGCTTCGGGCCGTGATGGACCGGAAAGCGACCGGCAAAATCGTCATTGAGATGTAGTCTGGTGTCGGTTCGCGCATGAACGGCCCCGATGCCCTGGTTGCGTGGGGAGGTCGACATCTTCCCAGCGCCCACCAGTGGGAGCCGATCCCTGGGGCGACAACAGCTCAACTATGGAGAATTGACGGCTCCTTCGTAGTCAAAGCGTTCACCGATCCCAGCTTCGTGGCCGCCTATCCCGATTGTGTCGACCATTCGGTTCAAGCCATGGCCCGCGTCGCCACCCACACCGATCTGACCATCCCTGCGGTTGTTGCTGCCGACCCGACCGGCGAGTCGGCAGGCTGTCCGGCGCTGATCATGACCGCGGTCCAGGGGGATCCGATGGATGTCCCGACTCGGCGCATCTTCGACCGCATCATTGATGTTGCTGAACAGATTCACACCATTCCTCCGGGCGACTTCGGCTGGGCGCACCACCGCTACAACGAACCGAAAGAGGTTTCGATGCCGTCCTGGTTTGGCGACCAAGGACTCTTCAAGGAATTGTCTGACCGATCCGCGGCAGCGTTCAGTGATGATGTGTTCATTCATCGGGACTTTCACCCCGGCAACCTTCTGTTCGCCGGCGATACCGTCACCGGTGTGGTCGATTGGGACTACGCCTGCGTTGGTCCTTCTGGCGAAGACTACGGCCGCACGTGGCTGAATTTGGCTGCCGATTACGGCGAACGGATCAGCACGGTGTTCGCCAGTCGAGCGGCCCGCCGACTCGACCCGCAGTGGGTCGCCGCAGCCTGGCTCGACTGGCTCCCATTCTATGAAGGGGACGATGAGGTTGAGCAGTGGGGTACCGACGCAGAACGAGTTCGATTCGAGTCCGTAGGTCGATGGATCACTCAGCTGACGTAACTACTCCTCGCGGAGCAGCGCCGGGATGATCACCAGGGCTGAGAGGGCGGCAGCGACCATCGACACTTGCATGATGACGGACAGCTGATTGTGGATCTTGAGCGGTGAGATCCACAGCGCCGTGAAAGCCACCGCGATACCGAGAGCGTTGGCCACGATCGGTCGCCCGGCCCGTTCAATAGCTCGGTCAACCGTGCCAGGGCCCTCTTGTCTCGCCAGGTCAATGGCAGCAATGAAGTGGATCGCGTAGTCGATTCCGACTCCGATGACGATGCTCGACAGGACCGCCGTCATGAGGTTCAGCTGGGTCCCCGAGAACGCCAGAAACCCGAGCAGGGTCGCCACGGTCAGAACGATCGGGACCAGCGAGGCGAACGTTTGCCGCACGCGTCGGTAGGCCAAGCCCAACATGACCGTAACGAGAGCAAAGGCGACCACCAGCGACACGACCTGCGAACGGAGGACCAAGCGAGCTATTTCGTCCCACACGATCGGCATTCCGGTCAAGGCGGTCACCTGATCGGAGCTGTCGGCGTAACTCTTCCAGCTGGCGAGATCTTCGGTAGAGAAATCCTCGGGGAACATGACAAATCGGAGACCGTCGTCACTCACCATCTTTCCGAGCGGAAGTTCCACGTCGCCAGCGAGAATCGCGGCGAACTGGGCGGGAGGCAGACGTTCTTCGAGGTCAGCTAGAGAAAAGACTTCCCGGACCCCATGCAATGCCCGTAGGTCGTCGGAGGCAGCTCGGATTGCAACCAGTTGCTCGGTTCCCGCCGTCGGGTCGTAGGCGAACTCGCCGATCAGTGGTGTCGCGCCTCCAAACGCGGCTTCAGTCTTGGCGAAAGCGAGTCGAACTGGGTCGTCGTCCTTGAAGAAGAAGAGCTGATCCGAATTGACGTCCAGCGAAGGGATGGTGAGAGCGGCAAATGCCACCAGGCCGACGGTCAGGACGATGGCCGGCCGCTTGGTTCTGACGAGGGCTTTGACCCCTTTGGTAACCCACGGACCGAGCAGCGCCGTGTGATGGTCGGGTTTGATGGTCAATCGGCTCAGCAGGGCTGGTAGGGAGAGGAACGAGATGAGGCCGGCAAACGCGATCCCGATCGCCGAGAAGGTGCCGAGTTGGGCGATCGGCCGGACCCCGGTGAAGAGGAGCGACAAGAACCCTGCCCCGGTCGAAATTGTCGTGAGGATCATCGGGACCCCAACTTGGCGCAGGGACGAGGCAACCAGCGTGGTCGGGTCACTCGACTGGTGCGCTTCTTCCTGGAAGTGGGTGACGAAGTGGAGACCATCGGCTGATCCCATGACGATGACGAAGATCGGCACGATGACGGTAACGATGTCGACCTGGCGGCCGAGGCCGAACAGCAGTCCGAACGTCCACAATGACCCCAGCACAGCTGGCAGCATGGCCAGAGCCGATAGTCGCCGGTCCCCGATATTCGCGTAGAACACGGCGAGCATCAGGCCTATGACCACCGGCGGAATGAGCAGCAGGAAGAGCGACAAAAGGTCGACGACGGAAGCGAAGATGACCGGGTTTCCTGCCAGCGTCACTTCAATTCCTGCGGGTGGTGCCAGGGCTCCAAGATCGCCAGCTGTCGTAATCGCGTCAGGCCCGGGGGTGACGATTACGAGGGTGTCGAGGAAGTCTTCGCTGAGTAGCAAGTTTGTGGTTGGGTTGGAATCGAGCAGTCCCGACACGGCTGGAAGAGGCAGTTGGCGCAGGTCGGCAGGGGTCACCGGGCTGCCAGTGAGCGGATTCGTGGCGGGAATGATCGAAGCAACCGCGTCGACGCCGGGGGTTTCGGCGATCGTTGTCTGAAGTTCTGCCAGGCGAGCGAGACCTTCCGGAGTGTTGAACGGGGCGTCAGGGTCGGCGGTCGCCACAATGGTGATTGGGTCCTTGGCTGTGTATTTGTCCTGAAGGTTGGCGAACACTTCGCCCGTTGCGTTCCCTTCCAGAATGAATGATGAAACGTCGGCGTTGAAGTCGAGCCGGAAGAGCATTGCAATCGACAGCAAGCTCAGGAGAGCGGTGAGAATGAGGATGGCTCGGGACCGAACGACGATAAAATTGGCTATCCGGTCCATACCCCTCCGAGTGTGCGCCGTATCGACCCTACAACATGAGTGGGGGTCCGTTCAGGGGCCCCCACTCATCGAATCGGTTGGATCAGCTCGGTTAGCAACAGGCTGTTTCTGCTGGAGCGCAGCAAGTGTCGGAATCGGAAGAAGCTTTGTCGGCGACTGGACTATCGGCCAGAACCGTATAGAACTCCCAATCGAGGCCGTTCGGGTCGGTGACGAAGACCTTGTCCTGTTTCGCGTAGCAACATTCGACGCCTTGCTCCTCGTAGGTGGTGAGCCCAGCGTCGACGAACCCTTCTGTGGCCTTATTGACCTCTGAAATCGTGTCTACTTCGACTCCGAGGTGGTTCATGGTTCCACCCTGGTCGTTCTGAATGAGCACCAGTTTCAGCGGTGGTTCGGAGATGGCGAAGTTGGCATATCCGGGACGCTGCTTGGTGACTGGCGTTCCGAAGACCTTCTCGTAGAACGCGACCGCGGCGTCGACATCGGTGACGTTAAGGGCTAGCTGGACTCGACTCATGGCGAACTCCTTCTCTCAGTTCATCGGATTCGATACATCGATGATTGTCGATATGTACCTTGCCATAAACATTGATGTGTGTCAATATGTTGTCATGGATTCCTTTCAAGTTGCTTGTTGCGCACCAGTGGCCGATGGTCTCGATGAGACACAAGCTGTCGAACTGGCCGACCTGCTCAAGGTGCTCGCCGATCCGGCCCGCTTGAGGATCGTGTCGATGATGGCGTCTGCTGACGGGGGTGAGGTGTGTGTCTGCGACATGACCGAGCCTCTCGGACTGTCCCAGCCAACGGTCAGCCATCACATCAAGGTGTTGCGCGAGTCCGGGTTTATCAGCTCGGAACGGCGAAGCAAATGGATCTATCACCGTCTTATCCCGGCCCAGCTCGAGTCCGTACGAACTGCCCTGTCGGTTGGTCAATTGGTCTGAGGCGTCAAGCGGGCCCTGATTTGTTCCGATAACCATCCCATGAAGCGGACGATTGCTCTCACTGTTCTGGCTGCTGTCATGGTCGGCTGGGTCTTCCTCACGGATCGGGACTTTCCCGTGTCGGGGTTGGTTGATCTGGGAATCCACGAACTCGGCCACATGCTGGCGATCCCGTTCGGCCAGACATTCCACTTCCTGGCCGGTTCGCTGGCACAGGTTCTCGCCCCCGCCGGCCTGGCCGGCTATTTCTGGATGAAAGGCGACCGTCCAGCCGCCGGACTCATGGCTGCTTGGTGTGCCACGTCTGTCAACGA
The DNA here is from genome assembly GCA_965363765.1 of uncultured Acidimicrobiia bacterium. Lineage (GTDB taxonomy): Bacteria > Actinomycetota > Acidimicrobiia > Spongiisociales > JAENVV01 > JAENVV01. Next base: position 5,863 of record CBDTUI010000024.1, read on the forward strand.
CGTGGCTATCTACATCGCCGATGCTAAGGCTCGATCCCTGCCGCTGATTGGGGGCACGCACGACTGGTGGTGGCTGTTCTCGCGTTGGGATCTGCTTGATTCAGCGAAGGCGATTGGCGGACTCGTCAGCTTTCTCGGATTGACTCTCGGCGTCGGAGCGGTTGGCTGGTTGGGATATCAGTCCTGGCTTACGTGGAGGCATGACCGTGATGAACGCGAACCAGTGTTCATGCTGCTCGACTGACACCGGGCCATCCGAAACCGCCGGCTAGGTGGCCTGGTCGACGAATTCGTAGATCTCTGCCATGTCGACTCCGGGAAACGGCCCGGGTGGGAGAGCGGCAAGGACATGGCTACGGGCCTTTGGGGATGGCCAAACGGTTCCCTCCCAGCGGGCACTGAGTCGGGCAGGCGGGCGCCGACAGCATTCTCCATCAGGACAATGCGACACGGAGTGGTGTTCGGTGTTTCGGCCCCGAAAGTATTGAGCATCGTCGAAGGTCGTGCCGACCGTGATGGCATGACTCGGTTCCCGGTCCGCCTCAATGTGGGTTCCACACCAGAAGGTCCCGTCGTTGGTGTCGGTGTACTGATAGTGGATGGCGAACTTATCGGGCGATCGGAATGCCATCCGGGTACCCCACTGGCGACAGAGTCGTTGACCTTCGATGGCCCCGTCGGCGTCGGTCGGAAAGGGAACCCCGTTGTTCGAGTAGGCCTTCCAGATGATGCCGTCGGCGTCGGATCGGACCAAATGAATCCGGAGGTCGAGGTGCTCGGTGATGAGATTTGTTAGTCGGTGGCCGGCCATTTCGTAGCTGACATAGAACCGCTCTTTGAGGTCTTCAACGGAGAGGTCCCGTTCCGTCTTCGCCGACTTGAGGAAGGGGACCGCCGCTTCCTCTGGGATGAGCACGGCGGTGGCGAAATAGGCCGCCTCGGTACGTTGCCTGAGGAAATCTGAGTAAGAGGTGGGGTCGGTGTGGTCGAGGGCGAAATGGCCAAGCGTCCGCAGGATCACTGATCGAGCTGCCCGGGTCCGAAGTTCGTTTCGCTGCGGGATGAAGATGCGACCGTTCGCCTGGTCTGCGATTGCCCGCACGGCACTTGGGAAGTCGCGGACCTGGTGGATGGTGAAACCGAAGTGTTGGGCCAGCTTCAGCACTTCGCGTTGGGACAAGGCGCCGGTTCCCGTATAGCCAGCCGAGCCGAGCGCCGACTTGGCTACCTCCTCGATGTCGGAGTAGTAGTTGCCGGTTGCCGCCGCGGCAGTGCGCAGCGCCACGTTGGCCATACGAGCTTCCTCGGGGGTCGCCACTGCACTGAGCGCACGCCGTTTCACCTCCTCGTAGAGGCCGACGATGTGCTCGAGCGCCGCATCCGGTAGGCGGGTGTTGGGGCGCAGGTGTGACAGTCCGAGTTCCCCGTACAACGTTTCGCCCTGATACCGCTCGAGCAGCACCTCGAGTTGAGCTCGTCGAGTGGGGGCTTCTTCAGACATGAGGTCAGCTGTGGACAATTGAAGGCTCTTGGCGAGGTCGGTAATCAGCGACAGTTTGGGTTCTCGCTTGCCGTTTTCGACCATCGACAGATAGGGGGCCGGCTTTCCAACCAGCTCACCTAGGTCATCGAGCGTCAAGCCAGCTTGTTTACGATAGAACCTCAAGCGTTGTCCGAATACCAGCGTGTCCATGATTTCCTACTTCCAGGCTGTTTTGTTAATAAACGTCATTCTTTGCCGACCAGAATACGTCTTTAGCCAGCTGAATGCGAGAAGATGGCGAATATTACCGACGAGCTAGGGGATGCTCCATGGAGATCAGAGGACCGATGGAAGGCCGCTCCGGCGAGATCCTCACCGACGAGGCGCTGGTGTTTCTTGAGGCGCTCCACAATCGATTCAACACCCGCCGGATGGCGCTGCTCGGCCTCCGGGCGCAACGACAAATCGAGATCGACTCCGGGATTCTTCCCGACTTTCTTCCCGAAACTGCCGATGTCCGATCCGGTGATTGGCAAGTAGCTGCCCCGCCCGCCGACCTTCGGGATCGACGGGTCGAGATAACGGGTCCCGTTGAGCGGAAGATGATGATCAACGCACTCAACTCGGGTGCCCGCACCTTCATGGCCGACTTTGAGGATTCGTACACGCCGTCCTGGGACAACGTGATCGACGGGCAAGCGAATGTCTATGACGCGGTCCGACGGACTATTCGCCTCGTTGCAGAGACCGGCAAGACGTACGAACTGAACGACGAAACGGCCACCCTGCTCATCCGACCCCGAGGATGGCACCTCGACGAGGCCCACCTGGCAGTTGATGGCGAACCCATGTCGGGTTCCCTGGTCGATGCGGGTCTGCACCTCTTCCACAACGCCGCCGAACTTCTCGCTTGGGGATCTGGCCCCTATTTCTACTTGCCCAAGCTTGAAAACCATCTGGAAGCACGATTGTGGAACGACGTCTTCGTTTTCGCCCAGGAACAGCTCGGCATTCCGCAGGGGTCGATCAGGGCGACGGTGCTCATCGAGACGGTCCTGGCTGCCTTCGAGATGGACGAGATCCTTTACGAGTTACGAGATCATTCGGCGGGATTGAACGCCGGTCGGTGGGACTACATCTTCTCGGTGATCAAGAAGTTCCGCAACGACCCATCACGGCTTCTTCCCGACCGCGCTCAAATCAGCATGACGGTGCCGTTTATGCGGTCGTACACCGAACTACTCGTGCAGACCTGCCACAAACGCGGGGCGCACGCCATGGGAGGCATGTCGGCATTTATCCCCAACCGACTCGATCAGGAAGTCACCGATCTGGCCATGGCCAAGGTGAGTGCCGACAAGCGCAGGGAGGCCGGCGACGGATGCGACGGGACCTGGGTTGCCCATCCTGGCTTGGTCGGAGTGGCTCAAGCTGAATTCGATGCCGTGTTGGGCGATCGTCCCAACCAAATCGATCGCCAGCGCCCCGAGGTGGTCGTGAGCGCCTCCGACTTGCTCAATATGGCAGTCGAAGGAGGCCAGGTGACACTCGACGGTATCCGGACCAACGTGAACGTGGGAATCCTTTATCTCGAGTCGTGGCTGTCCGGCAACGGCGCCGCCGCTCTGTACAACCTGATGGAAGATGCCGCCACCGCCGAGATTTCCCGCTCCCAGATCTGGCAGTGGGTCCATACCGGGGCGCAAACGGCCGACGGCACCACGATCACGGTGGAGTTGATCCGTACGATCGTCGACGAGGAAATGGAAACAATCTCGCAACTGGTCGGATCCGATCGGTTCTCTGATGGCCGTTTCGACGAAGCGCGCAGCATCTTCGAATCGGTGGCCCTCAGCGACGACTTCGAGGACTTCCTCACAGTCCCTGCCTACGAGTTAATTACCAACGAAAAGGAACCAGCATGAGCGCCAACGAACGGATCGCAGAAGAAGCAGCAACCCTGCAGCACGACTGGGACACCAATCCTCGATGGGAAGGCGTCCAACGCGATTACACGGCTGAAGATGTGGTCCGTTTGCGCGGTTCGATCCGCAAGGACTACGCCCTGGCTCGCTCCGGGTCGGAGCGCCTTTGGGACCTGATGGAGACTCAGCCCTACGTGAATAGTCTCGGTGCCATGACCGGGGGCCAGGCTGTGCAGATGGTCAAAGCTGGTCTCCCGGCGATCTATCTATCTGGCTGGCAGGTGGCTGGCGATGCCAACCTGTCCGGCGAGGTCTATCCAGATCAGTCGCTATATCCGGCCAACTCGGCACCCGAGCTAGTGCGCCGGATCAACAACGCGCTCGAGCGGGCCGACCAGGTGGCCTGGGCCGAGGGTGAGGACTCGACGCATTGGAATGTTCCGATTGTTGCCGACGGTGAGGCCGGATTCGGCGGCGCACTGAACGTCTTCGAACTCACTAAGAATTTCATCGCCGCCGGCGCCGCCGGGGTTCACTTCGAGGATCAGCTTGCGTCCGAGAAGAAGTGCGGTCACATGGGCGGCAAGGTGCTGGTGCCTACCGCCCAACACATTCGAACGCTGACCGCCGCCCGTCTGGCTGCCGACGTGATGGGAATCCCCATGGTGATCGTGGCGAGGACCGATTCGCTGGCGGCCACCCTCCTGACCTCCGATATCGACGAGCGTGATCGCCCGTTTGTCACTGGCGAACGCACGCTGGAGGGCTTCTATCACGTGCGCAACGGCATGGAATCACCGATCGCCCGCGGTCTGGCGTACGCCCCGTACTGCGACGTGATCTGGTGCGAGACCGGTAAGCCCGATCTGGCCGAGGCCAAGGAGTTTGCCGATGCCATCCATGCCGAGTTCCCTGGCAAGAAGCTGGCCTACAACTGTTCGCCTTCGTTCAACTGGAGCGCCCATCTTGACGATGCGACCATCTCGGTCTTTCAGAAGGAACTTGGAGCACTCGGATACGCGTTCCAGTTCATCACGCTGGCTGGATTCCATGCCCTGAACGCCGGAATGTTCGATCTGGCCAAGGGATATGTTGCGGACGGCATGACCTCGTACGTGAAACTGCAGGACCACGAGTTCGCCATGGAATCAGACGGCTACACCGCAACCAAGCACCAGCGGGAGGTCGGGGCCGGGTATTTTGACCTGGTGGCGAATACCATCTCGGGAGGTCAGGCCTCAACTTTGGCGCTGGTTGGGTCGACAGAAGAAGAGCAGTTCTAAAACGTCAGGGGAGGGTGGGCTTTCGCATGTGGTGCGGAGGCCCGCCCTTCGGTATGCTTTGGGCCAACGAGGGAGTTACGGCATGAGCAACATCGTTCACGTGGTTGGCACAGGCACTATCGGTGAGCCACTGATTGGGCTTCTGGCGAACTTCAAGGAAGCCTTCGGTATCGACGAGGTCACGTTTCACAAACGAACCCCGATGATCGAGGAGCGTCCCAAGGTTGCTGATCTTGAGCGTCGTGGCGCGATACTCGCTACCAATGAGGATCGGCGAGCCAGCTTTGAAGCGCTCGGACACTCTCCGAAGTTCACCGCACAAGAAGCTATCGAACGCGCTTCGGTGGTTATCGACTGCACGCCGGCCGGACTAACCAACAAAGAAGATTTTTACTCTCATTCGAACAACCCGCTCGGCTTTATGGCCCAGGGCTCCGAATTCGGGTTCGGCAAGATGTACGCCCGAGGTGTCAACGACGAAGCTCTTGATAGCGGGAGCGATCGGTTCCTCCAGGTCGTCTCCTGTAACACCCACAATATTTCGGCTCTCGTCAAAACCCTCGCCATAGATGGCACTGAGTCACGCCTCGAGAATGGGCGATTTGTCTTGCTGCGTAGAGCCAATGACATCAGCCAGGACAGTTCGTTTGTGCCCGCTCCGACCACCGGGTCACATGCTGACGAGAAGTTCGGTACTCATCACGCCCGCGACGCACATCATCTTTTCTCAACCCTTGGATACGACCTTCCTGTGTTCTCTTCGGCGATGAAGCTGCCGACGCAGTACATGCACTCGATGTGGTTCAGCTTGAGCCTGGATCGGGAAATGGGAATCGACGAGGTATTAGAGCGGCTCACTGACAATCCGCGCATCGCTCTGACCCACCATCAGTCGGCCAACAGTGTGTTTTCGTTCGGTCGTGATCATGGGTACTTCGGACGGATACTCAACCAGGCCGTGATACCCCGACAGAGCCTCACCGTCCGTGATGGCCATGAAGTGATCGGGTTCTGTTACACACCCCAGGATGGCAACTCGCTTCTCTCGTCGATCGCCGCCACCTTGTGGTACCTGCATCCGGATGGATTTGAAGACCGGATCGACGTCCTGCGCCCCTACCTGTTCGCCGAGGTCTAATAGGCGGCGTGAGAGAACGTGTCGAGCTTGAGTGTCTCGATGGCGTCGGCTTGAAGGCGTCTGGCAGCCTTCCCGACCCGTAGCCCAGAGCCGTCAACAATCCGGTTGAAATACTCAAATCCGCCAGCAACCGCTGCCGCATCAACGGCGGCTTCCACCCCGATCTCGTCGGCAACCGCGTCAACCAGTTGCGTTGAGATCGTCACATCCACGGCGCCCCGTCCGAGGGCGGTGAGCGATCGTCCGCCGGGCACCCCTGGGTCAATATTTGGATCAGCTACCCCGCCAACATCGACGGTCCGGCCGGTCTCCGTGGCGCTCCAACTGAGCATCCTCACGTGCGCCAACGTTCAGTAGAAACACTCATTCGCCCACGACAACGAACTGGCCACACACTCGATCTGCGTTCGATGCAACGACCCGCGTGAGTAATCGGGATCTGGCATCTCATGTCCGGGCATGTAGAGGGCCCCCTCGAGGGTATTGCCCTGGGCCATGGCGTCGGGAACGATCGAAAGAACATACGGTGGCACCGGCATGGGACCCATCGTGATCCAGGTCTTGCCCTTCCGAAAACTCTCGCTGATCTTGGTCCGAGTGGGCTCGCCCGGTTCAGGAGCAAGAAACGGCTCTGGCTCGCTGCCCATGAGTCTTGTGAACGTGTCAACGGCAACCACCATGCTGACGATGCCGAGCAGTTCGGTATATGCCTCTTCGCCAAGCGCAACGACTCTTTCGGCTACCCACTCGGGCGTTGTCGAAGCCGGTGCTCCGCCGAGCCGACTTGCCGCCTCAGCCGCTGGAACTGTCAGGCCGTGCCTGGCGAGAGCGCCGTCAAGCCGGATCGCTCTGCCGACTGCGGCGATGTCCTGGCGTTCCGTTGCCGTCCACCAGGTTCCGGGCTGCGCCAGCCAACGCCAGGTTTCCTCCAGCGCGGTCCGAAGATCAGGTCGGATCGGACCCGGGGCGTTCGTCAGTTCAAACATCGCGGCTGACCCTAGCCAGCTAGTCGGACGCGCTAGCGTGCCGGTCATGGACGGTCACAAGCAACGTCAAGCCCTCACCGCGGCTGAGCGGTCTATCGAACATCTGGTGGCCGGAAAGCCCGACGAGGCGGAGCGGGCGGCCGGGCGGGCCGCCGAACTTGATCAGATCGGTATCTTTTCGGGTCTCGTAGCTGCCGTCAGCGCCGCGGCCGACGACTTTCGTGGGACCGGATCGGTTGACGGGCTACGTGTTTCCGGGCTGCTCGACGCGGTCGGGGTAGGCCCGTTAGCTGAGTTGGTCGAACAGCTCCGATGAGCGATTACCACGTCCATCTGGCTCCCCACAGACCGATGCCAGAACCGGTGCACTTCACGGCCGATCTCATAGAGGAGTACGTCGAGGTAGCGGCCACTCGTGGGATCACCGAAATCGCCATCACCGAACACGTCTACCGGTGTAAAGAGGCCCTACCGGTGCTCGGGCCGTTCTGGGAGGATCCGACGATCCCGTCTCACATCGCTGCGTACACAGCGAGCTTCGTCCAAGCCGAATGCAACTTCCGGCTCGACAATTACGTGGCGGCGGTTGTTGCTGCCAAGGATCGAGGGCTTCCGGTAAAGATGGGTCTTGAGGTCGACTTCTTCCCGGAGTCCATTGAAGGCGTGATGGATCTGATCGCCGACTACCCATTTGACGTTCTCATCGGGTCGGTCCACTGGGTAGGGGGCTGGGCCGTCGACTCGTTGGAAACGCAGTCCGAATTTGACCGGCGTGGTCTGTTGGCGGCCTACGGCGACTACGCCGACGTGCTTCGCAAAATGGTCGAAGTCGAGAAGCTCGATGTGATTGGCCATGCCGACGTCCCCAAACGGTACGGTCGCGCTTTGCCGCCCGAGCACGGCGATATCTTTCAACCGGTCGTAGAAGCTGCCGCCCGCACCGGAATGGCCGTCGAGATCAACAGTAAGGGCTGGAAAAAGCCGATCGCCGAAGCCTATCCGTCGGAATGGTTACTCAGTCGATTCCACGCTGCCGGCGTACCGGTGACGTTGTCGTCCGATGCCCATCTACCGTCCGAAGCTGGGTGGGGGATAGCCCGGGCAGCCGCAGTCGCCCGCCGGGTCGGCTATTCGACGCACCGCCGATTTGTTGAGCGGGGCGGGTACGACGTAGCGTTGCCTGAGCTCAAGGAGGATTGATATGGAAGAAGTTCTTTTGTGGATTCACATTCTGGCCTCGGCCGCCTGGATCGGGGCCGCCGTGGCGGTACTGTTTCTCGCACCCCGGATGGCCTCCAACGCGGTCGCCGGACAGGCGTTTTCGACCCAGTGGGTCGAGATGGGACGCAAGCTCTTCACGCCTGCGGCAATCGTGGCGCTGGCCACCGGTATCGGACTGGTGATCGTTGAGTCGTATTCATTCGGGACGGCATTTGTTTCGATTGGCTTCCTCATGGTGATCGTCGGGGGCGTACTCGGCGCACGGGTCTATGCCCCGATGGGAAGAAAGATCGCTGCTGCCCACGAATCGGGTGAAGAGACTGCCGGCCTGTACGCCCGCATGCGCACGCTCGGGCTTGCCGAGCTGGCCCTATTGGCGTTCACGGTTTACGCAATGGCGACGCGTCTCGGCGCATGATCGTTGAGGTGGTTGCGGTCGGCACCGAGCTCCTGCTCGGGCAGATCGTCAACTCCAACGCCGCCTTTCTCGGGAGGCAATTCGCCGAGAACGGATTTGATTCGCATTATCAGGTCGTGGTCGGCGACAACTTCGATCGTATGGTCGAAACGATCCGGACCGCCCTTGCCAGATCCGACGCCGTCGTAATCACCGGCGGAATCGGCCCTACCCAGGACGATGTGACCAGGGAGGCGATCGCCGTCGCCACGGGTCGAGAGATGGTTCGTGATGCAGATTACGCCCAGGCGCTTCGGGACCGATGGGAGTCACTTGGTCGTGTGATGCCAGAAAACAACCTTCGCCAGGCCGATCGCCCGGCGGGAGCTGAGGCGCTCGCCAATCCGGCTGGATCGGCCCCGGGGGTTGCGCTCAAGCACGAAGGGACCTGGATCTTTGCGGTCCCCGGGGTTCCTGCTGAGATGCAACTGCTCATTCGTGATCACGTCTTGCCGAGGCTCCGGTCGGCCGCTGGCGACACCGGGGTGCTCACGTCGCGGGTGATTCGGACGTGGGGGCGCAGCGAATCGCAAGTCGCCGAGATGCTTGACGATCTTTTCGAGGCAACGATCAATCCGTCGGTTGCATTCCTGGCGTCGGCCGGAGAGATCAAGGTGCGGGTTACCGCCAAGGGCGAGACCGAAGCAGCTGCCGAGTCGCTCATCGCCCCGGTTGAGGCAGCGGTCCGTGAACGCCTCGGTTCCTCGGTTTTCGGTGTGGACGACGAGACCATCTACGCCGTCGTACAGAAGCTTTTGGAAGACAAAGGGTGGACGATCGCCACGGCAGAATCGGCAACGGCTGGTCTTGTGTCGGCGGCCCTCACCCAAACGCCTGGAGCCTCGAAGGTTGTTTCCGGTGGCATCACCGCCTATTCGCCAGAAGCCAAAACGAGGCTGCTTGGTGTGCCGGCCGATATGTTGGCTACCGAAGGGGTCGTCTCTGAGGCGACCGCCCTGGCCATGGCCGAGGGGGCTCGTGAGCGGTTCGGAGCTGATGTGGGAGTTGCGGTGACCGGCGAGGCCGGCCCCGATCCTGCCGAACGAGAAGTGGGCACGATGGTGATCGCCGTGGTTACTCCCGAAGGGATGGGAGCCCGAACGATGCGCCTTCCGGGTGACCGAGAGCGGATTCGCACGTATACAACGACGGCAGCTTTGCAGCTCGTCCGCCTTGCCGTGTCGGGACAGTGGTGGGGTCCGTAGGGCGAATATTTGTGGCGGTAGGGATGGCCGACGCTGACCGGCACGGGTTGGCTGCCTATCTGGTTAATGTGCTCGAGCAACTGCCGGGCAAACCGGTCCCACCTCCTAACTGGCATGTGACGCTCCGCTATCTCGGCGACATGACCGACATCGCCTACGACCGTTTTGTGCATGCGCTCGACGAGGTCGACAAGCCTGCTCCGTTTCGGCTGGCGTTCTCGGGGCTGGGAGCATTCCCGAAGCCGACCAATGGCTCGGTCCTCTGGTTGGGGATCGGCAGGGGAGAGGCAGAACTTGTCGGGCTCGCCGAAGCCTGCGAGGGAGCCGGGCTGCTTGTCGGCCTTGGCCCCGACGATCGGCCCTATCTGCCGCATCTGACATTGGCCCGGGTCCAGCCGCCCCAGAACTTGTGGCCCTGGTTGGCAGCGGTGCCTGAACCGCCCATCAAAGTCGACGTGACCGAGGTGGGTGTGTACCGCAGCCATCTCGGTGGTTCAAGCGCCGAATATGAGCTTCTCGACACGTTGAAGTTGTGAACGGAGATAATCCACCACATCGAACGTCTGTTCGTGTAATGTTCGGTCTACAAATTTTGTCACACCCAATACATACCGTGCATATGACAGGCCAGGGTTCGCCAGATCCAGGCCATCACGATCGACTCACTAAGGAGCACCATGGCCGAGCGAGATAAAGCAATCGAAATGGCCATGAGCCAGATTGAACGGCAGTTTGGTAAGGGCGCCATCATGCGGATGGGCGACAAGGCGATCACCAAGATTGACACCATTTCAACCGGGGCGCTCTCGATCGACCTGGCGCTCGGTATCGGAGGAGTTCCCCGTGGTCGCGTTGTAGAGATCTACGGGCCGGAGGCGAGTGGTAAGACGACGTTGGCACTCCATGTGGTGGCCGAGGCGCAACGAAATGGTGGCCTGGCGGCCTTTATCGACGCTGAGCATGCCCTTGATCCCATCTATGCCCGCGCCCTGGGCGTCGATGTTGACGAACTGTTGATTTCTCAGCCCGATACCGGCGAGCAAGCCCTTGAGATCACCGATACGCTGATCCGTTCGGGAGCACTCGACGTTGTCGTCATCGACTCGGTGGCTGCGCTGGTTCCACGCGCTGAGATCGAGGGTGAGATGGGTGACACTCATATGGGCCTCCAGGCTCGGCTCATGTCCCAGGCGCTCCGCAAGCTGACCGGCAATCTTCACAAGAGTCAAACCACCTGCATCTTCATCAACCAGCTACGTGAGAAGATCGGCGTCATGTTTGGATCTCCCGAGACAACCCCCGGCGGTCGAGCACTCAAGTTCTATTCGTCGGTTCGGATCGACGTCCGTCGTATCGAAACGATCAAAGATGGTCAAGTAGGAATCGGAAACCGGGTCCGGGCCAAGATCGTCAAAAACAAGCTGGCCCCACCGTTCCGTCTCGCCGAATTCGACATCATGTTTGGCGAAGGCATCTCTCGGGAAGGCAGCCTCATCGATGTTGCCGTAGAGCAAGGTATCTGCAAAAAGAGTGGAGCCTGGTACAGCTTCGACGGTGATCAGATCGGACAGGGCCGGGAGGCAGCCAAACGGTTCATGCGAGACAACCCCGAAATCGCCATGCAGTTACAAGACCGGGTATTGATGGCGGTCGGGATGATTGAGTCCCCAGAGGACGAAGAAGCGACTGTCGATGCGGAATTGGTAGTGGAAGAAGAAACTGCCGACGAGACCGCAAATGATTGATCCGAGGCGGATCACAGGGTGATCGAGGGGGAATCGCGGGTTGAAGTTCTGCAAAGTTCTTCCCCGCGATTCCCTTTTACCGATTACGATGAGCCTTGGAATACAACATTTGAACCGCAACCGTAGTACTACCGACTGATAGATCTGACTGATAACGAGAGGGCCCGGGGAACCCCGGATAACTGCCGCTGTTAAGGTCGGTAGCGCTGCCGAAAGGCAGACAACATGGACACCCCAACGACCGCCATCATCATTGGCGCTTCGACGGCGATAGTCGCCGGGCTGATCGGGTACCTATTTGCGCTCATCAGACGGCGTTCAGAGGCATCTGATGACAGCTCGGAGAGCGTTATCGCTCAGGCCCGCCTCGAGGCGCAACGCACACTATCGGCCGCCGAACAAGAAGCCCGAGCCAAAGCCGAAGCATATCGAGACCGCGAAGATGTCACGCTGGAGCATCGGCGCATCGAAGCCAAGTCTTCTGAGGAACGACTGGCGCAACGTGAGCAAACGCTCGAGCAACGTGCCACCAACCTGGCTCAGCGTGAGCACATGCTCATCAAACGTGAAGACGAAATCAGTGACGTCCGGAGCGAAACGGAACGCCTTCGTGAAGACGCCCGGCACAACCTCGAACGCCTGGCCGGCTTCGACGCGCAAGTTGCCAAGACCGAGCTGCTCGCTCAGGTTGAGGACGAGGCCCGCCGGGAAGCGATGATCCTGGTGCGCGACATGGAGACCAAGGCACGCGAGGAGGCCGACCGCCGCGCCAAGCGGATCCTCACCACCGCCGTACAGCGACTGGCGTCAGATGTAGTTGCCGAGACGACAACCTCGGTGGTGGCGCTTCCGTCGGATGATATGAAGGGCCGGATCATCGGCCGAGACGGTCGCAATATTCGTTCTTTCGAGTCAATAACCGGAGTCAACCTGGTTGTCGACGACACCCCAGAAGCGGTGTCCGTGTCGTCGTTTGATCCAGTCAGACGCGAAATCGCTCGGAACACGCTTGAGATGCTGGTCGAAGACGGTCGGATTCATCCGGCCTCGATTGAACAGTTTCACGAAAAGGCTACCGCCCAGATTGAGCAGAGCATTCGTGACGCTGGCGAGTGGGCATTGCTTGAGGTGGGTATTTCTCGTATGCATCCCGAGCTTGTAACGCTGCTCGGTCGTCTGCAGTACCGCACCTCCTATGGACAGAATGTGCTCAAACATTCGGTCGAGGCCGCCCATGTCTCAGGCATGCTTGCTGCCGAGATTGGTGTCGACCCGGTCTCCTCCAAGCGTTCAGCCCTGTTGCACGACATCGGCAAGGCTGTAACCCACGAAGTTGAGGGGTCGCACGCCCTGATCGGCGCTGAGATCGCTCGACGCTTCGGTGAGGATCCGGCCATCGTCCACGGGATAGAGGCTCACCACAACGAGGTTGAACCGCGCACGCTGCTGGCAATCCTCGTGCAGGCTGCCGATGCCGTGTCGGCTGCCCGTCCTGGAGCCAGGCGAGAGACGCTGGAGTCGTACGTACGGCGACTTGAGCGCCTTGAAGCGATCGCCATGGCCTTCGAAGGGGTCGAAAAGGTCTACGCCATGCAGGCGGGCAGGGAGATTCGGGTAGTGGTCGATCCAGGCAAACTTGATGATTTGCTCGCCTCGGACCTCGCTCGCAAGATCTCCCGACGACTCGAGTCCGACCTCGAGTATCCGGGTCAGATCCAGGTGACCGTAATCCGAGAGTTTCGGGTAACCGACTACGCTCGCTAGTCCATATGGCCGAGCTTTTACTCCCCAATCCGCGCGTCAAAGAACGGCGCACCCCGACACGCGTCGGTCAGACCTATTTTGTCCGGACGTTCGGCTGTCAGATGAACGAACACGATTCAGAACGGATCGCGGGCCTTTTCGAAGCCGACGGCATGACCAGGGCCGACAACGTTGACGTTGCCGATGTGGTGTTCATCAACACGTGCACGATTCGCGAAAACGCCGACAACAAGCTCTATGGCACGCTCGGGAGCCTCGCCCACCTCAAAGACGACGCGCCTCACCGGGCTTTGATCGTCGGCGGATGTGCCGCCCAGAAAGACCGGGAAGTGGTGCGTGAGCGGGCTCCATGGGTGGATGTTGTGTTGGGGACCCATAACCTGGACCGGGTGGTTGATCTGCTCGACCAGGCCCAGGAGTGGGGCCCGATCACCGAGATTGTCGACGAGTTGCAAGCCATGCCCTCGGCTCTGCCAGTTCGTCGGGAAGTCGACCATGCCGCCTGGGTGACCATCCAGATCGGCTGCAACAACACCTGCACCTTCTGTATCGTGCCGTCCGTGCGAGGTGTCGAGATCTCCCGGCGGCCCGGCGACATCATCCGTGAAGTCAGTGAGTTGGCAGCCGATGGCGTCGTCGAAGTCACCCTGCTGGGTCAGAACGTCAACACGTACGGTCGGGATTTGGCAATTGACGGGAAGCGACGCCCGATCTTTGCTGACTTGTTGCGCCGGGTCGGAGAGGTCGATGGCATCGATCGGGTGCGCTACACGAGCCCTCATCCTGCTGATTTTAATGAAGATGTGGCCGTGGCCATGGCCGAGACCACGGCAGTTTGCGAGCAGCTGCACCTACCTCTCCAGTCCGGCAGCGACCGGATCTTGGCCCGGATGCATCGCGGCTACAACCGGGCGCGGTTTATGGACCGGCTGCGGCTGGCCCGCCACCACATGGACGACCTGGCCGTATCGACGGACATCATCGTTGGCTTCCCTGGTGAAACCGAACACGATTTTGATCTGACGCTGGGCGTCATAGAAGAGGCACGGTTCGATTCGGCTTACATGTTCCAGTTTTCGGCTCGCCCGGGCACCGCCGCCGCTGACTACGAGGAAGACTTTGTGCCCCAATCGGTGATCACCGAACGTTTCAACCGGCTAGTCGCACTTCAGGATTCAATATCGAGGGAGCTCAATCAGGCCGAAGTCGGCAAGCGACGCTCGGTTCTCGTCGAGGGCCCCTCCAAGCGCGACCCCAACGCCATCACCGGCCGGACCCGTGGTGGGAAGCTGGTCCATGTGGCTGGCGTGTTTCCGGCCGGTTCGTTCCTCGACGTCGAAATCGTCGGAGCCGGTGGGCACAGTCTGCAGGGAACAAGGGTCTGAGCATTCTTGCCCTGGTCGGGCCAACGGCCTCGGGTAAGTCTGACCTTGCCATGCGACTCGCTCGGGAGCGGGGAGCCATCATCGTTTCGGCAGACTCGATGCAGGTATACCGAGGAATGGACATCGGCACGGCCAAGCCGACGGTCGGCGAACAAGCCGAGATCCCGCACTATCTCATTGACCTCGTTGATCCGGAAACACCCTTTTCCGTAGCGGATTACCAACGCGTCGGACGCCAAGTAGTGGCCGAGCATGCCAACCGACCCATCATTGTGGTTGGCGGGTCAGGTCTTCACGTTCGGGCGCTGCTCGATCCCTTGGAGTTCCCACCCCACGATCCGGATGTACGAAGGGAGCTGTCGGCCCTTCCGGCCGACGTCGCCCGCCACCGCCTCGAAAACGCCGATGGCCAGGCCGGCGACCTCGTCGACCTCGCCAACCCTCGCCGGGTGGCCCGAGCCCTCGAGATCTACGAGCTAACCGGCCTCACCCCTTCACAGAGGGCCGCGACTGGACCCGCTCGCGCCGTGGCCCGATACGAGTCGTACCTACCGTTTGCTGGATTCGGTGTCGATGCTGGCGAACACCTGGTGGACAGGGTCACGCGCCGGGTCGAATCCATGGTGGCCGCCGGGTTGGTAGAAGAAGTGAGATCACTCACAGGCCGCTTGGGGCCGACGGCCCGCACGGCCACCGGATATCCAGAGTTCGGTGCCCACGTGGGCGGTAAATCGTCTGTGCAAGAGGCAGCCGACCGGACCCAAGTTGCCACCATGGCGCTGGCCAAACGGCAACGTACGTACTTTCGTCGTGATCCCCGCATAACGTGGCTGGCCTGGGACGACGATCCCGACCACCGTTATGCCTCATTCCGTTCCGAACTCGATAGGCTGAACCTGTGGATTTCGTAAAGATGCATGGTCTCGGCAACGATTTCGTCATGTTCGACGGGCCGTTGACGATTGGACCTGACCAGATCTCGGCCGTGTGTGATCGTCGTATCGGGATCGGAGCCGACGGCATCCTGGTCGTGACGCCTCGGGCAGACAACGAGGTCGACATGGGGTACTGGAACGCCGACGGGTCTCAAGCTGAAATGTGTGGCAATGGGTTGCGGTGCGTGGCTAGATACGCAATCGACAGGGGCTGGCTTTCTTCGGACGGGGGCACGGTTCATACCGGCGTCGGACCGTTGGCGGTCGGTCCGACGCCTGATGGCCGATTCCGGGTCGAGATCGGTAAACCGACAGTCGGGGAGGAGTTCGGCCACGACTTGTCGTTCCAGCGGATATCAGTGGGCAATCCTCACGCGGTCACATTCGTGTCTGACGTCAGCCAAGCGCCCGTCGAGTCGGTGGGCTCAACCCTGGAACGCGCCACTCCGGGTGGTACGAACGTCGAGTTTGCCGAACCGACTCCCGAAGGAATTCGGGTGCGAACCTGGGAACGGGGCGTCGGTGAAACAAACGCCTGTGGAACCGGTGCGGTGGCGGCTGCGGTAGCGGCGAGAAAAGCCGGGTTGACTGGTGACGTGGTGACGATTCTGCTGGTTGGCGGCCCACTCGAAGTGGAATTGGACGGGCCCGATGCGTTTATCACCGGGCCCGCCGAATACGTATTTTCTGGTTCTACGGAATTGATCTAAGAACCGAAACAACCTTGCCGAGAATCTCGACGCCTTCGCTGAATACCATCGGCTCGAGCGCCGGGTTTTCGGGATGGAGGATGACGGCACCGTTCTTGCGCTCGAGGCGCTTCACTGTTGCTTCTTCACCGTCGACGAGTGCCGCGACGATTTCACCATCTCGGGCATCGCTCTGTTGGCGGATGACAACAAAGTCGCCGTTCAAGATACCGGCGTTGATCATCGAGTCGCCTTTGACCTGCAACATGAATACCGGTCCGGTACCGACCAAAGACTCGGGGAGGGGCATTACTTCGTCAATGTCCTCGGTAGCCAGGATCGGGCTACCGGCGGCAATGCGTCCGAGCAGCGGCACTGCCCGTTGGCGTCCAACCGGTAGGGCAGCGTCATCATCGGCGTGGCTGGTGACTTCGATAGCTCGGGGCTTGGAGGGATCCCTGCGCAGAAACCCCTGTTTGACGAGCGTCGATAGGTGACTGTGTACCGTTGAAGGCGACGACAGACCTATCGCCTCGCCGATCTCACGTACCGATGGTGGATAACCTCGTTCTGAGACGGTGGTCTGGATGTATTGCAGTACCTCTCGCTGCCGGGTACTCAGTTGGTCCATATCTCCACTCATGCGGATTTCCTTTCGAACATGTGTTCCCGTCACGATACCGTCGGCCTTCGCCAAATACAAACATATGTTCGACTTGACACCAAACGTGTGTTCGATATAGTGATGGCGAACACCTGTTCGGTCTACGGACAAGTGTTCACGGTCCGGCGAGAAGTGCACCAGCAAAGGCACGGCTCGGCGGGGCGGCGGGTCCGGTACGAATTTTGTCACACCGGGTTCGTAGGTTGTGAATCAGCCACACGAGTGGCACCCGGGGAAGCAGGATCCCGGTGGCAAGGAAGGAAGACACGCAAATGATTGCTTTAGTCGGATCGCCAACTGGGTCACCAGTTGAACCAATTCGTTATGCACAGCCTCGTCCTACGGTGCGCCTCATGGAACCGGTCGTTCAGCCGATCGGGACTGCGGTCACCCGGCTTGTGGTGTTGTTGCTAGCAGTTGTCTTAGCGTTGTCCTTGATCTTTGTAGCCGGGGCCCAAGCCGGGGGTTCACTTCGGGAGACGTCTGCGCACGTCGTAGGGGCAGGTGAAACGTTGTGGGACATTGCAGCGGAGCACACGGCCCCGGGCGGCGACGTGCGAGTGACGCTCTATGACATCCGTCAGATGAATGATCTAAGCGGGAGCGTGCTGGGGGTAGGTCAGTCACTCATCGTTCCGAGCGGTGACTGATACGGACAGCTAGCAAACAACTGTGGGCGGAGGATCTCGCTTCGGCGAGTGAGGGGTCTGAACGGGTCGATGGTGGTGTACGCATAAGGGGCGTCTACCACCATCGACCCGTTTTCTTTTGAGGGCCACGTCGTTCCACAGGCTATGTTTTGAGGACGATGTTTCCGGGCGCGGTTCGGCTAGTCGAGGGTCGTTTCGGTTCGGGACTCGGAGCGGCGGTAACCTGGGCCCCATGCAATGCCCTTTCTGTGCCGCAGTAGACACCCGAGTCGTCGATTCCCGTCCCGCCGAGAACGGCTCTGCCGTACGCAGGCGCCGAGAGTGCGAAGCCTGTGAAAACCGGTTCACCACCTATGAGCGTTCCGATTCGGTGCTCATGGTGCGCAAGCGGGACGGTTCGTTGCAGCGCTTCAGCGCCGCCAAGTTGCGCCACGGTCTCGAAACCGCCTTGGCGGAACGCCCCAACGCCAACGAGATTGTCGGAGCGGTCGTCGACGACGTCATGG
This sequence comes from uncultured Acidimicrobiia bacterium, assembly GCA_965363765.1. Taxonomy (GTDB): domain Bacteria; phylum Actinomycetota; class Acidimicrobiia; order Spongiisociales; family JAENVV01; genus JAENVV01. Next base: position 23,899 of record CBDTUI010000024.1, read on the forward strand.
TCGCTGCCCGCCGCCAGTCACCAGTGGTCGACTCCGACGAGATTGGTCGAGCGGTACTCGAGGCGCTCAGGCGCAACGATGAGGTGGCCTACTTGCGGTTCGTCTCGGTGTACAAGGACTTTAAGGGCGCTCGAGATTTTGAGGCAGAAATGGCTTCCTTTGACGCGAGCGACCGTACTTAGGGGAGTTCGTTCAAGAAGCCGGCTGCAGTTTGGAGTCGAGCGGAATAGGCGCTGGCCAGTTCGATGATCTCGCCGTTGAACGTTTCATAGCCGGTGATCCGGGTCCGTTGGTTGGCCGTGACTCGCTCGATGATGCCGTTGGCGGCCGTTTGGGCTGCGGCGCTATCGCTGTTTCGGAGGGCTTCAAGGTACCGGTCGATCATCGGCAGCATGTCTTGTGCCAGGCGTTCGGATTCGAGTCGATGCGTTGCCAGGGCAGGATCTCGAGGTAGTCGGGCCACGGCTCGTTCTGCGTCCGCAACCATGGCAGCCAGATCGAAACTGAGGTTGGCGCTTAATGCGCCTTCGGCTTCGATGGGAAGAGCGGGCAGAACGAAGAGGGTGTCTGAGACGAGCCGGTACGACAGGGCGCCGCCGAGTCGACTTTCGATCGCGGATCCCTGGTCGGCGGCCGCCGACAGTGCAGAAGCGGCCGCTTCGTAGCCTTCCCATGACGTGAGCGACGAAGCCGATGTTGAAAGGTCGCGGGCGGCTCGGTCGATGACGGCCAGTTCTACCGCCGCGCCTGATATCGAGTCGGTAGGCGCGGCCGGATTGGCCAGTGACCCGCTGATTATGGTGAGGTCATCGATGGTGTCAGCCGCCGATCGCACCGCTTGTCTGGCTGGGCCGAGTTCCGGGGCGGCCACAGGGCCGGAACCCAGGTTGGCGATGATAAGGACGATGACTATCAGTCCCACAACGGCGGCACCGATAGGTCCCCACCGGCGGTCAGTCTGCTGGAATCGAGCAGACAAGCTGGTCGGACCGGAGTTCCAGGAGCCTTCTAGCGCCTCGATCTCACCGGTGGCTTCCCATAGGCGTTCAATGAGGGTGCCCGTGTTCTCAGCCGACGTCATCGTTCCGATTTCACTGAGACGCGGTATGGCATCGAAAAGGCTGATCTTGGCGGGTTTGATCGGGGTGGTCAGTGGCGCCTCGACGTCAGGCCGAACCTTCTGTAGCACCTGGCTCGGCGCGTATGCAGAGATGACGGGCAGAAACTCGTCCTGACCAAGGATCTCGTTGTTGCCGTCAAAACCGAACATCTCGACGAAGGGCAGGCTGAGAGCAGCAGGGAAGGCGCCGATCGGGCTACGGGGCCTCGACGCGGGCGACTGAATCTTGGGCGTCGGCTTCGGCTTTGACGCGACCGGCCGGACGGGGTTCGACATCGTCGGTTTGGCGGGTTTTGGCGCTGGCGTCCTGGCCGGTTTTGGTGCGGCAGGTCGGGTCGTTCTGGTCGTCTGGGTTGCTGAGGAACGGCGAGCGAGAACAACCGGTTCGGAAGGCTTGAGGGTGCTGATTGCCTTGACGGTGCTCAGAGCTAGGCGTTCAAGAGGTCGGGTCGGGCGAGACTTCGCGCGGTGACGTCCTGGCGTAGTCGTGAATACGACTGGTCGGATGGGATGACCCGCCGGGCAGGATCCATCTGCGACCGAGACTGTGGCCCCGCAGCCATTACAGTACAAGTTCGGCAAGTAGGTTCTCCATGGGAAATCCGCCCGGATCTGCCCCACGAATGGTTCTGGATATGAAGATTAGCTTCAAAAAGCTAGATAGTGAACTACCAACGCCCGCGCACGCCCACGACGGCGATGGAGCGGTCGATTTGTACGCCAGGGAGCCGGCGTCAATGGCCCCCGGAGAACGTACCAAAGTGCCGACTGGCATCGCGGTCGCCATCCCTTCCGGCTACGCCGGGCTCGTGGTTCCCCGCAGTGGATTGGCTGCCAAGCAGGGTGTCGGGGTGACGAACGGACCCGGGCTCATCGACGCTGGGTACCGCGGCGAGATTGCGGTCCTGCTTGTCAATCACGGTGCCGAACCGGTCGCAATCGCCCGGGGTGATCGGATTGCCCAGCTCATGGTGGTTCCAGTCATCGAGCAAGAATTGATCGAAGTCGACGAGCTTCCCGGCTCCGGGCGGGCAGACGGGGGTTTCGGTTCGACGGGACGCTAGGCGCCCTGAGGTGTGAGACTGGTCCGACTTTACGAGTCGTGTAGGTGGGCTAACATACCGGCCCACAGGCGGAAGTAGCTCAGTTGGTAGAGCGCAACCTTGCCAAGGTTGAGGTCGCGGGTTCGACTCCCGTCTTCCGCTCCATGTCGGCCACTTGTTGGTCGATATGAAACGAGGTCTGATAGGCCTCCACATGGCGACGTGGCCGAGTGGTTAGGCAGAGGTCTGCAAAACCTCGTACCCCGGTTCAATTCCGGGCGTCGCCTCTCCGGCTTCGGCCGGGCAATGCAAGTCCCCACGGGCCGTTAGCTCAGGGGGAGAGCGCTTCCCTGACACGGAAGAGGTCGCTGGTTCAAATCCAGCACGGCCCACAACCAGAAACCCCGCTCCCAGAGCGGGGTTTCTTGGTATTCGGGAGAGTGGCACCAGCGGTATTTTTTGGGTTTAGTCCACACCTAGTCCACACTTAGTCCGCGAACTGTTATCGCTTTGGGTTCACGGACGCCAAATTCGGGGCACCAGAACCAACCGGTCGAAGGCCGGAGATGAGGTCATCGAGAGTGTCAGCCGCGGCCTCGTCGAGACCGTCCCAGAGGTGACCGTAGGTGTCGAGGGTCGTAGCGATCTTGGCATGACCGAGCCGCGATTGGATAACTTTCGGGTGTACGCCTTGAGCGATGAGCATCGCGGCGTGTGTATGGCGTAGGTCATGGAATCTCATTGGCTCGCCAACCGTCGAGCGGACGGCTGGTAACCAATGGCGTCGCCGCCAGTTGGTGCGACGAAGAGCCAGGCCTTCGGTCGAAGTGAAAAGCAGTCCGTCGCCGGGACAGTAACGGCCAACATGCTCGACCAGTTCTGCCACCAGGAAAGACGGGAGGCTTATCCTTCGCCGAGAAGCGTCCGTCTTGGGTGTGGTGAATGAAAGCTCCCCACGGACCTCTGAGAGCGACCGAGACACCGTGAGCGCCCGGCCAGTTACGTCTAGTGCGAATCGGTCCAAGGCGACCACCTCGCCCCAACGTGCGCCGGTGTAGGCGGCTGTAAGAATCAAGACACGGAAGCGAGGAGCCACCGCCGCGGTGACTGCTTCCACCTGGGCTGGCTGTAGGGTCCGCATCTCTTTCCGAGCCGCCTTTGGTAGCTCGACGGATCTCAGTTGAGCCGGGCTCCGGTTCAGTCGTCGCCGACGCACCGCTTGATCGAGGATCATCGAGGCCAGTTGATAGGCCTTCCCGATCGTCGCTGGGGCGAGACCGTCGGCTGTCAAGTCTGTTATCCATCGATCGAAGTGTTCGGGGGTGACCTTCGCCAGGGGGAGCTTGCCAAAGTGCGGCAGGACAAGGTTACGCACAACGCTTTCGTCTCGGACCCGGGTTGATTCTTTCACGGATCGTCGCGAGTCCAACACGTGGCTGGCCCATTCCTCAAAACTGATCGAACCCGACCGCGGATCGACCCACTCACCACGCAAAAGGTCTACCGCTTGTGTGTCGAGCCACCGCTGAGCGTCAACTTTGCGGGTGAAGGCCTTCGATACTTCTCGGCGGTCCGGGCCTCGGTATCGGGCAAGGTAAGGTTTTGGCTGTCCGGGTCGTTTGCTGATCGTTGCCATTGCTTGGTCCTTTCTCGTGTGACCTGTGCATGCGCTGCTCTTGTATCGTGTCCGAAGTTTCGTGCCGCTTTTGGGTATTTCCACTTCGGGTGGCGCCGGTTCCATTCGACACGTGTGCGAGCTCGCCTTCTCGACCTGCGCCACCGCCCATCTCCTCGAGTCGGTCGGTTGCAGGTCTCTGTGACGATTGTGCTGCTCAGTTGTGAAGCGCTTGCCCGATACGGTCGCAGATCCATTGGTCGATGTCGCTTTTGCGGTAGCGGAGGTGGCGGCCGGCTCGGAAGCCGGG
>CBDTUI010000025.1:0-26814 GCA_965363765.1 uncultured Acidimicrobiia bacterium
CTCAACTCTGAATCAACAAGAAGTCCTCGACGGAAGCCACCGGCACTCCAATGTCCTGAGCCTTTTTCGCCTTACCCGACATTGATGAAATGTCTGCAGCGACGAGAAGATCACACTTCTTGGACACGTTGGCAACAGGCACCATCCCGAGATCTTCGGCTTTCACGCGGCCACAAAGCTCGACGACTTGCTGTGGGCGGTCAACTCGTAGTTGTCGGTCATGCATTTCGGGTTGCAGTTGCAGCGCCGTGAGTCTCCCGTGAGTCCCGCTTTGGGTTCCGTGTCTGCGGGAGAGAGTTCATGCAAGTTGGGTTCCTCAAGCTGGGCTTGAGGTGTTGAGTGGTCGGGCTGGCGGGATTTGAACCCGCGACCTCTTGTCCCCCAGACAAGCGCGCTACCAAGCTGCGCCACAGCCCGAATGTGTAGCAGCCTAGCTGTCTGTCAAAACGGCTGATTCGCACCATAAGCGGTCGCTCTTGTTGCGGAGTGGGTAGCAAAGTCTGTATTCTGTTCTGGCGCACGCATCGCGTGTGTGCGTACCTTCCCCAAGATGGGTTCGATGGCGGCTGTGGGCCGCCATCTGATACGTGGCGAGGAAGGCAGGCGTTTTCCACTCCTGTGGAGGACGTGCGCAAGATTGACGAAATATTGGAGGACATGACGGTGAGATCCTCATCGAAGTTTCCATGGCGATTCGTAGCACTCCTGGCGGTACTTGCCATGATTGCTGCGGCTTGCGGTGGTACAAGTTCTGATACGACGGCTGCGCCGGACGTAACTGACACAACAACTGGAACAGACACCCCCGACACGACGATGGGTACGGACACAACGACCCCACCATCGGTTGAGGGATTTGAATACAAGATCGCGGTGATTGAAGACTTCACCACGGACAACTACTGGACCTACTTGGATACCGACAACTCCGTGTACAACGGTTACTTGCTCGGTGGACAGGCTGCGGCCGTATACACCCAGGTGGCACCTAACTTCACGTTGGCGCCTTCACTGGCTGTCGACGCAGTTCCGCCAGCTGGCGCCGCTGATGGCGACAACTGGGTAATTAGTGTCGCGTTGCGCGAGGGTCCGACTTGGAGCGATGGCGAAGCCATCGACGCCAACGACGTTGCCTTCACGTTCAACACCGTCAAGGACCTCGGTCTAGGTGGTAACTGGCTCAGCTCGATTCCTTTGGCATCCGATGATGATCCGGAAACCGCTGACGTCGATGAGACCGCTGTTGGCCTCGTGTCCGTTGAGGCATCCGATGACTACACGGTCGTCTACACCTTCAACGGTGCTCCTGGGCTCCCGCTGTGGCAGTACGGTGCAGCACAGTTCCCTGTGATGCCTGAGCACTTCTGGGCTCCAGTCGTCGCCTCATCCGGTGACGCCGAGACCTTTGAGGCCTCTTCCGGCGAAGGCGCTCCTTCCGCCGGTGGCTTCACATTCACGACCCGTGAAGAGGGTGCGTTTGCTCGTTTGAGCGCCGCCCCGTATTTCGACACAGGCTCGCGTACGGTCGTCTATGACAACGGTGCGGTGGAATACGAACTGCCGGACGGCTCGATTGAGTACTACGGTGGCACGGCGGAAGGTGAAGTTGTCTCTGACAGCGTTGCCGGCCCATACGCCAGCGAAGTTGTGTTCACCGTTACTGGTGGACAGGACCAGGCTGTATTGGCGCTTACCGAAGGCGAAGTTGACTTCTGGTTGACGCCGCTTGGTGTTCAGCGTGGATTCCTGGATCGCATCTTGGATGAGTCTGACCTTGAGGTAATCACGAACCCGAACTCTGGATTCCGTTACCTCTCGTTCAACACTCGCAAGTTCCCGATGTCCGATACGTCGTTCCGTCAGGCAATGGCCTGCATGATCGACAAAGAGTTCATGGCAAATAGCGTCCTTCAGGGCGTTGCTATCTCGCTCGACACGACGGTTCCTCCTGCCAACGCTTACTGGCACAACGCTTCGATCGAAGCTCACTGTGCCGGGTTGACCCAGGAAGAGCGTGTTCTTCAGTCCATCACCATCCTCAAAGAGGGCGGCTGGACCTGGACGACGGAGCCAGAATGGAATGCTGACAACTTGGACGTCATCCCTAAGGGTGAAGGTCTCTCGCTAAATGGTGAGACCGTTGGCGACCTGAGCGTGTTGGCTCCTGGACCTGGTTACGACCCGCTCCGGGCCACCTACTCGCTGTTCATTGAAGACTGGGCTCAGGATCTCGGTGTTCCGTTGTCCGCAGAGCCAACTGGCTTCAACGTCATCGTTGAGAAGGTGTTCGGTCCGACCGACTGGGATATGTATATCCTCGGTTGGGGTACCGGCGTGTTCCCGGACTACGTGTCGTCGTTCTTCGCTTCGTGGGAAGATTCAGCAGAGGGCGGGTTCAACACTCCTGGCTTCAACAACGCTGAATTCGACGCACTAGCAACGCAGTTCGATGCCGCAACTGACCTGGCTGAAGCTCAGCAACTGATCTTCCAGATGGAAGAGATCATCGCTGAGGAGGTTCCATACGTGGTCCTCTTCACGACGCCAGTGCTTGAGGCTTACCGGAACAACCTGGTCTTCCCGTGGACCGAGGGCTTGGGCGGTCTCCAGCAATGGAACGGCGAGCAAACATCAGTGCAGTCATCGCAGTAACAACTGCGTAACTAGCGATTGCGATAGCTGGGGAGGGCGAAAGCCCTCCCCAGTCGCGTCCAGGTCAGGCCCAGCCGTCCAGCTGGCCGATTGTCGAATGGGTGACTGTCCCTGGCACTCGATAGCAGGGCCGGTATCGAACGGGTAACATGCGTTGGCTTTCGCGAAAGGATCTCCGTGGGTCGGTACGTTTTCAAGCGGTTCATACAGATGGTGCTGCTTTTTCTGGTCTTCTTTGCCCTGTCTTGGATCGCGTTGCAAGCAATTCCGGGTAACAGCATCGAACAGCAACTGCGCCTGAACCCGAACCTCCCACCCGAAGCCATTACTCAAGCGCTTGAACGGCGCGGCCTCGACAAACCGCCCCTTGAGCAATTCTGGATCTACACCCAAGATTTCTTCACAGGCGACCTCGGCGTCAGCTGGTCGCGCTACCCGCAACCGGTCAGCAGTCTGATCGCCGAGCGTTTGCCGCGGACTGTCATGCTGTTCTCGGTTGCTCTGCTATTCCAGTACCTCGTCGGTTTTCAGGCAGGTAAGTATCTGGCTTGGCGAAGAAACAAACGCGGCGAGATGGCTATCACCATCGCCGGGGTGGGTCTCTTCACCGTCTTTTATCCATGGTTTGGGCTCATGATGATTCTCTTGTTCGCCGTGAAGCTGGGGTGGGTGCCGACGAACGGGTTCATCGTTGAGTCGGTCTGGAGGGACGCACCGTTTTCAGCGAACCGGATCATGATGATCATGTTCACCTCTCTCATGGCGGTTACCGCCTTTATTGGGATCACCGTTTGGGCCTCAAGCCGACTCGACCGTCCGAACCAGCGGCGGATGGTCAAAACCGCCGGGTGGGTCGTCGGTCTCGGTACCTTCGTTGCCTTCTGGCTTACCAATGACAACCTCGTCTATGCCAAGGACATCGCCGTTCATCTCGTTCTACCCGTCAGCGTTCTCACGATGGTCGGCTTCGCCGGGGTCATGCTGATCACTCGTACGTCGATGTTGGAAACGATGAAAGAAGACTTTGTAACAACCGCCCGGGCCAAGGGCCTCAGTGAAGCAACTGTGCGCGACCGACACGCCGCCCGCACCGCACTCTTGCCGGTGTCGACCTCACTGGTTCTCGCGGTGGCAACCGTGATTGACGGTGGGATCATTACCGAATCAATCTTCGGCTGGCCGGGCATGGGTCAGCTGCTTCTAGCGTCGGTGGTCGCAGAAGACATACCGGTCGCACTCGCCGCCTTCTCCTTCACAGGTATATTGGCGTTGTTGGGCCATTTCGCCGCCGATGTTTTATACGGCGTACTCGATCCCCGTATCCGAGTTACGAGTCAGGGGTAACTGCCATGGACACACTGCAAGCTCCCGAAGAATCCCAGGCTCCCGACGACGTTGAGTTGCTCCTGCATACGGAGCCGCTGTGGCGGATCCGTATGCGGCTCATGCGGCAGAGCTTCAGAGATAACTGGAAGCTGTTCAAACGGAACAAAGTCGGACTTGTCGGACTCACCATCATCATCATGTTTGCGCTCTTGGGTATCGCCCAGCCGATTCTCTTTGCCACTGGCGTGTGGGACGCGCGGGTGTACGACGTACGTACCGGCAACGACACCAGGGAACGGATTATCGAGATGACGGTCGTGGCCAACGTCGACGATGTTGTCGATCCGTTGACCCAGATCGATCGTCGGCGTTTGATCGCCGAAGGCCGTAACGTTCAGGTCGGAGACGTCATTCAGCGTGAAATAAGGCATCCCTGGCCGCCGGACAAAAACCATCTGCTCGGGACCGACCCGAACGGTTCTGACATTTTGTCACAGCTGATGTTCGGCGCTAGAGCTGCCTTCGGGCTAGGATTGCTGGCCGCCACGGTGACGGTTTTTATCGCAACGACCGTCGGCTCGGTAGCTGCCTATTTCGGCGGGTGGGTTGACTCCTTCTTCATGCGGTTTGCCGACCTATTGCTTATGCTCCCCATTTTGGCGGTCCTGATCGTGGCCAGCAGTTTCGGGCGTTTCAAACTGTGGCATCTGGCGATTTTTCTCGGGTTGTTGGGTGGCTTCGGAGGTACGGCCATCGTGCTCAAATCCCAGGCCCTGTCGGTTAAGGTCAAACCATTCATTGATGCGGCCAGGGTTGCGGGCGGCAACAACTGGCGGATCGTGACTGCTCATTTGATTCCCAACGTGATGCCTCTGTCCTTCTTGTATGTCATGTTCTCGGTGACTGGTGCCATATCTTCAGAAGCAGTGCTGTCGTTCCTCGGGCTTCTCAACATCGATATGAGTTGGGGACTGATGATCAATAAGACCCAGTCGGCCGGCTATCTGCTGAATCCGTCGACCTGGTGGCTCATCGTTCCCGCTGGTCTGGCCGTCACGCTGTTGGCAGGGGCTTTCTATCTGGCCGGGCGCGGCATGGATGAAATCATCAACCCGCGTTTGCGGAATCGTTAGGAAGGGCATTTACTTGACCGCTACAGCAGAGTCGTCGACCGACGCCCCAATCCTGGACGTCCGCAACTTGGTAATGCACTATCGCACCGAGAAAGGAGACGTCTCCGCTATCGAGGATGTCTCCTTTTCGTTGCAATCCGGTGAGTCGTTTGGACTCGTCGGTGAGTCGGGCTGCGGGAAGACGTCCGTTGCGATGGCGTTGCTGCAACTGCAGGCGGAGAACGCCAGATTCAAAGGCGGCGAAATCTTGTTGAATGGCGAGGACATGCTGGAGATGTCTGCCTCGGAGGTGCGATCGCACCGATGGGCGGATATTTCGATGGTGTTCCAGGGGGCCATGAACGCATGGAATCCCGTTCATAAGGTTGGCGCCCAGATCAAAGAGGCGATGGATCTCCACATCAAACCGCTTCTTTCGCACAGCGAAAGCCGTGAGCGCATCGCCGGGTTATTCGAAATGGTTGGGCTGGATCCGAAGATGATGGATCGTTATCCCCACGAGTTCTCGGGCGGAATGCGCCAACGAGCCATCATCGCCATGGCGCTGTCGTGCGATCCCCAGATAATCATTGCCGACGAACCGACCACGGCCCTTGACGTGATCGTCCAGGACCAGATCCTTACCGAACTCAAGAAGATCCAGCGGAACCTCGGTATGAGCATCATCTACATCTCCCACGATATCGCCGTGATTGCCGAGGTCACCGACCGGATGGGCGTTATGTACGCCGGCAAGATGGTCGAAACCGGCCCCACCATCGACGTCTTTCACAATCCAAAGCATCCGTACGCGTTCTTGCTTCTGTCTTCGACGCCGTCTATCACCGGACCACGCCGTAAGCTGGCGCCCCTCGAGGGTGAACCGCCGAACCTGCTTGACCCCCCGCCGGGGTGCCGTTTCCATCCCCGGTGTCCGTTTGTAACTGACCAGTGTCGTACGGAGGAACCACTATTGGCCGACATCGGCGGCGGCCACAAAGTTGCCTGCTGGAACTGGGAATCCGTACCACCGTTGAGCGAAGGGCTCCGCAAATGACCGACGTTCAGGCTCCTACCCGCCCGCTCATCAAGGTTGAAGGTCTGCGAAAACTGTTCCCGATCGGAGCCGGTCGGTTTCGCAAGGCCGATGCATATCTCCATGCAGTTGATGGCATCAACTTCGAGATCGCTCCCGGAGAGTCGCTTGGTCTCGTCGGCGAATCAGGGTGCGGAAAGTCCACAACCGGTCGGATGCTCGTTCGGCTAATGGACCCAACCGAGGGGTCGATCCTCCTCCAGGATGGTGACGAGATGCTCGACATTGCTGCCATCGAGAAAGGCAGCGACATGCTGCGTTTCCGTCGGCGGGTGCAGATGATCTTCCAAGACCCATTCGAGTCACTCAACCCCCGCCGGACCGTGTATGACACTGTCGCCGAACCGCTAACGGTGCAGCGAGTCGGAACGGTTCTCGAACGAGAAATCCGGGTGGCCAAACTACTCGACCTGGTTGGGCTGGCCCCAGCTGACACGTTTATGTTCCGCTACCCACACGAGCTCTCTGGTGGCCAGCGTCAGCGAGTGGCGATCGCCAGGGCGTTGGTGCTTGACCCAACCTTCGTTGTTGCGGATGAGCCAACTTCCATGCTCGACGTGTCAATCCGGATCTCGATCATGGACCTCATGCTGTCCCTTGCCGAAGAGTTCGGCGTCTCGTACCTGTATATCACCCACGACCTGGCGGTCGCCCGGTACATGTGTGATCGAATCGCCGTCATGTATCTTGGCAAGATCGTGGAAATCACCACGACCGAAGAGTTGCTGAGCAACCCACTCCACCCCTACACGAAGGCGCTCCTATCGGCGGTGCCTGTGCCAGACCCCGCCTATAAACGCCCGGACGTTCTCATCAAGGGCGGCATTGCCAAGGCTATCAATCCGCCCCCGGTTTGCCGTTTTGTCGACCGCTGCCCGATTTCGACCGACTTTTGCCGCGCCCATGATCATCCTGATCTGGTCGACAAGGGCGACGCCCATTTTGTCGCCTGCCATCTCGTGGAGTCTGCCGCTGGCTGATCAGCGGACGGGCGAGGACCGGGTCCTGACGCTCCCCAACGCAATTTCGTTTGTTCGTATCCTGGCGGTGCCGGTATTCGTCTGGTTGTTGCTTGGTGCCGATCAGGTGGCTGCGGCCGGGTGGCTGCTTCTGGCGATCGGCAGTACTGACTGGCTAGATGGGCTTCTGGCCCGCCGGCTCGGTCAGGTGTCGAAGCTGGGTCGTATGCTCGATCCCATCGCCGACCGTTTGGCGATTGTGGCAGCGGTCGTAGCGGGCTGGTTGGCGGGGATCCTTCCTGCCTGGTTGGTTGTTGGACTATTGGTTCGCGAAGTGATTGTGGCGAGCCTGGCGGTCTGGCTGCTGCTCGTTCACCGGCGAACCATCGATGTCCGTTGGCTCGGCAAGCTAGCGACGCTGTTGCTGTACGGGTCGATTCCCGCCTTTTATGTGTCTGCTGCCGGCGTGGCCGAATCGGTTCTGCGCCCGGCGGCGATTGTGTCAGGGGTGGTGGGCTTGATTCTTTACTGGGCTGTTGGCGTTTCATATGTCGCTGACGTCCGCCAAACGGCCAAAAATTCGTTAAGCTCCGATCCAACCATCGAGAAGGGTCCGCATGAACATTCCTGAAGATCGCCAGTACACCGCCGCACACGAATGGGTCGCGCGTGACGAGGCCGGCGTGTTGACGGTTGGGATCAGCGATTTTGCCCAGGATGCGCTCGGCGACATTGTGTACGTCGATCTACCGGATGTTGGGTCTGACGTGCCAGCTGGCGAAACGTTGGCCGAGGTCGAATCGACCAAGTCAGTCGGAGAGGTGTACGCACCAGTGGCGGGTTCGGTTGTGGCAGTAAATAGCGCTCTCGACGACAATCCCGAGCTCGTCAACCAGGATCCATATGGGGCCGGTTGGATAGTAAAACTGGCCCCAGCCGACGATGCGGACTTCAGTGTTCTCATCGATGCGGCCAGCTACACGACGCTCGTGTCGGACCTCTAGACAGCTACCATGAGCCGCATGACGTGCCCTACCTGTCACAATGAGCTACCCGAGGACTCCTCGGTCTGCCTGGTGTGCGCGGCCGAAGGTGACGTCGAACCCACCGTTATTTTCGTGCCGGTTACCGCTGGGCAGCACCCGGCCCTTTCGCCAGACGAAGCGGCTCATGTTGACGGAGTGCCCGGGTATGCCCTCGTCGTGGAACGGGGGCCGAGGGCCGGCATGACCTACATTCTCAATGTTGGTACAACCACCGTCGGTCGGCATCCGAACAGTGACATTTTCCTTGACGACATCACCGTGAGTCGCCACCACTGCAGATTTATGGCGTCCGACGCAGGACTCGTTGTTGAGGATTCGGGGTCGACCAACGGGACATATGTCCGAGATGTGGGTATCGAGAGAGCTCCACTCCAAGCTGGGGACGAAGTGATTGTCGGCAAATTTCATCTCATCGTGGCGCTCGGAGATGCCTGATTCCGATTCGCTGTCGATCGGCGAAGTTATCAACTTGCTCAAGGATGACTTTCCTGAGATCTCTGTCTCGAAAGTCAGGTTTCTTGAGAATCAGGGACTGATTTCGCCTACAAGAAGTTCCTCGGGCTATCGCCAGTTCTTCGACGAAGACTTGGATCGTCTCCGCTTCATTCTCGGCCAGCAGCGCGACCACTTCCTGCCACTTAAAGTCATTAAGGCCCGCTTGGCGGATTGGGAACACGGTATTACGTCATGGGACGATGACGAGACCCCCACTGCCGAGTTCTTCAGCGAAGACGAACCGGTCACCGAGGAGGAGTTGGCCCGCCGGTCAGGGCTCACGACCGCAGAAATCGCCGCACTCGAAGGACACGGCGTGCTCCGTAGAACGAAAGGGGCCCTGTTCAGCGCTGACGCGTTAGCCGTGGCCCGACAGGGCAGGCTGCTCCTCGACCTGGGACTTGAGTCCCGCCACATCCGCACCCTCCGGCTGACTGCCGACCGTCAGGCTGACCTCGTCCAACAACTCGTGGCTCCCCTAATGCGAACCTCGAGTCCTGAGGCCAAGCAAAATGTGTCCGATCGTATGGCGATCCTGGCGAGGTCTTTCTCTACCACCACGATGCATCTTCTTCGCGAGGAACTTGCTGCACTGCTCGACCGATGACCCGGCTCTTCACGATCGTTGCGATCGTCGCCGGGATCTTGTTCGCTCCGATTGTGGGAGCGACGAGTGTTGCCCAGATTCCGATTCCGCTCGAGGGTCTGCCGGTTCCCCAACCCCCCTCGATTTCGGCGGAGTCCTGGATCCTGTACGACGAAACCTTTGACCAAGTGCTTGGTGAGCTCGACGCTGACGTTCCGCGAGCGATGGCTTCGACCACGAAGATGATGACAGCCATTGTTGTGCTCGAGAATGCCAACCTGGACGACCGGGTCGTGATCTCGACGAACGCCGCCGGGGCAGGGGAGTCTGAAATTGGTCTCTACGCCGGTGAGTCGATGACCGTCCGAGATCTCCTTTATGCCCTCCTTCTTCAATCGGCGAACGATGCAGCGGTTGCGCTAGCTGAACATGTGGGCGGATCAGTTGCGGGGTTCGTACGAATGATGAACGACAAGGTGACAGAGCTGGGCCTGGAGAATACCCATTTCGCCAATCCTCATGGGCTCGATGCTGAGGGACATTTCTCTTCGGCCCGCGACCTTTTGGCCATTGCTCGCCATGGCATTGCCATTCCTGCGTTCGCCGAGGCGGTCAAGACAACATCGTATGACATGCCGGAGGCTCCCGATGGCACCGCTCGGGTCGCCCGCTTATCGAACGAGCTGGTGCGGACCTACGACGGGGCGTTCGGCGTGAAGACCGGATACACCAACGAGGCCGGTCTCGCGCTCATCGCTGGCGCAGAACGCGATGGCCGGCGGCTTTATGCGGTGGTCATGGATTCTGAGGATCATTTTGCCGACGCGGCGCAACTGCTCAATTTTGGCTTCGAGGCTTTTACCGTTCTCTCGGTTTTTGATGTTGCCCAGCAGTTGGGGATACTTCGAACGGGCGACGATGCCGAGCCGGCCCTTGCCGAAGATCCAGTGCAGGTCTTTGGGCCCTCCGCTAATGAGGTTGTTGCAGAGCCTCGCAGTGGTGAGTCGGGTGTCGTGGTGGTCGCGACCGTCAACGATGAGGTGGTCGGCACGACGACTATTCGGACGGAGGCGATCCATTCGCTCCCTGCGCTCCGTGACTCGTTTTCATGGGCAGGCCGCTACTGGAACTGGGTTTGGGGACTCGAAAAATGACTGCCGAGACGGTGATGGAAATCGTTGATCCTTCTGCGCTACGGTCACGTATCAACGAACTCGGGGCTCAACTGGCCGAGGATTACGCCGGCAAAGTCCCTGTCCTGGTGGGCATTCTCAGTGGTTCGGTTCCGTTTTTAGCCGACTTGAGTCGAGCTTGTGATACCGAACTCGAAGTGGACTTTTTGGGTCTCACCAGGTTCGGTGAAGGTGGCCGGGTCGATATCGCCTATGACTGTTCGTCCGATCTGACCGACCGTCACGTTGTCCTCGTCGAGGACATCGTGGACACTGGTCTGACGCTGAGCAGCTTGCGAGGGATGATCGACATTCGGCGTCCGGCGTCCTTGTCAACGGTGACCCTCGTCGACAAGAGTGCTCGGCGTCTTGTCGATGTTCCCCTGGAGTATCGGGGCTTTGAGGTGGGAGACGAGTTTTTACTTGGCTATGGAATGGACTGGGAAAACGCCTATCGGAATCTGCCGGGTCTGTGGGCCGTTATGGACTTCGGAGCGTTCGTTTCAGACCCAGGCTGCCTCCGGCGCGCCGCCTTGAACGTAAGACGGTGATAACCTTGCACTATGAGCGATCCCGTACCTGTCGACCTTGTTGGAGTGCGCATTCAGCTGCCGTCGAATCAGCCGATTGTTCTGCTTCGGGAGCGTTCGGGAACCCGCTATTTGCCGATCTGGATCGGTGCGGTCGAGGCAACAGCCATCGCTTACGCCCTAGAAGGGGTTGAGTCGGTCCGGCCGACCACGCACGATCTCCTCAAGATGGTTACCGAGGCGCTCGGCTCGCAGGTGGATCGGGTGGTTGTGACTGGGCTTCGTGACAGTGTTTTCTATGCCGACCTCGATCTGACCAGAGATGCCGATCATGTGACCCTATCGGTTCGACCCTCAGACGCGCTAGCCCTCGCAGCTCGCACCGGATCGCCGATCTTTGCGACGCCAGAGGTGCTCGACGATGCCGGAATCGAACTCGAGGGCGAAGAAGAAGGGCTGGCTGAAGATGAGATCGATCGGTTTCGGGAGTTTCTCGACGACATCGATCCGGGTGACTTCGAAGTTCCTTCAACGTGAGGCAACGGTTTCGACGCGCAGCGTCGTTCATGCTCGCCGTTACGCTGATCGGCACGATCGGATATCGGCTGATCGAAGGAGCTGCGTGGTTCGATTCCTTCTATATGGTGGTAATGACCATCACTACGGTCGGGTTTCAGGAAGTGTTTCCTCTTTCGACCCTCGGCCGGCTCTGGACGGTCGTCCTGATTATTTCTGGCCTCGGTTCGGTGTTCTACACGGCCAGTGTTGGGCTCGAATTGATCGTAGAATCATCCTCGATTTCAGGCAGGAGACGCCGATTGCAACGTGATATTGACAGATTATCCAACCACCATATCTTGTGTGGATTCGGCCGGGTTGGCGAATCTGTCTGGCAAGACCTCGTAGCGGGCGGCGAAGATGTCGTCGTCATCGAGATCAATGAGGATCGGTTTGCGTATGCCGAGTCTCAGGGAGCGCTAGTAGTGCTCGGTGATGCCACATCGAACGCCTCGCTCGATCAGGCAGGAATCGAACGAGCCGCGTCGGTGCTGGCCAGCGTGAGGAACGATGCCGACAACCTGGTGATTTGCCTCTCCGCCAAGGCGATTCGATCCAATGTCCACGTCATTGCCCGGGCCGATGAGGCCGAGTCCGAGGAGAAACTCCAGTTGGCGGGGGCTGACCGCGTGGTTGCTCCGAACCGGGTTGGAGCCCGCCGAATGGCCGTTATGGCCATGCAGCGTGGGTTTGGTGACGTCATCGAGTTCGTCATGCAGGGCAGCCGGCATTTCGAGCTGAGGGTGGAGCGGGTGCTCGTCGATGGTGTGCTCACTGGCCAGACACTCAAGACAGCAGCGATCCGAGAACGGCTTGGAGCGATGGTGGTCGGTATCGATGACCCGGCGTCCGGTGTGATCATCAATCCGGATCCTGACTTGATTCTTCGATCCGGGCAATCCCTAGTCGCGATAGGTACTTTTGAGCAACTCGAACGGCTTCGAGCCTTGTCGGTCGTTGACACGGCGAGTGGGGTTGAGTAACTTCACCGTGGGGTAATTACGGGCGTGTAACCAAGTTCCACGCAGGAGGAAACCCAACCGTGACAACACATGGATTTCGTGCACCGCAGGTGTGCAAAGTTGTAAATATCACATACCGGCAGCTCGACTATTGGGCAAGGACGGATCTGCTGACGCCGTCGCTCCAGGATGCGCACGGCTCCGGATCCCAGCGGTTGTATTCCTTTTCGGATGTCGTGCAACTCAAGGTCATCAAGCGTCTGCTCGACGCCGGTATGAGCCTCAAACGTATCCGTCAGGCGATGGACATCCTCAGAGAGCAGATGCAGAGTGACAACCCGCTCGCTGACGTGACGCTCCTATCAGATGGTTCGACCATCTACGCTGCCAAGAGTCCCGATGAGGTTGTCGACGTATTCCGCAGAGGACAGGGAGTTTTCGGCATTGCTGTCGGACCAGTCCAGGAAGAACTCGAGGGAGAGATTCACAGGCTGTTCGGCGACGTTCTGGTTCCCGCGGATACCGCACCGGCGCTAGGAGAGGCGCTCTAATCGACGGGTCTGTAGAGCCAGAGCGAGCCGATACGATCGACTTCGCCCACAACAGCGAACGCCAGTTCGCCAAGTTGTTGGACTTCTACGGGCTGGCCTGGGACTACGAGCCGACCTCGTTTGGTATCGCATTCGACGAGTCAGGTGAACCTACCCGATACTTCACGCCTGATTTCTATCTGCCCGATGAGGGCACGTACATCGAGATCACGACGATGAACCAAAAGTTGGTCACGAAAAAGAACCGCAAAGTGCGCCTGCTGGCTGAACACCATCCGGGTGTGAGTTGCCGGATTCTCTACCAGCGCGACTACCTACATCTTGTGATTAAGTATGGACTCGAAGATCCCGATCAGAACGAAGAAATGGTGCCTCCGACCCGGATGCCGGGTGCCCCTCGCATCGTGAGGCTCGAGGACGACGGTCGATGGGAACAACCCGCATGAGCCTCAGCAACGTTCAGTCAGTCACTGTTGGTGAGCACACCCGTTTGGTGCGCACGTGGGAGAGACCCGATCGACCCTGGGCGACGTTGTTGCTCGTCCATGGGATTGCCGAACACTCAGGACGGTACGAACTCGTTGGCAATCAGTTGTCCGAAGCCGGCATTAAGGTTCGATCGTTTGATCTGCCGGGACACGGCGGCACTGGTGGCAAGCGGGGCCACGTTGACTCATTCGAGGACTATCTCGACGCAGTCGGCGAAGAACTGGCCGAAGTGGCAGAGTCAGGCCTCCCGGCAGTCCTGCTTGGCCACTCCCTCGGTGGCCTTATCGCCTTGAAGTACGCTCTGTCTCGTACGCCCGCCCCCGACTATCTGGTCCTGTCGGCGCCAGCGATCGACGCCAAGGTCCCTGCCTGGCAGCGGACCATGGCACCCCTGCTGGCGCGAGTAGTGCCGAAGCTGATGATCCCGAATCCGATCAACGGCGAGCATCTTTCGCGGGACCCGGCTGTCGCCGAGCGCTATTTCGCCGATCCACTCGTTTACACCAAAGCATCAAGTCAGATGGGCGCCGAGTTGTTCGAGGCTATGAAGTCAGTCATCGACCAGGTCCCGGCGATGCCAACCCACATCGTCCACGGCGGTGCGGATCAGCTGGTTCCTCCGGAGTTCTCAGCACCGCTCGGAGAACGAGTGAGCCGCAAGCTCTATCCAGCCTTACGCCATGAGGTATTCAACGAGCCAGAAGGCCCTGAGGTGCTTGCCGATATCGTTGTCTGGCTGCGATCCCAGATCAGCTGACGGATCCGTACGCCGGATTGACGTGATCGACGAGAATCCTCTCGGCAGTCTCCCTGCCGACAAATGCGCCGTGCAGGGCGTTCTCAGTCACCTTCTTGAAGTCCACGCGTGACCAACCGAACGATGACGCTAACTGCATAAACTCATCCGTCATCGTGGTCTGGCTCATCAACCGGTTATCCGTGTTCACCGTCACCTGAAAACCGGCCCTGTACAACAAGTCGATGGGATGATCGACGATGTTAAGTCCCAGCGTGTGTCGGTTGGATGTCGGGCACAGCTCAAGGGGTATCTGGCGGTCGAGAATGTCCGCAGCAACTGGACCGAGGTCGGTGATCTCGTTGTCGACGACGCGGCAATCTTCGATGATACGAACTCCGTGCCCGATGCGTTGCGCGCCGCAGCTTATGGCTGAAGCAATTGAGCTAACCCCGTCTCCTTCACCAGCGTGGATTGTGAGACCGAGCCCCGCTTCGAGCGCCAGATCGCAAGCGTGGCGATGACGCGTCGGTGGAAATCCAGCTTCGGGGCCAGCGAGATCGAATCCAACCAGGCGAGCGATCCCTGCGGACACCGACGCCTTCACAACTTCGGCAGAATCGGAGTCCTGTCGCATCGCATCTGCGATGATGGTGGTTCGAATCGGAACCTCACGCTCTGCCCGGTTAAGGCCGGCATCAATCGCAATGAGGACCTCCTGAATCGACAACCCATCCAGAGTCGCAAGCGACGGCGCAAAGCGCAGTTCTGCGTAGACGGCACCGTCCCCGGCCAGGTCGATCGCATTCTCGTAGCTGATCCGTTCGATATTGGGGGCACTCTGCATTGCCGACACTGTCACCCCAAATGCGTCGAGGTATCGATCGAGTGAATGGACCCCCTCTTGGTCGAACCACCGTGCCAGCTCGGCAGGAGACTCGCTGGCTAGCGGGACTGTTGCCAGATCAAGCACGGTCTCGACTCGCAGACCACCATCAAGATGATCGTGCAGCACAACTTTGGGCAGGTCGGCGAGACTCAAGACCTGGCGCCAGCCGCTCCGGCTCCGTTGATGGCTTCGTCGCCGACGCTATCGAGATACCAGCGTCGCTCGACAACCTGTTCGCCGAAAATGGTCGTTCGGAGTGTTTCGCCAGGGATGAAACCTAGGCGCTCGAAGAACGGTTCGGAATCTTCGTTCCCTAGCAACACATCGCAGGTCACTGGTAGGCCTTGGGCGATCGTGCGAACCCGGCCAACCAGGGTCCGGCCCGCGCCTCGCCGGCGGAAGGCTGGGAGGGTGAAGAGGGCTGACAGGAAGATGCGATCGTCCTCGATGAACGCATCGGCGAACGCCACGGTAACCCCGTCGGCTTCGGCGATATAGACGGGGTGATCTTGCCAGCGTTTAACGAGGGCTTCGGTGGAATACACGCCCTCTAACCATGCATCGAGCGTCTTAGGCCGCAGAAATCCCGCGTAGCTGTGGAGGATCGACAGTGTCCCGATTCGTTGAATCGAATCCAGGTCTTTGCGTCGGGCCAATCGAGCTGTCACATAACGGAACCTAGCGGATTGCTACTCGCCGACAGGGAACAACGGGGTGATGAGATATTCGTAAACGGTGTCCCCACCGGAGCCACCCGCTTCGACAAGCAGCCGCCCATCAGTCTTGCGTACCAGCCGGAAAACGACGTTTCCTTTTCGCCATGCGACGGCCGTGTCTTCTTCCCCGAAGGCTGCCATCGGGGTTGGTACTCTGATCTTTGTCCATCCGTCGGCGTCAAGGATCTCTGCGTAATAGGCGGTGATGTCCGCGTAGTCTGCGGGAGCCAATACCACGTGTCCTGATTCTGGTTCGACGTCTCGTCCGAACGCCAGCGTGGACGCTCGTCGATCGAATGAGCTGAGAACGGTCGAAAGGGGATAGAACTGTGTGTCCTCGCCGCCGACCGCGGCCAGTTCAAAGTCCTTAAGTTCCTCAAGGGTGAATCCGTTGACCGACTCAGCAGAAATGCCGGCTGTTATGCCCCGGGAAATGATTCCTGACAGGCCGGCGATTGATACAACGATGAGCACAGGGAACAGCAGAATCGCGAAAAACCCCAGAATTATGTTCCTCATCCGACCCTCACGATCCCCAGCCTAACGGTGCAAGTTGACAGCGTCGACATCATCGCCATCGAACGTTCACTTGCCGTTCAGTTTGGGGCAGCTAGCCGGTAACCCGGGCGATTTAGCGTTCTGCCTACATTCGATACAGGAGTTCGTGACGTGAGCAAACTACCCGCAATTCGAATAGTCGTTTTGGCTGGCATGGTTCTGGTTCTCGCCGCATGCGGTGGCTCCGGCGACGAGGCAGTACCCGATTCCGTTTTGACAGACGACGGACTGTCCGGTTCGATCGAAGTCTCCGGCTCCTCGACGGTCGAGCCGATCACGGCTCTCGTTCAGGAAGCCTTCGGTGCTGCTAATCCCTCCGTGGGCATTTCGGTCGAAGGTCCCGGCACCGGTGACGGATTCGCTCGGTTTTGTGCCGGCGAAACCGCAGTTTCGGACGCTTCGCGGCCCATCAAGGACACTGAGGCCGAAACATGCGCCTCCGCAGGTATCGAATATGTGGAACTCATGGTTGCCTTCGACGGCATCTCGGTTCTCACCTCCCCCGAGAACAGCGACATCAGCTGCCTGGACTATTTCGACCTATATGCTCTGCTAGGCCCGGAATCCGAAGGATTCGAGAATTGGTCCGATGCCGATGGCTTGGGCGCCGAGCTTGGGGCGGGCCACGCACCCTATCCGGCCGTGCCCCTGGTTGTCACAGCCCCGGGTGAGGAGTCGGGCACGTTTGATTCGTTCGTGGAACTGGTGATCGACGACATCGCACACGAGCGCGGTACCGAAGGCAGCACGCGGGCAGACTATTCGCCCGAGGCGAACGACAACGTGATCGTCAACAACCTCTCGTCGAATCCGACTTCACTTGGATGGGTGGGTTTTGCCTTCTTCGTGGAAAACGCCGCGGTGGTCAAGGCGATCGACGTAGATGGCGGCAACGGATGCGTCACTCCGTCAGTCGAGACGATTGCTGACGGCAGCTACACCCTGTCCCGACCCTTGTTCATCTACGTGAAGACGAATAGTCTGGACGCCGATCCGGCGCTGGTTGATTTCATCGACTACTACCTCTCCGACGACGGAATTAGCAATGTTTCGGCGGCAGGCTACGTGGATCTCTCAGCGGACCTGCTGGCCGCCACCCGGTTGGCTTGGGATGCGGCCCGCCCTTGACAGCTCGTCGGATCGTTGATCTCACCGGGGACCCGGCGCGCCGACGTCGAGAGGCGGTGGTACGCACGGGTTTCCTGGCTGCTGCCATCGTTTCGATAGCGATCAGTATCGCTATCGTGCTCTCGTTGTTTGGCGAGGCCGCCAGCTTTGCTTCCAAGATCGAGTTCTCCCAGTTATTCGCAAACGGGTGGTTCCCGCGTCGAGGCCGCTTTCAATTGCTAGCTCTCTTCACCCACTCGGCGATCATTACGGCAGTCGCTGTTGCGTTGGCGGTCCCTCTCGGAATCGGGTCGGCGATTTATCTGTCGGAGTACGCCGGGCCTATCACTCGACGGATCCTTAAACCGACCCTGGAGATTCTGGCGGGGATTCCGAGCGTCGTGTTGGGAGTGTTCGCTCTCAACTTCATTACCCCACAGTTGGTCAAACGATTGTTCGCAACGGCGGAGACTTCGAATCTCTTGGCGGCGGGAATTGGGGTGGGGATTTTGATTGTGCCGCTCGTCGCCTCGATCTCAGAAGATGCCATGCGGGCGGTGCCCGATTCTTTACGGCAGGCCGCCTATGGGCTAGGCGCTAAGCCGTGGCATGTGAGCATTCGGGTGGTGGTACCTGCGGCGCTGTCAGGGATAGTCGCAGCGATGATTCTGGCCGTCTCTCGTGCGATTGGCGAGACGATGGTGGTTACCCTGGCGGCTGGCAATGCCGGGATCTTGACGGTGAACCCTCTCGAAGGAGGGATCACCCTGACGGGCGCCATCGCCGCGCTGGCCATCGGGTCCGATCAGGTGGCCGGTGACGATGCAGCCTTTCTCAGTTTGTTTTTCGTTGGGCTCGTGTTGTTCGTTGGCACGTTCGTTTTGAACGTCATCTCGGAACGCGTGGTCAGACGCTATCGGCAGAGGTACTAGCAATGGCCGCTCGGACCCCTCCCACTGCCGATGAACTTGTCCGCTTGCGCCTCACCGGTACGCGGTTCAACATCGCCGATTCGGTTTTGGCGGGAATGCTCTTTCTTAGTCTCCTGGCTTCCCTTCTGGTCCTCGTTACCCTCCTATCTCACACCATTCAGACCGCGCTACCGGTATTCGCTGATCGAGGGTTCGATTTTGTCACGTCGTCACTATCGGCCGACCCCTCCAAAGCAGGTGTGTTCCAGGGAATTATGGGGTCATTGGCTTTGGTCGGTTTCGTGGTGCTGATCGGGTTCCCGCTGGGAGTCGCCGCGGCCATCTACCTCGAGGAGTACGCCAACGACGGACGGATGACGAGATTGATCACTGCCAACGTCCGCAACCTGGCCGGCGTCCCATCGGTTGTCTATGGCATTCTCGGGCTGGCGGTCTTCGTCAAGCTGCTCGGTGGCCTAACCAACGGGCGCACGGTCGTTTCAGGCGGGCTGACCCTCACGGTCCTCGTCCTTCCGATCATGATCATCACGACCGCTGAAGCGCTACGGGCGGTGCCTGGCTCAATTCGTGACGCAGCGTTTGGGGTCGGCGCGACCAAATGGGAGACGATTCGCCATCACGTATTACCCATCGCCCTGCCCGCCATTCTGACCGGTACCGTCCTAACGCTGGCTCGAGCTTTTGGAGAGTCGGCGCCCCTGCTTTTGGCCGGGGCACTTGTCACCAACTTCTTTCAACCATCTGCCCAGGCTTCGGTCGTTCAGTTGGTCACCGACGAGCGGTATACCGCATTGCCGTTGGTCGTGTTCAACTGGGCCCGACAGCCTCAGGCCGAATTTGTGCAATTGACGGCGGCTGCCATCGTCGTGCTGCTCGTTCTTCTGCTGAGCGTCAACGCCATCACCATTTTCCTCCGAGATCGTTTCGAGACAAAGGCGCTACGATGACAATCCGCATGACGGCCCAAGGTTTATCCGGGACCACCACACCTGAAATCGGGGCGATAGTAGACCCCGAGTCCGGGATCCTGGTCGCCGATGCTCTCACAGTTCACTATGGGACGTTTCCGGCCATTCGGGATGTATCGATGGCTATCCAGCCCAATCAGATCACTGCCCTGATCGGCCCTTCCGGATGTGGCAAGTCGACAATGTTGCGCTGCTTCAACCGCATGAACGACCTGATCGTTGCGGCCAAGGTCACTGGCCGGCTTACGTATCATGGAGTCGACCTGTATTCGCCAGAAGTGGATCCGGTTCAGGTTCGTCGGCATATTGGCATGGTGTTCCAGAAACCGAACCCGTTTCCGAAGTCGATCTACACCAATGTCGCATTTGGTGCCCGCATCGCTGGATTGACCGATCGGCTCGACGAACTCGTGGAAGAGTCCTTGATCAAGGCGGCCCTTTGGGACGAGGTCAAGGACAAGCTGCACGAATCTGCGATGGCGTTGTCAGGAGGTCAGCAGCAACGACTATGTATCGCAAGAGCCATCGCCACCAGCCCGGATGTGTTGCTTATGGACGAACCGGCATCGTCGCTGGACCCGATTGCCACGCTGCGAATCGAAGAATTGATGACCGAGCTCAAAGAGGAGTACACCATCGTGGTGGTAACCCACAACATGCAACAGGCAGCTCGCGTTTCAGACCGGACCGCCTTTTTCAACGTAGCGGTCTCGGAAGAGGGTCATCGGACGGGTCGGCTCGTGGAATTCGACGACACGTCGACGATCTTCACCAATCCGGCAGAGCGTTCGACCGAGGATTACATCACTGGTCGGTTCGGATGAACGACCAGCGGCGGAGTTTCCACGAACATCTCGATGACATGGTCGATGAGGTCGTCTCGATGGGCCTGTATGCAAGGGACATGGTTCAGCGGGCTGGTGCTGCGCTCGTTAGCAGGGATTCCTTGGCAGCCCAGGAGGTGATTCAAGATGATGATCCACTCGATGAACGATATCTCAGACTTGAAGAGTCCTGGTTGCAGACCATGGCCCTCCAGACGCCGGTTGCTGGCGACCTGAGGCTGATGTCAGTGGTGTTGCACAGTGGCCATTCGATCGAGCGGATCGGTGATCAAGCGGTCAGCACTGCTGGCGCCGTTCGGGCGACGATCGGTATGCCGTCCCAAGTCCAGGTGTTGGCTACGGTGGCCGAGATAGTGGATCTGGTGTGTCCTATGGTCGATACAGCTCTTGATTCTCTTGAGCGCAGGGATCTAGACATGGCGCTATCGGTGCCGATCATGGGCCGACCGGTCGAACGGTTGGAGCGGTCTATGTATGGACTTGTCGCACAGTGCCGAGATGACGCTGCCCAACTTGAATGGGCGGTACGCATGACCGTCGTAGCTCGGAACCTGGGGCGGGTTGGAGCGAGGGCTGTCGATATCGCTGAACAAGTCGCGTTTCTCCTGTCGGGCGAATTCCGCGAGTTCACGTCAGAGGATTGGGACATGGGAGTCATCTGATGGTGGCGGCCCGCCTGGTTCTGATTATCGAAGACGAACCGGCCCTTTCGGAGTCGATCCAATACAGCCTTGAGCGCGAGGGGTACGAAGTCCGAACCGCCGATGACGGTGCGGTCGGTATCGACCTGGTTCGTAAACACAGCCCTGATCTCGTACTGCTCGACCTGATGCTTCCATCGATGAGTGGCCTGGATGTCCTGCGGGCGATTCGGACACAGTCAACGGTTCCCGTGATCATCGTGACTGCCAGAGATGCGGAACCGGACAAGGTAGCCGGGCTGGAGCTGGGAGCGGACGACTACGTGACCAAACCATTTTCGATGCGCGAACTGGTCGCCCGAGTGGGTGCGAACATGCGGCGATCGGTGGTCGATGTAGCGACGGATGACATGGTGCTCGTCGCCGGCGACGTCGAAGTCGACGTGGCGAGGCATGTGGCATCGGTAGGAGGGCACAAGATCGACCTTCGGCCGAAAGAGTTCGCACTGTTGGAGCTGTTGGTAATGCGGGCCGGCAAACTTGTTACCCGCGATGACCTCATATCGGAAGTGTGGGGCTATGACTACTTTGGCGATACCAAGACGCTTGACGTCCATATCAAGAGACTGAGATCCAAAATCGAAGTTGATCCCAAAGACCCCCAATATATTGTTACCGTACGGGGTATGGGCTATAAGCTTCTTGAGTGAGCAGTCTCCTCGCGTGAGCGTCCTCAGGTGAAGTCCCCAAGATTGCGAGGGGGCGGTCTCGGGACCAAGCTCGCCATCTCGTATGTTGTCGCGGTAGTCGTCATTTTTGTGGTGACGGCCCTCCTAATAGATCAGGCTGCGAGGGCCGGTTTCATCGATGAGCTCATGACAACCACGCAGGCTGAGAGTCGAGCGGTTGCCGTGGCGCTCGGCAGCGGACCCGTCTCGGACACAGTCGCTGAGCTCTCGACAGCCCTGGGGGTTCGCATATCGATCATTGATGCCGAGGGCGCCGTTGAGGCCGATTCTTCGGCGGATCCGAACGCGATGGATAACCATCAAGACCGTCCCGAAGTGATCGAAGCGAGAGCGGGCGGGATGGGCACTTCGATCCGTCTCAGCCAGACGGTCGGTAAGGAGCTCCTCTATGTCGCCGTTCGCGACGGCGACCGGGTGGTTCGCCTGGCCGTACCCCTCGATGAGGTCAATGACCGAATGCAGCCTGTACGAATCAGGGCGGTGCTCGGAATCGTTGTCGTGACTCTTGCCGGGCTTGTGGTTGTGAGCATCCTTGGGCGTCGAACGGAGCGGGTCATGAAGTCCCTCACGTCATCAGTAGCCCGGATCGCAGCCGGACAGATTCATGAGGACGTCCTCGATGAGGTACCTCTGGACCGGTCTCCGGATGTCGCCGAACTGTCGGAAGCCGTCCGCTCGATGTCTGACCAGATTCGAGCCAGGGTTGATGAACTTGAAGGTGAGCAGCAGCTCCGAGACCGAGTGCTCGCCGCTCTCGACGAGGGTGTTCTACTCCTACACGAAGGCCTCGTTGACTATGCGAACCCGGCAGCCCGCGAGATGCTCGGGGCCTCAATCGCTACAGACGGGCGTCTTCGACACCAGCGCATAGCGCGGATGGTCTCCGAGCAACTCGGCCCGGAGCGTCTCACCATCGCCGGTCGACTCGTTGAGGTGATGGTTGGCCCGCCGGCTGATCAAGTTGTTGTCGTGTTTCGAGATGTGACCGATCGGGTCCGTACGGACGCAATTAGACGCGATTTTGTCGCTGACGCATCGCACGAACTGAAAACCCCGGTCGCGGCGATTCAGGCGGCCGCCGAAACGATCCAAACCGCCGCTGAGCACGGAGATATGGCTGCGGTAACCCGCTTCAGTCAGCAGGTTGAGGCTTCGGCTCTGCGCCTTGGACGACTCGTGTCCGATCTTTTGGATCTATCAAGACTCGAGGCCCAGGAACTGGCTTTGGAGGTAGTTGAACTCGTCCCGATCGTTAGCGACGAAGTGTTGGCTGCCGACCTCGAACACCTCATAGTTACCACCGATCTGCACCCCGTGGCTGCTCGTCTGAGTCGGCCCGACATCGCCCTGGCCGTGCGTAACCTTCTGAGTAACGCCGGCCGACACACAGAGCCGGGTGGCTCGGTGCATATTGGGCTTTGCGAGGAGCACGGCACAGCCGTCATCTCGGTCACTGACAATGGCTCAGGGATCCCGGCTCGCGATCTCCCTCGTATATTCGAGCGTTTCTACCGGGTGGACGCGGCTCGTTCTCGACACACGGGAGCGACCGGCCTTGGGCTGGCAATAGTCCGGCACGTAGCCGAGCGACATCAAGGCTCCGTGGAGGTGGAGAGTGAGTTCGGGTCTGGCTCGACCTTCCGGATCCGTCTTCCCATCAACGGTCAGGCACTTCCCGGCGACGGTGACTGAGCGTCTGGGCTCATTCCAGGTAATCTCGGTTCGTGACCGTTCCTAAACTGCGCAAAGCAATTCAGCGGAATCCGCCCGGGCTCTCATTCGAGCGTGACCATTGGGATGCGGGCCGCTCAGTGGTTGCGGGCATCGATGAGGTTGGGCGAGGGTCTTGGGCGGGCCCCTTGACGGTTGTGGCTGCCGTGGCTCCTCACGATCGTCGGGTTTACAAAGTCCGGGATTCCAAGATGTTGTCGGAACGGGAACGTGAGTCAATGTTTGCCCGCATCGCCGACTGGGTAGACGCCTGGGCGGTTGGACATGCGTCACCCCAGGAGTGTGACAGTCTCGGTATGTCCGAGGCGCAGCGATTGGCGACGAGGCGCGCCCTTGGCGGATTGCCCGGCCCGGTGGACGCGGTTCTTGTCGATGGCAACTGGGACTTTGTTGGCCACGCTCACACCCAGACAATCGTCAAGGGTGATGCCAAGTCGCTCTCGATCGCGTCTGCGTCAATTTTGGCCAAAGTGACCAGGGATCGCATGATGCGGGCGGCTGCGGAGCACTTTCCGGTCTATGCGTTCAAGGACAACAAGGGTTATCCATGTCCGCGCCATAAAGCAGCCCTGGCAGGCTACGGACCGTCACCGATTCATCGGAAGTCCTGGGTGTTTATGGATCATTTGCCGTGGAATGGGCTCGAACGTCTTGGTTCGCAGGAGCGTCTCTTCTGAGGCTCCATCGAGACCATCGGGGCTATAGAGTTGGAGATACACGACGAGGGTGATTGATGTCCGAAACCTGGGTGTTTGATTTTCAAACCGGTGATGCCTCTGACACGGCGAAACTGGGGGGCAAGGGTGCTGCGTTGGCAAGTATGACTCAGGCCAAACTTCCGGTACCGCCGGGGTTTACGATCACCACGGATGCCTGCCGGTCCTACCAGGAGCAAAGCGTGTTTCCCGATCTCATGTGGGAACAGGTTGAGCAGGCGATCAAACGGCTGGAAGTTGAAACCGGGAAAGAGTTTGGCTCAGACACGAATCCGTTGCTCGTGTCGGTGAGGTCCGGCGCCGCCGTATCTATGCCAGGGATGATGGACACGGTGCTGAATCTAGGGATCAACGAACGTGCCAGGAAGGGACTGGCGATAGTAACCGGCGACGATCAGTTTGCCTGGGACTCGTATCGTCGCTTCGTCACCATGTTCGGCGAAATCGTGCTCAGTGTGGCGCCAGATCGCTTTGAAGGTGCAGTTAACGCCACGTTGGAAATGAATGACTGTGATGCTCCTGGCAATCTTCCCGCCGAGGCCCTGTCAGGGTTGGTTGAACGGCTCAAAGCGATCGTCTACGGTCAGTCACGACATGAGGTGCCCGATGACCCGTATGAGCAGCTGAGGCTGACGGTGGGGGCAGTGTTCGATTCCTGGTCGAATAAACGGGCGCGAGATTATCGCAATCTGAACGGCATCCCCCACGACATGGGAACCGCAGTAACGGTCCAGGCCATGGTCTTTGGTAACAGCGGTGCAAACTCGGGCACAGGGGTAGCGTTCACCCGTAATCCCACCACAGGGGAAGCCACCCTCTTCGGCGAGTTCCTTCCGGACGCGCAGGGCGAGGACGTAGTCGCCGGCATGCGTACTCCGCTGCCGATCATTCATATGGCCGAGCGGTTTCCTGATGCTTATGACCAGCTGGTCGAGATCGCCAACCGACTTGAGACCCATTACGGTGACATGCAGGACCTCGAATTCACGGTTGAGAACGGCAAGCTGTGGATGCTGCAAACGCGATCGGGAAAGCGGACCGGTCGGGCGGCCGTCAAGATCGCCGTCGACCTCGCTGCCAGCGGTCTCATCGACGAACGCGAAGCCGTGCTGCGCGTGTCCGCCGATCAACTTGAGCAGCTACTGCATCCGCTGATCGACCCTGCAGCTGAGGTTGAGGTGATCGGCGTGGGGCTTCCTGCTTCGCCCGGAGCCGTTTCTGGACAGATCGTCCTCACTGCGGACGCGGCCGTCGATATTGCCGAAACCGGTACTCCGGTCATCCTCGTCCGCCACGAGACCAACCCTGACGATTTTCATGGGATGGTCGCTTCGCGTGCCACGCTGACAGCGCGAGGTGGAGTGACTTCGCATGCCGCGGTGGTGGCCCGGGGTATGGGCAAGTCCTGTGTCGTGGGGTGCACGAGCATGCGAGTTGATTTTGAAAAGCGGTTGGTCAGATTCGACAACGTAGTTCTATCCGAAGGGGATTGGATCACCGTCGACGGCAATACGGGCCGTGTCCTGGCCGGACGAGTCGCAACGATCGAACCTGAGACTGACGCTGATTTCGATCTGCTGATGGGTTGGGCTGATGGGCACCGTACTCTTGGCGTTCGGGCTAATGCAGACACCCCTGAGGATGCCGCCGAGGCGCGCCGCCTGGGGGCGCAAGGAATCGGCCTCTGTCGGACGGAGCATATGTTCTTCGGGGAAGAACGTATCGCCGTCATGCGTGAGATGATCATGGCCACCAACGAAGTGGCCCGCCGTGAAGCGCTCGGAAAGCTGGCGCCGTACCAGACCGCGGACTTCGAAGGCATCTTCACTGCCATGGACGGGTTTCCCGTCACGATTCGCCTTCTCGACCCTCCGTTGCATGAGTTCCTGCCAAACGAACAGGAGTTGGCCAGGGAACTGACAGATCTGAAGCTGCGACTCCGCCGCGTGACCGGGCTGGACAAAATCGATCGCCTGCTCGAGGAAATCCACGATCGAGAGGTCGTCATCGCTCAAGTGCAGCGACTTGCCGAGGAGAACCCGATGCTCGGGCATCGCGGCTGCCGGTTGGCTCTGACGTATCCTGAGGTCACCGAAATGCAGGCTCGCGCCCTATTTACTGCTGCCGTGCGGTGCGTCGACCGCGGGATCAGTGTCCATCCGGAAGTCATGGTGCCACTCGTCGGCTTTGAGCCGGAGCTACGAAGCCAAGCCGAACTCATCCGATCCGTCGCCGAGGAGGTCTTCACGTATCACGGCCTCCGGGTCGACTATCTGGTTGGGACGATGGTGGAACTGCCGAGGGCCTGCCTCATGGCCGATGAATTGGCCACGGTCGCCGAGTTCTTCTCGTTTGGTACCAACGACCTCACCCAGATGACACTTGGGATGAGCCGAGACGATTCAAGTCGTTTCCTCCCCGGCTACGTGCAGCGGGGAGTCATCCCGGCCGATCCGTTCCAGACGCTCGACATACCTGGCGTGGGTCAACTCGTTCGCCTCGGGGTGGAGCGCGGCCGGGCATCGCGCCCTGGTATGAAGATCGGGGTCTGTGGCGAGCATGGGGGAGATGCGGCTTCGATCGCCTTTTGCCATGAAGTTGGTCTTGACTATGTTTCATGCTCGACGTACCGGGTACCGGTGGCTCGTCTGGCTGCCGCCCATGCGGCTCTGGCTTAGTGGTGTGTCGCAGA
>CBDTUI010000026.1:0-26694 GCA_965363765.1 uncultured Acidimicrobiia bacterium
GAGACCGACGAGACCGACGAGACCGACGAGACCGACGAGACCGACGAGACCGACGAGACCATCGAGACAGATGAGATCGACGAGACCGCCACCATCGAAGAAACGATCGATGAGACCTCTGATGGCGAGGCCGATCAATCAGTCGAGGAACAGAGCACAGACTCGGCCACGGACACGGACATAGACACTGCTACGGACACAGCCACGATCGACGGGGAAACCACGATCGACGGCGAGATCGAAGAGCCGGATCACGACGCCCCCCAGGAAACCAGCGACAACGATCTGACTGACGAATTCTCAGACAGCGTGAGCGCCTCCACCGTTGACGAAGCTTCAACAGACGATGCATTGTCTGCAGACGACTCAGAGCCGGAGTCTCCTTCTGTCGAGGAATCGGTCGAAACAAACGACCAGGTGGCCGCCGAGAATCCTGCTGCAGAGACCATCACGTCGGCAGACCAAACCAGTTCGGTCAACGACAAGAATGCAACTGACGAATCGACCAGCGAACAGAGCACAAAAGAAATCCGGGATGAGTCCGACGAAGATCATGACAACGGGTTCGGCAACGACGACAAAGAGATCAAGGACAAAACCAAAGCCAAGGAAGATAAAGACCAAGAAGTCATAACCGAGGAAGTAAAAGCCACGGGCAACGGGGGCTCTGACACCGAGCCGGTACTTGCACCGGTTCCAGACGAGCCCGCCGACACCAAGCCAGGCAGCGTCGACGCCCCGGCCGCCGCTGTGCCAACCGAACCTACGGTCGCCCAAGTAACCCTTGATCAACCGGAGGCGATTACGCCGCCTGCCCCTGCACTCCCACGCGATGACATTTCAGAGGCTCCGGCACAGTCATCAACGGATAATCCGACTTCTGAAGTCGTCCGCCCTAGCCCGACTGTGGCCGCGATGATCGCGACTGACCGTGTTTCACACATCGCAGGCAAGGCACCAATTTCGAACACCCCGATTGGCTCAATGCTGGCACCGCTCGGACGGGTTCTCTTGCCGCCGGCTGGGGTCGCACTGGTTGAGCTTCTGGCGGCTACGGACACCCCGCTGTTCGACTTTGCTGGTGACGAATCCGTCTCCGATGCCGCTCAACAAGCTGCCGGACTCGTGGCGGTCCCGGCGGCGGCCCTCACCACTCTGACGCTGTTGGGATGGGCTTTGAAACCAGCTGTTGCGAAGGCCGGGGCTTTTCTCAGCCACCGGGTTGGCTAACCAAGCAGCTCTTTCGTGACACGTTCGGCATGGCCGGTGGCTTTCACGTTGTACCACGAGGCCTCAACGTTGCCGTCCTCGCCGACCGCCACCGTCGAACGGATCAAGCCGACATACTCCTTGCCGTAGTTCTTTTTGACGCCCCAGGCGCCGTACATCTCAGCAACGGCATGGTCCTCGTCAGACAGCAGCGGATAGGCCAGCCCATACTCGGATACGAACGATTCCAGCTTCTCTATGGGATCGGGGCTGATTCCGAGTAGCTGATAACCAGCGGCGGCGAGACGATCGGTACGGTCCCGGAAGTCACATACCTCGGCGGTGCAACCCGGCGTGAATGCTGCCGGATAGAAGAACAGAATGGCTTTCTGTCCGGGTCCTACGGAGCGTTCGGCTCCGGTCTCGTCGCGCAGCGTAAACGCCGGGGCGATTGTGCCTTGATCCAGTTGGGTCACGAGTTTCCTCTCAATTGACGGGACCGTTCGGTTGCCGCACCGACGGCGTTGCTGAAGGCTTCTTTGACGCCTGCCGCATCGAACTCCACCAGAGCAGCCTGGGTGGTCCCTCCTTTGGACGTCACGCGCCTGCGTAGCTCAGACGGCTCAGCTTCAGAATCCGACAAAAGTATCGCGGCTCCTCGTAAGGTCTGGCGAACGAGCCGGTCGGCGAGGTCCTCACTCAAACCCTGCTCGATCGCAGCCGCCACAAGCGCTTCAGCAACGTAGAACAAATAGGCAGGCCCACTTCCGGAAATCGCCGTGAGCGCATCTAATTCGTCTTCGACGACCACGACAACCTCGCCGACCGCTCGCAGGATTTCACAAGCCTCTTCGAGCTGACCGGCGGTGACGTGCCTACCGCCGACGACACCAGTCATCGCCTCACCGATCAACGCTGGCGTGTTTGGCATCGCCCTGACTATCGGGATCGGGCCGAGCAAAGCCTCGATGGCATCCGTTGTTATGCCAGCCGCCACCGAAATGACTACTGCATCCGGGGCTAGATGATCGGCTGCCAGTCTGAGAACGTCTCCAACGGCATGAGGTTTCACCGCGAAGATCACCCAATCAGCAGTGGCGAGGGCATCCATATCAACGGACGTAGGGACCCCGCGGTCAGCAAATCGATCGACCTTGGATAGGTTTCGTTCAATGAGGGAAATCGAGTCGGGAGGGTGCCCGGCCGCCAGAAATCCGTCAACCAAGGCGCTGCCCATAGAGCCAACCCCGACCACGGCAATCATGACGTCCCCTCGGAGAGCACACTCTCGATCATCCGGGTAACGACCCCAACAGCGTTGGTGTTGTAACCCTCGGGGATGACCACATCTGCATACCGCTTCGATGGTTCGACAAACTGAAGATGCATCGGCCGCACTGTCTTCATGTATTGATCGAGAACCGACCTAACCGACCTGCCCCGCTCCGCCACATCCCGCTCGAGGCGGCGAGCCAACCTGAGATCGCCGTCGGTATCGACAAAAATCCGGACGTCCATGAGGTCGCGAAGGTCGGGTTCGACGAGGACCAGAATCCCCTCGACGATGAGCACGGGACGCGGCTGAATGGTTTCGGAGTCGCCGGTACGAACGTGTTGAGCGAAGTCGTACACGGGCTGAAGAATCGGGTTTCCCGCTCGCAGACCAATCAGATGCTCGACGAGTAGCTCCGTTTCCAGAGAGTCAGGGTGATCAAAATTCACTTTGGCACGTTCGTCTGGCGAAAGATGGCTGAGGTCGCGGTAGTAGGCATCGTGTTGAATGAGCACAGAGCGGTCAGAACCGACCTTGTTCGCAATCGCCTCGGCGATTGTGGTTTTACCTGAGCCGGAACCGCCCGCCACCCCAATGATGAGCGGCGCAGCCGAGGTGGGCCAGGCCGTCACAATCGATCTCGTTCAAGTGCCGCACCCGTCATGGACAACACGCTACCAGCGGACTTCATGGCCCCGGTTAGCCTGCGCTGATGGAACCAACGACCATCAATATCTTCATTGCGGTTCTCGTGGGTTTCGCCATGATTGCCGCACTGATAGGAACGGTATTCCCGGTGTTTCCCGGCGTCGGTTTGGCGTGGCTGGCAGCGCTCGTTTATGGATTCATGGCTGGCTGGTCTCCACTAGCTGTGGGCTTCATGCTGGCGATCACCGTGATCACGATCGTGGCGTTCGGCCTGGTGATCGTCCTCCCCAAACGGGCGACCGAAGCCACTGGCGCGAGCCGATCAGCCACATGGGCCGGACTTCTCGGCGCCATCATCGGTTTCTTCGCCATTCCGATCATCGGCTTTGTAATCGGTGGGGCGGCCGGCGTCTACCTCGCCGAGTACAGCATCAGCCAGGATCGGCAAGTGGCTTGGACCTCCACCAAGGGAACCCTGAAAGGTTTCGGGATCGCGGCCCTCGTGCAAGTAGTGGCCGTGGTAGCCATTGGGATCCTCTGGCTGGTGTGGGCATTCTTCGAGTTCGCAGGCTGATTGCCTCCCTCGAGGCCGACGCGGCGAATTAGCCGAGGGCGCGGTGGAGGAAAGCAGCCATCTGACCACGGGTAACCGACTGCTTCGGACAGAACAAGGTATTCGCCGGTGGATTACAACCGAGGGTCACCCCAGCGGCCGCCAGCTTCTCAATCTCAATTTCGAACTGCGACCCGTCATCGTCGGTGAACGGATTGTCTGCTTGGTCCGTGTAACTCAACGCTCGCACGAGGAAGGCGGCCATCTGTTCGCGAGTGACCGGACTGTCGGGACAGAAGCGGGTTCCATCACCGCAGCCACGGGTGATGCCAGCGGCCGCCAGTTTGTCAATGTCAGCCGCGAAAATGTGGCCGGTCGTGTCGATGAACCCGGCGCTCGGAGCCGCCGAGAGATTCAGTGCCCGCGTCAGGAAGGCCGCCATCTGACCCCGTGTTACCGAGTTGTTCGGGCAGAAACGATCGTTTTTAGGAGGGTTGCAGCCAAACGTGATGTTGGCTGCGAATAGCCATTCGATATCGGCTTGGAACACCGAAGCATCGTCATCGAGGAACGACCCCTGGTAGTCGAGTGGATCCCACTCGTCAGGGCACTCCCATTTCGGGTTGCGGAACCAGGATGAAGTAGCCGTTCCACTCCCGCCCATCCATGCAGAAAAGGACGACCCGTCAACATTGCGCCACACGTCGTCGCGACCGTCACCGTCAAAGTCAGCCACAGTGACGGCCCCGGACGACACGTCAATGGTGCTCGTGACTGTGAGATGCTGCCCGGTATTGGTGTAAACATGCACGATCGCCGCACCATTGTTTGGTTCGAAGGCATAGAGATCCGGGCGGTCATCGAGGTCCCGGTCTCCGAGGGCGAACTGCCAACCGCTCGTGTCGCCAAAGAGACCGACGAACTCAGCAGCCTTCGCTGAAAAGTTGGAGGCCCCATCCCAGACCTCGACGTCAGTTGCCGTTCCGCGGTTGACGATCACATACAGGTCCGGTGCATTGTCCCAGTCGTAGTCGCCGACTACATAGGTTTGGTCGGGGCGGACGGGTACCGAAGTCGTGATTTCAATCGTATCGCCGGGGTCACCGCGCTGAGATAGCAACTCGATTCGTACGGTGCTCCCAGACTCGTCGACCACTCCGACTTCCGCTCGCCGATACCCGGCGAAGTCACCGACGATCACCTCGTGGGTAGAGATCGAAGCGTTGGCAATCGCCCCGGAAACTCCACCGCATTCGGCGTAGTCCGACCGAGTAGAGACATACTGCACGACGATGTTTCCGTTTTTATCAAACGCCCTGACCGGATCTGGCGCCCCGTCGCCGCTCACATCACCAATGAGGTGAACGCCGGTCTTGCCTGCGAAAAACGTGCTCTCGTCGAAGACCTTTTTGGTGAGGTTGGTGGCGGTCGTCGATACCGGATAGGAAGCCGCCGGCAGACCGTAGCCGGGCGTAAAGGCAGGTCCCTGCCACGAAAAGTGCATGGGATCTTTGAACACTTTCCAGTCGCCACCCCAACAGAACCCAGCATCGCGCCAGGCCTGGACGAACCAATCCGGCATATTCGTCGTGAACGGGTCGCCTTCTTCGAATGGCCCAGCCTGGAACGGATTAGCCGTGGAATTGATATCGATTGATATACCAAACGTATGGCGCGAAATGCCATAGGAGCCGCTGACGGTGCGGGCGGCGTACCCATAGGTGTTCGGACCGATTCCGTAGTAGCGGCCATCGGCTGCCAGGTTCGCCGTTACTTGTTGAAACGCTGGCAGCGCCCGTTTGTGGACGCTGATCGTCCTCCCGCCGCTCATAGGCACGGTCCAGCGCACCAGGTCGCCGCGCACCGCACTGACGGTACGCCCGAACATGTCGCCGTACGGTCCACGGATCGCCTCGCCATTGGACAGAAAACCGATCTTGGTTGCCAATGGGGTGGCGGTCTGAAGACCCGTGCAACCGTCCGATTCGTTGGCGTTCGGCCAGGTTTCGCCAACAGCCGCGGCCGGATCGGCCAACGCTCCGACGAACGTTGCCATAAAGACGAATAGTGCGAGCAGGCTGGTGGTCAAGTTCACGGCGGTGAGCCTACCGAGACTCCCGCCACTGTCCCAACACAGCCTCCACGACCTACGTGGGTTCATTCACGCTCGTTAGGGGCAA
Organism: uncultured Acidimicrobiia bacterium; assembly: GCA_965363765.1. Lineage (GTDB taxonomy): Bacteria > Actinomycetota > Acidimicrobiia > Spongiisociales > JAENVV01 > JAENVV01. The sequence goes on from CBDTUI010000026.1 coordinate 5,864, forward strand.
GGGACGGGATGGGTGGGTTACTAGAGTTGGGTTTTATGACCGCTACTGAACAGCCGCGTCGCGAGATGATTCTTGATGCGGCCGTCGCGTTGTTCCGGACGCACGGGTTTCATGGGGCGGGGATCGACGACATCGGGGCGGCGGCCGGCATCTCGGGCCCGGGCGTGTATCGCCACTTCGAAAACAAGCATGCGTTGCTTGTCGCAATGTCCGAGCGGGTCGTAGAGCGTCTCCTCGTACACAACGCCCGGGTTGCCAAGGAAGAGATCAATCCGATGAAGGCCCTCGAGCGGCTGGTGAGAACTCATACTTCGTTCGTGTTCAGCTCTCGGGAACTGATCACCGTGTACGTGATCGAGGAGCGAAATCTCCCGGAACCCGATCGGTTACGGGTCGCCAAGAAACAACGCGACTACGTCGACGGATGGGTTCGCTTCCTCACCCAACTCGCTCCCGATGGAGACCTGGCCTTACTCAAAGGAGTGGCGATCGCCGTGATCGGCATGATCAATACGGCCGGGCACCCGGACTCGAAGGACCAGGACCGCGACGTAGTCGAACAGATGGCCATGGCTTCACTCATGGCCGGGGCGTTGGCCGTCAGCCGAAATAGCGAAGGAATACGCCCGAACGGGGCTTAGGACTGAAGTAGGTCGATTTGGCTGGCATGTTCTCCGCAGCGTCGGCAACTGCCATCATCTGGTCAATGGTCGGGTCAGCGAGAATGAACGCCACGCCATTCCCCTCCGCAACCTGATCGGCGTCGATCACTACCGGACCGGGAACGGCCACGATATTTCCCCCGGGAACCGCCGAACCTGCCAAAGGAATGATGAGGTGCTCGTCGAGACGGGCCGAATCGAGGCTCGAAGCTATCGAACCTGAGCTGGCAGGCGGCAATCGAACCAGCCATCGTTGATGATCAAAAAGCACAATTACCTCGCCAGGCGCCGGTCGTTCCAAAGGCGTCAGCTCGGCTTCGAGATCGGCCAAAAGCTGCTGCACCCCGGCCGGGTCGACCCGGAGAAGAATGCGGTTAAAAGCGGCCACAGTGAGGTCGTCATGGGCAAACAGCACCGCCAGGAGGGCAGGTTGCACACCGTTTCGTTCGGCGTAAGACTTCAACGAAGCCACCCGATGGTGGCCGTCGGTGATGTAGACGGCGTCGACCGACACACCGGCGATGGCGACGGCCTCGGCAGATATCTCCCACACGGTCTGACGGAGTCCGTCCTGACTCACAAAATCGTGACTCGGCAGGGATGCGGTGGTCGAGGACAGCAAAGCTTCCATCGCCTCGGTATGTCGATACGCGACCGCAACCGGGGACGAAACCACGCCGACTTGTTCCGTATATTCGACCAGGGCTTCAACTCGTCGAGGACTAATCGACTCGTGCGGTTTAACGAGATCCAATTGATCAAAAGGAATCCCGCAAACGACCCCGGTTTGGAGACTGGCACCTTGCTGGAGTCGATAAACAAATGCCCGGGTGCGGGGTTCGTCGAACGCTGACCTGACACGGGCGAGTCCAGCCAGGGCAGCAGGGATTGGGTCAGGACCCATACCAATGGCATGCAGGAAGCTCAAGGGTTCATCGTCTGCGAGCGAAGCCCGTTCGCGGCCCGTCAGATTGTCGTAAGCGGGGATGGCCACCCGATCGGCCAGCTCAGGGCTAACAATGGCAAGCTCGATCGGCTCGAGGTGCATCAGGCGTTGGCCGACTGAAACTCAGCCATCAACTCCACGAGCGCCTCCACACCTTCCAGCGGCATGGCGTTGTACAGGCTCGCCCGAACCCCGCCCGCCGTTCGATAGCCCTTCAGGCCGCTCATGTTTCGTCGGGCGGCCTCAGCAAGAAACTCGGCGTCAAGCTCTGGCGCGGGAAGCCGAAACACGACATTCATGTGCGACCGCGACCCAGGGTCTACTGGGCTGAGATAGAACCCTTCGCTCGCATCGATGGCACCGTATACGAGGCTCGACTTCTTGGCGGCCATAGATTCCATCGCGGCCAACCCCCCTTGAGTTTGCATCCAGGAGAGGACTTTTCCGACCATATAGATTGGAAACACGGGCGGAGTGTTGTACATCGAATTCTTCGAAGCGTGAATGTCGTACCGTAGATAGGCTCCGAGGTTTCGATTGGTTTCTTCGAGGACCGAGTCACGAATGAACGTGATATCGACACCAGCTGGTCCTAGGTTTTTTTGTGCACCGCCGTACACCAAATCGAACCGATCCCATGGGATCGAACGACTCATGTAATCCGATGACATGTCACCGACCAGGGGCACGTCTACTGCCGGGAAGTCGTTGAATCGGATCCCACCGATCGTCTCGTTTGAGGTTACGTGTAGGTATCGGGTGTTGGGGCCAATCTGAATCTCGTCGGTTTCTGGCATACGGTTGTATCCGAGGGCCTTGCCGTCCCAGGCGGCGTACAAGTCACCGTGGTGACTGCCGTCATCGAGCGCTTTGGCAGCCCACTCCCCAGACACCACGTAGCCAGCCCGCTGCCCGGCGTGCAGGAGGTTCATGGGGATCATGGCGAACTGGAGAGTCGCACCGCCCCCAAGAAACACGACTGAAAAGTCATCTGGCGCGCCGAACACGGACTTTGCCAACGCCATCGTTTCCATGTGCACTGCGTCATAGGTAGAAGAGCGGTGGCTCATTTCGATAAGTGACATTCCGGTGCCAGCGAAGTCAACAAACTCGGCTTGGGCAGCCTCTAGAACCTCGAGCGGCAAGGTGCATGGCCCCGCACTGAAATTGAATTTGCGCATCAGTTTCACTCCTCTGTTTGCAGCGTCACGCCCAGCACGTGGTCGAGGCTGCGAAGTTGTTTAACAACGTCATCGTTGAGGGCCGAACCGATCCGAAGGGTGGCGACGGCGGCGACCGCTCCTTGGAAGATCTGATTGTTCATCTGCTCTACGTTCACATCTGCCGTCCTCAGCACGCCGAGCACTTCAGATAGAACACCAACCTTGTCGAGGTGTCGTACGGCCACCGTGCAATTACCGAGGGGCGTTCGGACTAGGTTCACGCAGTTGATGATCTCTCCGGTGCCGAAGCGCTCCACGATCTGGACGACTTGTTCGGCAATGGCGTTCTGAGCCTGTTCAGTCGATGCCCCAATGTGATGGGTGCCATACACCCGGGGATGCTGCGCCAGGGCTGAGGTGAACTCGCCCTGTCCGGCGGCTGGCTCGTCGGCGTACACGTCGAGGCCCGCCCACATGCTTCGATTCTCGAGTGCATCAATGAGGTCCGCTTCATTAACTATTTCACCTCGCGACGTGTTGATGATCCAAGCGCCGTCGCGACACTTTGCCAGGAAGTCCCGATTCACAAGACTCTTCGTTGAATCGATCAACGGGACATGGATCGACACGATGTCGGATGAGGCAAGCAAGGTTTGGTCGTCAGGGACGAAGATGACACCGTTCTGTCTTGCCCGATCGACGATCGGCTGCGGGCGCCCTGCTTTGTCGGCCACCAGCACGGTCAAGTCGAAGGCCTTGGCCCGTTTGGCAACTGCCAACCCGATCTCACCGAGCCCAACAATCGCGAGAGTCTTGCCGGCTAGGCCGTCTGCCTTTGAGAACTCTTTCTTGTTCCAAACCCCCGACCGGAGGGCGGCGACGTTATCGGGGATGCGGCGGTCGATCGAACCGATCAGCCCCATGGTTAGTTCTGCCACAGCAATGGCATTCATGCCGGGAACATTGCAAACAAAAACACCGCGGTCAGCGGCTTCCTGCACATCGATGGTGTTCGTCCCTGCCCCGGCCCGGATAATCAGCTCGAGGTTGCGCCCCGCAGCAAGAACCGCCGCAGTCACCTTTGTTGACCGAACGACGAGCACTTCATAGGAACCGATTGCCTCGGCGAGCTGCTCGCCATCGAGCGCCGGGTCGACCTCAACGGTATGACCAACAAACTGGGCCAGGAACTGCTCGGGGAAGGAATCAGCAAAAAGAATACGCATTGCGTGCATGTTTAGCAGCTATCGACAAACCGGGGACAGTTCAGAGTCCTTGCAGCGCAAATACCAGACCAGCCGTCGCCAAGACGAGCAGCACCAGGCCGATGATCACAACTGTCTTATCCACCAGCGGGTTCATCCGAACGGTCGGGACCTCCAGCCCGAGAACCGCGCAGGCTTCCGCCACGTCGTCAGGCCGAACCATAAGCCGACCCTGTCGGGGACCCTCGCCGCCCATATTCTCTACATAAACGATGGCCTCCATCCCGCCAGAAGCCAACTTGGCCCGAGCGATTTCCGCTTCAGCATCGCTCAGATAGAGCGCAATCTTGACGAGGTCGTCCATGCTGAGGATGGTAGCCCGACTAGTCTCGCCGCCATGCCGACAATCACCACACAGGTCGACACCAACTCGGAGACATACCGCGCAAACGGGTCCGCAATGCGCGATGTGCTCGACAACTTCGACAAGCAGATGGCTGTCTCGCGTGCCGGCGGCGGATCCAAGTACATCGACCTGCACCGCAGCCGCGGCAAACTCCTGGTTCGCGAACGGATCGAACTTCTCATAGACCGGGACTCTCCGTTCCTCGAGCTTTCTTCGCTGGCCGCTTGGGGGACTGAGTTTCCAACCGGGGCCAACGTGGTCACCGGTATCGGCGTCGTAAATGGCGTCGAGTGTGTCATCTCCGCTCATGACCCAACGATGCAGGCAGGGTCGTCGAACCCCTACTCGCTCGCCAAGTCGCTGCGGGCCCAAGACATAGCTCTGGAAAACCGGCTTCCCATGGTCAATCTCGTGGAATCCGGCGGCGCCGACTTGCCGAACCAGAGCGAGGTCTTTCTCAACGGTGGCAAATGGTTTCGCAATCTCACGAATATGTCGAAACTCGGGATACCGACAATCGCCATCGTTTTCGGAAATTCAACTGCTGGCGGCGCATACGTTCCCGGAATGTGCGACTACGCAGTCATGGTGAAGGAACGGGCCAAGGTGTTCCTGGGCGGACCGCCGCTCGTGAAGATGGCGACCGGAGAAGAGTCAACAGATGAGGAACTCGGTGGAGCCGAAATGCACTCTCGTGTCTCGGGTCTCAGCGACTATTTCGCCCAGGATGAGCATGACGCCATTCGGATCGGCCGCGACATCATCGCCCATCTCAACTGGCGCAAGGGTGGACCCGGCCCATCGAGAGCCAGCCGCGAACCGCTCTATAACCCGGAGGAGATCCTCGGCATCGTTTCGGCAGACCTCAAGGTCCCCTTCGATATGCGTGAAATCCTGGCGCGAGTCGTCGACGGCTCTGAACTCGACGAGTACAAGCAGCTTTACGGACAATCGCTTTTGACGGGCTGGGCGCACATCCACGGATACCCGGTCGGAATCCTCGCCAACCAGACCGGTGTGCTGTTTTCGGACGAGGCCAAGAAGGCAACGGAATTCATCCAACTGTGCAATAAGTACGACACGCCCTTGATCTTCATTCACAACACCACGGGCTACATGGTCGGCAAGGAATACGAGCAGCGGGGCATCATCAAAGACGGAGCAAAGATGGTCAACGCGGTTGCCAACTCGGAGGTGCCCCACATCGTGCTCATGGCCGGATCCTCGTACGGGGCAGGCAATTATGGGATGGCCGGCAAAGCCTTTCGACCGCGCTTCGTTTTTGGCTGGCCGAACCACAAGGTCGCCGTCATGGGTGCAGAACAGTTGGCCGGGGTCATGGACATCATCACCAGGGCCGGGATGGAACGCCGCGGGCTCACTGTCGACGAGGACGCCCTCGAAGCCCAGAAGGACATAATTCGTCAACAGATCCTGCGAGAAGAGGTTGCCTATTTCGCGACTGCACGGGTTAAGGACGATGGACTCATCGACCCTCGCGACACCCGCCAGGCGTTCGGTATGGCGCTATCCGCAGTCCATTCCGGACCAGTGAAAGGTACTGACGCCTTCGGCGTTTTCCGCATGTAGGGCATTCGCCGATTTGATGTTGATGCACGCGTGTGCATATGGTTTCGTCAAGGCATCAGGCAGCGATTCAAGATTCCTGGCCGAAATGCCGATTACTCAGATGCTGCGATTTCAGCTCCCCTAGTTCGGTGTAAACCCCCCATGAAACACATCTCTATCTCGCTCTTCGTCGCGCTCGCCGTGACACTCGTCATGGCAATCGCCATCATTCCCGGTACGGCCACCCCTGCCGATGCCGCCACCGAATACGACATGGTCTTCCCAATCGTTGGTGACGTACAGTTCGACAACACCTGGGGCAACGCTCGCTCCGGCGGCCGCCGCCACCAGGGCACCGACATCATGGCTGACAAGATGTTGCCGGTCGTCGCAGTTGCAGATGGAGTCATCGACTGGATGCACGACGGTTCCCGCAAGACATGCTGTGCTCTTGGCGTTAAACATGATGACGGGTGGGAAACCTATTACATCCATATGAACAATGACACTCCGGGCACCGACGACGGTGACAGCTGGGGTTTCGCCCCTGGAATCGAAGAGGGCACCAGGGTCATTGCAGGTCAGCTGATCGGATGGGTTGGCGATTCTGGCAACGCCGAAGGAACCGCCCCGCACATCCACTTTGAGTTGCACCGTCCTGACGGCGTCAAGGTCAATCCGTACCACTCGCTCATGGCGGCTCAACAGGCCGAGGTTCTGACTATCGGAGGGGCTGTGCCTTTCGACACCGCCCAGAGCATCTCGGATTCGCTGGACGGCGCTGTTCCGATTGGCGACCTCACCGCGGTAGGAAACGGAGCATTGCCTACCACGATCGCCACCGTGCGGGTCAACAGCGACATGGTCATACTGCTCACCAGACAAGCCCACGTGGCTGAGTCGGTCGAGTTCCTGTATCCCACTGTTGAGGTCGTCGAATTCGTGTTGGTCGAGGAATTCACCAGCGTCGAGGCACGACTTGAGGCACGCCCGCCGGCCTAGCCATGTGTAACGAGGGCAGCCCTCACCAGAATCGGCTACCGCCAGCCACTCCGGCGAGAGCTAGCCGCTAGCCTCGCCCCACATGATTTCCAAGCTACTGATCGCCAATCGCGGAGAGATTGCTCGTCGGATCATCCGGACTTGCCACGAGATGGGAATCGCGACCGTCGCGGTGTTCTCCGAAGCAGATTCGAACGCACCATTCGTTCACGAAGCAGACGAAGCGGTTGCCCTGGGCGGCAATACTCCTGCTGAGTCGTACCTGAAGGCCGACGCGATCATCGCGGCTGCCCTGGTCACCAAGTCCGACGCCATCCACCCCGGTTACGGATTCCTGGCCGAGAACGCCGCCTTCGCCGAAGCGTGCGCGGCAGCGAACCTTGTGTTTATCGGCCCATCCCCTGGTGTAATCGCCACGATGGGAGACAAGCTTGCCGCAAAGCAGCTTGTCGCCACAGTCGACGTCCCGACTCTGCCGAGTGTTCAGGTCGGTTCGACCGATCTCTCCCACGCCTTAGAACAAGCTGCCGAAATCGGGTATCCGGTGCTTGTGAAGGCCACCGCAGGTGGCGGCGGCAAAGGCATGCGGATCGTGGGCACCCCCGAGGAACTGGCCGACGCGCTCGCCGGAGCCGAGCGTGAAGCCGAAGCCGCTTTCGGAAATGGAATCGTATTTCTTGAGAAGTACCTCGCGGCTCCCCGCCACATCGAAATTCAAGTTTTCGGCGACACCCACGGGACCCTTACCCATCTTTTTGAGCGCGAGTGTTCAATCCAGCGTCGCCACCAGAAGATCATCGAGGAGAGTCCGTCGCCAATTCTCACTCCAGCGCTTCGAGCCAGGATGGGTGAGGCAGCCCTGAAGGTGTGCACAGCTGTCGAGTATGTGGGTGCGGGAACGGTCGAGTTCCTTTTTAACGATGGAGAGTTCTATTTCCTTGAGATGAACACTCGCCTCCAAGTCGAGCATCCTGTGACCGAGTTCGTAACCGGCTTGGACCTGGTTCGGCTCCAAATCGAAGTGGCCGAAGGCCTGCCCCTCCCACCGGAAGCGACCGCTCCGCAACTCACCGGACACTCAATCGAGGCCCGGCTATATGCCGAAGACCCCCGCAACGGATATCTGCCGTCGATCGGGACGATCGAGCGGTTCAGGATTTCGGGTGCCAGGGTCGATAGTGGCGTCAACGAAGGCAGCGAGGTGTCCGTCTTCTACGACCCGATGATTGCCAAAGTGGTCGTGCACGCATCGTCACGTCGTGATGCCGCCCGATTGCTCTCGCGAGCGTTGGCCGGCGCGTCACTACACGGCGTCACAACCAATCGGGACCTCCTGGTGGGAATCCTGACTCATCCGGATTTCCTGGACGGTCACACCGACACGTCATTTCTCGAAAGGAATCCCGCTAGCCAGCTCGGGACGCCCCGCGGTGACGTAGCGATGAGCCGCCGACACACAGTGGCTGCGGCACTCGTCGGCCAGCATGACCGCCGGTCTACCGCCGCCGTGTTGGCCGACCTCCCGACCGGCTGGCGAAACAGCCCCTCGCAACCGCAGCATGTCTCCTTTTCGACCGAACACGGCGACCTAGAGGTGTCGTACATCTTCAGTCGGTCCGGGCTTGAGGTAACGGTTGACGGCGAGCCTCAGCACTGCACCATTCATGCCCTCGGCACCGGATTCGCAGATCTGCAGTTTGCGTCGAACCGGATTCGCTACTCGGTGGGCAACACGGAGAATCGGTGGTTCGTCGACGGATCAGATGGAGCTTCCACGCTCATCGAGCTGCCAACCTTCCCTGTCGCCTCAGCCGAGCTAGCCCTCGGTTCGATGGTCTCACCAATGCCCGGCAAGGTAATCCGGGTGGACGTCGCCGTTGGTGATGAGGTGACCGCCGGCGCGACCCTCGTCATCATTGAAGCAATGAAGATGGAGCACACGGTCGCTGCTCCAGCAGCCGGAAGAATCGGCATTGTGAACGTTGACGTGGGTGATCAAGTTCATGCCGACCAGGTGCTCGTCGTCATTGAGGCCAGCTAATCGTCGTCCCCGTGATTGGCCAGCTCGGAGGCCCGTCGGTGGTGCGCTTCCTGCCGACGTTGAAAAACCGACGGCTTCGGCAGAGGTCGGACTCCATCCATTCCCACGAGCGGCCGCCGATACGAACTGGATATGAGTACTACGCCAACGGCAAGAGAGACCACCGCCAAGAGACCCCCGAACGTAGCGTCAGTTCCGGCCGCTTTCGTGCAACGTTCCGACGCAATGGACCCGCTGATCGAATCATCAATGTCGCCACTGAGCACCCGATACATAGTCCCGCAATGATCAACCCGGTCAATGACCGATCCGTCATCGAGATACTGTTGGAAGAGGACTATCTCAATGGGGTTGGCAAATAGTGCCCAACCGGACACCAAGAGGGTTACCGCCACCACAAGGCGACCGAGGCTTCCGGACATATCCTTGAGGCTATCAAAGTGTCTGCATAACATCCAACCCTTATGAACCGACCACCAACCCACCGCAGAGCTGTTCTCATGTTGGCGACTATCGCCGTGGTGGCCGCCGTAGCGTTTGCAAATCTTGGATCCGGTGGCCTTCAAGCGGTCCCATCTGCCGACTCGTTGGACGTCCCCAGCACTACCGGGACCCCGGTCGCGTCGACCACCCTCGCTCCATCGCTGGTTGACCCATCAGCTGAGGACGAGCCACCGCAACCGGTCGTTGATGCCTCCTGCGCGACGAGTGCGCCTGACGAACCGACCGGGGACCTCGTCGTCGTCCCCGGCGCTACTACCCCGTCGTCTGACGCACCGGTCAAGACGTACATAGTGGAGGTCGAAGAGGGCCTTGGCATCGACCCCGCCTGTTTCGCAGACCGGGTCCACGCAGTACTGAGCGACCCGCGCTCGTGGGGTGGTCGTGAAGGATTCGCGGTACAGCGAGTCGACGTCGGGGAACCGTCTTTCCGGGTCACGCTCGCTTCACCGAAGACAACTGACGAGCGTTGCCAACCCCTCAACACGGCTGGCATCTATTCGTGCTGGGACGCCCATCGAGCAATGATCAACGTCTGGCGGTGGGAGACCGGGACCGATGACTACGCCGGAGACCTATGGGTGTATCAGATCTACGTGATCAACCACGAGGTCGGCCATGGACTCAAACATGGCCATGTCGAGTGCACTGCTCCGGGCGACCTTGCCCCGGTCATGATGCAGCAGACCAAGGGTCTTGACGGATGTTGGCGAAACGGTTGGCCGCTCGACGATGAGATCGGCGGTCCCCTCGAAGAGGAGCAACCTAGCGATCAGCCAGCAGGCGACGTCTCATCTCGTCCCAGTTTTTAGCAAGTTGCCCAGCAGCTGCAAATTTCGAGAATCAGGCGCTTTGGGGTCGATTCCCCAGAGGCCGAAGGCCCGGCAGGCCGACGCCCGTGCGCACAACCCCCAACATTGGCGGTTGGTACGGGATTTCTCCCATATCGCCTGGTTTCGTTATGATCAAAGGCCATGACCCCCATCAGCATTGAGTTCTGCCGGGCCTGAGACTATACCCCCCGTGCCGTGAGCATGGTTGAGGATATTTTCGAAGAGTTCGGGCAGAGATACGACATCCATCTCATTCCGTCCCGGGGCGGGGTTTTTGAGGTGACCGTCGACGGCAAACTCGTCTTCTCCAAGTTGGCTACCGATCGGCATGCCGTCTACGAAACGGATGTTGCCCCGCACCTGCGGACCTGATCGCTCCTAAGCCAAGAACTCGTTGAGTACATCGGCGTATAACTCTGGCTCCAGTAAAAAGGAATCATGGCCTTTTTCTGACGATACAAGGACGCGGCGTGCTGGTACCCCTGCATCGCGAAGAGCGTCCAGCATGATGGCCTGATCCTCCGGGTAATAACAGACGTCGGAGTCGATGGAAAAGAGCAGGTAACGGTGTGGCCGGGAGCGCTTCAGCAAAGTGGTCATATCGGTCGCTCCGGCTTCTTCAAGCAAGTCGAAGTGCTGCCAAGCGGTCATCAGCCTGATATAGGTGTTGGCATCGAACCGGTCGAGGAACTTTCGTCCCTGATGCCACATGTAGGACTCAAGCGGCGACCGAATCTGATAGCCCTCAGGCCCGACACCGTCGATAACCTCGCCTCGGGCCCGGGACTTCATGGCATCAAGTGAGACGAAGGTCTTGTGGCCGATCATCCGCGCTAGGGCCAGGCCCTGGTCTGGCTTGGGCCGCCCGTGGTAGTCCCCGCCGTTGAAATTGGGATCGTTCAGGATGGCATTGGTCTGTTCGAAGTTGTACAAGAACTGCAAGGAGGACGTGAACAATCCCGAAGCGACCGGCACGACCCGCTCGACCCGGTCCGGATAGCGCGTCGCAAGGCTCACACACATCATGCCGCCGACTGACGGACCAATCACCGTGTGCAGTTTCTCGATTCCGAGGTGATCGAGGAGAAGCATTTGCGAGTCGACAATATCCGAAAATGTCACCTCAGGGAATAGGCCGCCGTATGGCACGCCGGTCGCCGGGTTGGTGGAAGTCGGGCCGGTCGAGCCATAACAACCGCCGAGATAGTTAACGCAGACAACGGCAAACCGGTCAGTGTCGATCGTCCGGCCAGGGCCGATCCATCCACGCCACCAGCCCACCTGGCACTCTTCGCTCCACAGTTCGACTCCGGGAACCTGTGGGTTGATGCCGGACGGATTCTGGCTCCCCGTCAGAGCATGGAACAGGAGAATGACGTTGGATCGATCAGCATTCGGGGTCCCGTACATCTGATACGCCAACCGTACTTCAGGCAGCGTCTCACCGTTCTGGAGTTTGAACGGCAGCAACTCGCTGGGAAGGTCGTAGAACTCGGTGGAGCTCGGCAGCGTGTCTGGATCGATCATGAGAAAAACAGCCTAGGCGGGGGCCGTCATCGCCCCCGCCGTCTCGCCAGACGTCAAACGGAAACCGGTTGACGCGCCGCTGCGAGGGCCTGCGCGATGTCCTCCTTGATATCTTCTATGTGTTCGATCCCCACCGAAATGCGGACCAGGTCCGAACGAACTCCAGCCGTTACCTGTTCTGCTTCTGACAGCTGCTGATGGGTCGTCGATGCGGGATGGATCACGAGCGTTTTTGCATCCCCAACATTGGCGAGATGACTCGCCAACCGAACATTGTTGATGAACGATTTCGCCGCCTCGTAGCCACCGACCACCCCGAAGCTGAGAACCGCCCCGTACCCGTTGGTCAGATACTTCGTGGCAGTTGCATGGGAACGATGCGTGTCGAGGCCCGGGTAGTTCACCCAGGCGACATCGTCTCGGGCATCCAGCCACCTGGCGAGCTCGAGGGCATTGTCGGCATGGCGCTGCACCCGCAGCGACAACGTTTCGAGGCCTTGGATGAGCAGGAACGAATTGAATGGCGATTGAGCCGCCCCAAAGTCACGCAACCCTTCCACCCGGGCTCGGATGGCGAACGCAATGTTGCCAAATGCACCTTCGGGACCGAACACATCCGAGAACACCAGGCCGTGATATCCCGGCGATGGCTCCGTGAACAGCGGAAATTTATCGCTTCGCCAGTCGAAATTCCCCGAGTCGACCACCACTCCCCCAATCGACGTCCCGTGACCGCCGATCCATTTGGTGGCAGAAGCCACGACAATGTCCGCCCCATGGGCGATGGGCTTAGCGATAAACCCGGCGCATCCGAAGGTGTTGTCAACGATCAGAGGAATCCCGTTGCGATGGGCCACTTCAGCCAATGCCTCGAAATCAGGAACGACGTACTCAGGGTTGGCGATGGACTCCACATAGAGTGCCTTGGTCTTGTCGGTGATCGCCGCTTCGAAGTCGGCAGGATTGACCCCTTCGACGAACTTGACATTAATCCCGAGGCGGGGCAGGGCGACCTTGAACTGGTTGTACGTGCCCCCATACAGATAACTGGAGGAGACGATCTCGTCACCCGCTTGGGCGATGGTCGTAATCGCCAGGAGCTGAGCTGCTTGGCCCGATGACGTGGCGACCGCCGCCACTCCCCCTTCGAGCGCGGCAATTCTCTTTTCGAACACGTCAGTAGTCGGGTTCATAATCCGGGTGTAGATGTTGCCAAACTCCTGGAGACCGAACAGCCGGGCGGCGTGGTCCGAATCGTCAAAGGTGTACGAAGTGGTCTGGTAGATGGGTACAGCTCGGGCGTTGGTGCCCGGAGTTGGGTCTTGGCCGGCGTGGACTTGCAGGGTTTCGTAGCGGTAATCGCTCATGCTCGGGTTCCTTAAGTTGTTAGGTGTGGTGGACGGTCGCCGGTTGGGGTTCTCTCCCGGGTAGCGGCATCCATCACACGAAACGGACCACTCGGGAGCACGGCATGGCACAACACATCATGGTGGCGGAACGCGGATCGGTCATCTGGTAACCCTTTCTCATCGATCAGGCATTGGCACCAGCCGAACTGGTTGCCGCGGTTTCAAAGGGCCTGTCCCTCCACCGCTCTTGATAAGTACCTGCGAAGTATGCCACGTCGGGCGGCTCCGTCAAGACCAAATATTTGCATCCATATCCAGCGCGTACCGCCTAAGGTCCCGACATGCTGACGTTTCCCGAACCCCCGCATGTCGCCAACGAACGCGACACGCTGCTCACGATCCTCGACCAGCAGCGTTACCTGGTCCTATGGAAGCTCAAGGATCTATCAGCAGAGCTCCGGGGGAAATCGACAGTCGATTCTGGAACCAGCCTGCTCGGAACCGTCAAACACCTGGCTTGGGTTGAGCGTTGGTGGTTCTCCGAGTTTATTGGCGGGGCCACGATCGAATACCCATGGAGCGAGGCAGATCCCGATGCCGACTGGCATATCGACCCGGATGACTCAATCGAAGCAGTCTCGAATCTCTACGTCACGGCGGTGGCCGAATCCAACCGGGTCATCGAAGCCCAAAACAGCCTCGGCGTCACCGGCACGCACAACAACAAGGACCGCTCTCTGCGCTGGGTGATCGTGCACATGATCGACGAAACGGCTCGCCACCTCGGGCAGATGGACATCATCCGTGAACAACTCGACGGCCAGACCGGCTACCTTCCGGAACGCTAAACATTAAATGAGCCCCTACTGCGTGCCGATACACAAAACATGAACATTTGCACGAACTGTCGGCACCCGTGGGAGCCGGCCAGCCCTACCGAGGCTTGTCCCGACTGCGGGACGCCCCAATCCACTGATGGTGGCGCCCCTGACCCGTTTCAGGCTTCGGGTTCTCCGGCACCGAGCGGCAACATCGGCGGCGCCACCGGTACCGCGGAGCTGCCTCCGCCACTCCCGCCCTCGCCGGAAGCACGGTGGGATCCTCCCCAGGTAGCAGTGTCCACCCAACAGCAGGCTCCTACCTGGAACAGCTCCGGATCGGTTCAAGCGGGACCACTCAAAACTGGGATGTCGACAGGTGCCAAAGTCGCTATCGGAATCGGAATCGGGTTTCTCGTACTCGTCGGCCTCGCCGTTATCGCCGGTATTTCGTTTTTTCGCACCGTCGCCGGGTCAGAGGAGTTTCAGTCAGTTATCGACGACAACACTCCCCGCACGCAGTTGACGGTCGACCATCCAATCGGGACGTGTTTCGACGCTGGCGACCCAACCGGGCAGACTGCTTGTTCGGACCCGCATTCTCACGAGGTGTTTGGACTGTGGCCGTGGCTCGGCGACTCGTACCCGAGCTACAACGATGCCTGGATCACGACCAACTGCGACGATGCGTTCGAGGAGTACGTCGGTATCAACTACTACGAATCGGAACTGTTCTATGACGTTGCGCTACCAACGTCGACTGCATGGGATACTGGCGACCATAACGTCCGCTGTATCGCCTACGAACCGGGTTCGGACCTCACCGCCACGATTCGTGGCGCCAGCTATTAGCCAGCGTTTACGTCGACGAAGCGGGGCTTGCGACACGCAGGTGGCAGGCGACCTGATGGAGCCCGCCGGGAGGCTCAAGGCGGGGATCGGTGACGTCACACAAGCCCTTCTGCGCGATAGGACACCGCGGATGGAAATGACATCCATTCGGCGGGTCGATCGGTGAGGGAATTTCTCCGGCCAGGATCTGACGATCCCGCGGCCGATCAGGGTCGGGAATCGGAATAGCTGACAACAACGCCTCGGTGTAGGGGTGCAGTGGATTGCGATACAGCGTGTCTCGATCGGTCAACTCGACGATCCGCCCCAGGTACATGACCGCTACCCGGTTCGAAATATGCTCGACGACCGCCAGGTTGTGGGCGACGAACAGGAGGGTCAAGCCAAGTTCGCCCTGGATCTCCTTGAGAAGATTGAGGACCTGCGCTTGGACAGAAACGTCCAATGCTGAGACTGGTTCGTCGGCAACCACCAGATCTGGATTCAAAATCAGCGCTCGGGCGATCCCGATTCGCTGCCGCTGGCCACCGGAAAACTCGTGTGGGTACCGTCCCGTGTGGCTCGGTTGCAGACCGACTAGCTCCAACATCGCCTTGACGCGTTCGTGACGTTCGTCCTTATCGGACACGCCATGAATCCGCAGCCCTTCGGCAATCGCCTCACCAACCTGAGCGCGGGGATCGAGCGAGGAGTACGGATCCTGAAAAACGATCTGGACTCGTTTCCGAAACGGCTTGAGAGCATTCCCCTTTAAGTGAGAGATATCCTGGCCGTCGAAGCTTATTGACCCGGATGTCGGCTCGAGTAACCGAACGAGGATTCTCGCCAGGGTGGTTTTTCCGCACCCAGACTCGCCGACGAGTCCGATGGTTTCCCCACGCCGGATGTCTAAATCAACACCGGCTACCGCGTTGACGGTTGCCACCTCCCGATGAAGCAGGCCCCCCTTGACCGGGAAGTTCTTCACCAGGTTTCGAATTTCGACCAGGTTCTCAGGCACCGTCGTCCTCCTCCTGGTACAGCCAACACCGTACGTTGTGGCCAGGCGAAACCTCCTGCAGCTGCGGCTTAACGCGTGTGCAAATCTCGAGGTTGTTCTGAACGCGGGCGACGCAGCGAGAGGCGAATCGGCACCCGGTCGGCAGGTCGATGAGTGATGGCACTACTCCCGGAATCGTGTCGAGGCGCTCCTTTAGCTGCCCCAAAACCGGGATCGAGCCGACCAGTCCCTGCGTGTACGGGTGCAACGGTTCACTGAAGATACGACGCACGTTGGTCTGTTCGACGACCTCACCGGCGTACATCACGGCAACCTCGTGGGCCATCTCGGCAACCACCCCGAGGTCATGGGTGATGAGGACGACGGCCGTATTCGACTCTCGTTGCAGGTCTCGCATGAGGTCGAGGATCTGGGCCTGAATGGTGACGTCGAGAGCCGTGGTCGGTTCGTCGGCGATCAAAAGTTCGGGCTCACACGCCAACGCCATCGCAATCATGATCCGCTGGGCCATGCCGCCCGACAGTTCGTGGGGATATGCGGCCGCTCGACGCTTCGGATCGGGTATCCCGACCTTGGCGAGCATTTCGATGACCTTCTCGTCCTCGACGTCCTTCGCCCAATCACGGTGTAGCTCGAACACCTCTTTGATCTGTGCGCCCGCCCGGTAGACAGGATTCAGCGCCGATCCCGGCTGCTGGAAGATCATCGAGATGTGGTCACCCCGTAGTTCGCGGAGTTGACGCTTCTTCATCGTGGCCAGGTTCTCACCATTGAACAGGACTTCACCGGCGACGATTTCGCCCGGGTGAGAAATCAGGCCGATGATCGAGAGAGCCGTCACTGATTTTCCACAGCCCGACTCTCCAACCACGCCGAGAACTTGGCCGCGGTCGACTTTGAGATCGACACCATCGACCGCCTTGACGACGCCATCGCGCGTGTCGAAATGAGTCTTGAGCCCGCGAATCTCCAGCAACGGTTCGTTCATCGGTTCAACGTGGGGTCGAGGGCGTCACGGAGTCCATCGCCCATGAGGTTGAAGCCCAGCACCGTCAGCATGATTGCCAGCCCGGGGAAGAAAACCAGGTGGGGTGCGGTGAAGACCTGATTTCGTTCCGAAGCGAGCATCGATCCCCACTCGGCCATCGGTGGCTGAGCGCCAAGGCCGAGAAACGACAGGCCGGCTGCTTCAAGAATTGCCGTCGCTACTCCGAGCGTGGCCAGAACGACCAGGGGCGTCAATGCGTTCGGGAGCACCCGGCGGGTGAGAATCTGGAACGGTGTGGCCCCGAGCGCCCGGGAGGCCGACACGTAGTCGGCCTCCTTCAAGCCAAGCACTTGGGCGCGCATAACCCGCGCGTATTGAGGGATCGTCACAATGGCAATGGCGATGAGCGCGTTCCTCAACCCCGGACCGAGGACGGCCACGATGGCGATCGCCAGCAAAAGTGAGGGGAATCCGAGAATAACGTCCATGAAGCGCATCGATATGTTGTCGAACCAACCGCCCAGGTAGCCGGCGAGCGCTCCGATGGTCGCTCCCACCAAAAGGGCCAACGTGACCGTAAAGAATCCCAATGTCAGGCTTACTCGCGATCCGTAGATCACCCGCGAGAACTCGTCACGTACGTTGCCATCGAGTCCCAAAATGTGCTGTGGTTCTGCCTGATCACAGCCGAGCAGATGGATACAGGGCGGGCCGTATCGACTGACGTCCTCCTCGCCGATGAGGATGTCCGTGGGACCGTACGGGGCGATGAGGGGCGCAAACAGTGCAACCAGGATCAGGAACACCACAATGCCTAGTCCAATCATCCCGGATCTTCTTCCTCGAAAGCGCCGCAATGCCAGTCGCCACTGGGTAAGTGGTTTCTCGAAGAGGCGCTCCGAGTTGGCAGCTTCTGCTTCAAGTTGCTCTAGGGCCTCCCGGCGGCTCATCATTTTCATTCGAGGCGGATCCTTGGGTCGAGATAGGCATAAGACAAATCGACGAGCAGGTTCACCAGGACATAACCCGCCGCAATCACCACCGTGAAGCCCTGCACGATGGCGTAGTCGCGACCTTGGATGGCGTCGAACAACGCCCGGCCAACCCCCGCCAGGTTGAAGACTGTCTCGGTGAGGACGGCTCCGCCCAGCAACGCACCCAACTGGAGACCGACGATCGTCACGACGGGTAGCAAGGCATTCCTGAATGCGTGTTTGCCGACCACTGAAGCGTCCCCGACTCCTTTGGCCCGGGCGGTCCGGATGTAGTCCTTGCCCATGACCTCAAGCAGCGAACTGCGTGTGATGCGGGCGATGATCGACAGCGGGATGGTGGCGAGCGCCACCGACGGGAGGATCATGTGTTTTATGGCATCCCAAAAGACCGGCCATTGCCCGGTAATGAGATTGTTGAAGATGTAATGATTGGCAACGTACTCGTGGGTTTTGGCCGTAAGGCTCCCCGGTTCGAGGTTCCACCCCCATACCTCAAAGTAGGGGGTCGAGAACACCCCGGCGCTGAGCCGTCCTGACGGTGGGAGCGCAAACGGTGTGTCGCGCAGGACGAGCGCAAACACATATGCCAGCATCAGGCCCAGCCAAAAAACCGGCATCGAAACTCCGACGTTGGCGAATGCCATCGTTGCCGTGTCGGCGAGGGAGTTGTGCCGCCGGGCTGCCAGGACTCCAAGTGGCACGCCAACGAGTACGGCGATGGCCAATCCAATTAGCGCCAGTTCGGTTGTCAACGGAAGGCGTTCGATGAGCATCTGGTTGACAGGTCTTGAGAACCGAACCGACTCTCCAAGGTTGAACGTCGCAACGTTCTTCATGTACACGACAAGCTGGGTTATGACGGGCTCATTGAGTCCGTTCGCTTCGTTGAACCGTTCGCAAGCGGCCTCAGTCGCACGCTCGCCAAGCAACGAGCTGCACGGGTCACCTGGAATGGCCCGAATCAGCAAAAACACCACCAGCACGATACCGAACAGGACGGGGATGGCGAGCAAGATACGTCGAACGATGTAGTTGATCACGGACGGTCAGGATAGAGGAAGGGGGAGGCGCTCGGCCTCCCCCTTCGTAGATAACTGGATTACTTTTACTGACTACTCACCTGCGTTGATCAAGCCCCACAGGTAGTCGTAGTACTCGAACACACCGCTGTTACCGGAGTGCAGCGGCGAATCTGCGTCCAACCCAGCAGCGAACGTTGCCACTACATCGTTGGCATCGAAGGCCGAACCATCGTGGAAAACGACACCGGAGCGCAAGTTACACGTCCAGCTGGTCGAGTCTTCGTTGGCCACACACTCGGTCGCCAACTGCGGCTGCACCGAACCATCTGGAGCGTACGAATACAGCCCCTCAATGATCTGGCCACAGGCTCGCAACGACTCACCATCGGTCTCATCAGCGCAGTACAACGAGATGGGCTCGTTGCCCTGCATGAACACGATCGTGTCCTTGCCGTTGTTCCATAGGCTGAATTGCACGTCACCCCATGGCGGAGCGTACGCACCCTCGACCGATGCCAGTGCGGCATAGTTCGCTAATGAGTGCGAGATCGGCACCATCGGCACAAGCTCTTTGATGGCGTTGTTGGCTTCGGCATAGAGCGGAGCTGCTTCTTCGGCACTCGCCAACTTCGAAGCTGTGTCCAACGGTCCAAAGATTTCAGGGTACGGGTCGCCGAACTGAGCGTTCGATTCCGCAAAGTGGAAGTCAAGGAAGTTGGTCACGTGCGGGTAGTCACCGGTCCAGCCAAGCAAATGAATACCGTCGTAGCCGCCAGCCGACGAAGTCTGGATGAACTCACCAGACTCCACGACGACAACCTCGGCGTTGATATTCAGGTTGTTCTTCAACTGATCCTGAATGTCAGCAGCGACGTCGCCTGGTGTCGGCAGGTAGCCACGGGTTACGTCACGGTAGTAAATTTTCGTGTCGAACCCGTCTGCTAGTCCCGCTTCAGCAAGAAGTGCCTTGGCAGCGTCAACATCGAAGTCGTACCACGAGTCACCTTCACAACCGTTCTCAACAGAACAAGGCGTGAAGTGTGAAGCCGTTTCGGATCCGGCCGGGTAGAACGTGTCGACGATCCTCTGACGATCGATCCCAAGTGCTACGGCCTTACGAACATTGACATCGTCCCATGGGGCAAAGGTGTTCGTGAAGCCCATGTAGAAGATGTTCGGTTCTGGCTTGTCGAGTAGGACCAAGTTTGGATCGGCCTCGATGGTTGCGAGGTCTTCGGTCCCAGGGAAGGTGATTCCGTCAACTTGACCGGACTGGAGTTCCAGCAAGCGACCAGCGCTCTCAGTGGCCCAACGCAGTACCGCTGTGGCCGATGGAGCCAGTTCACCGTAGTAGGCGTCGTTGCGGGAGAAGATGACCGAGTCACCCCGGACCCACTCTTGCAACGCATACGGGCCAGTTCCGATCGGATTATCGAGTGGCGCACCACCGGTGGCCTCGAGATGCTCCGACGGCTGAATGCCGAACACGCCAAAGGCGAGCTTCGGCAAGAAGGCCGCATCAGGCGAGCACAGATCGAACTGAACAGTCAGCTCGTCGACGGCGGTGATTGTTGAAACCTTGCCTCCATAATCACAGCCGCCGGCGTCAAGCACCGCGCCCATGAAGTCGGGAGATGGCTCAGCTGGTTGGGTGGTGTCAGGACTCGCAGCGACCGTGGTCGTCGGAGTCTCTCCGCCTGCGGCTGCGGTTGTCGTGGTGGCTGCACCACCGCATGCCGCCGCTACAAGCGCAAAGGCCAGTAGCAACGAGAATAGGGATAGACGTCTTTTCATTATTCCTCCATGTGAACGCTCGCGAAGAGCGTTTCAATAAACTAGTCGGTGGATCGACGCTTGCCCATACGATCCGCCATATCTAGTCCTATGTCGACCCAATACCGCCTAGCGTAAGTTATTTTCAAACAAGACTAAACATCGTTATATATTGGTGA